>JAYRND010000425.1:0-8112 GCA_041904885.1 Burkholderiales bacterium
GAGATTTCTCGGCGATCGCGCTCGCCAACAACCTGCTCGCGGCGATGCTCGACAACCACATCTCGCACGGCAACGAGCTCGGCATCGACGTGCGCAGGATCCAGTGGAAGCGGGTAGTGGACATGAACGACCGCGCGCTGCGCGACATCGTCGTCGCGCTGGGTGGCACGCCGAACGGCTACCCGCGCGAGGACGGCTTCGACATCGTGGTCGCTTCCGAGGTGATGGCGATCTTCTGCCTGTCGACCTCGCTCGAGGACCTCAAGAACCGCCTCGGCAACATCGTGGTCGGCTACACCCGCGACCAGAAGCCGGTGCGGGCGAGGGACCTCAAGGCGCATGGCGCCATGACGGTGCTCCTCAAGGACGCGCTTGCCCCCAACCTCGTGCAGACGCTGGAGAACAACCCGGCCTTCGTGCACGGCGGGCCTTTCGCCAACATTGCCCACGGCTGCAATTCCGTGCTCGCGACGCAATCCGCTCTCAAGCTCGCCGACTACGTGGTGACCGAGGCGGGCTTCGGCGCCGACCTGGGAGCCGAGAAATTCCTCGACATCAAGTGCCGCAAGACGGGCCTGCGGCCCGCGGCCGCGGTCATCGTGGCGACGATGCGCGCGTTGAAATACCACGGCGGCGTCGACGTCAAGGAGGTGAGCAAGGAGAACCTGGCGGCGCTGGAAAAGGGACTCGTCAACCTCGAGCGCCACGTCGAGAACGTGTCCAAGGTTTACGGCATTCCCTGCGTGGTTTCGATCAACCGCTTTACGTTCGACACGGATGCCGAATTGAAATTGGTTTCAGAACGAATGCAAAAACTTGGAGCGCAAGTCGTGACCGCTACCCATTGGGGCGAGGGCGGCAAGGGCGCGGCCGAGCTGGCGAAGATCGTGGTCGGCCTCTGCGACAAGCCGTCGAAGCCGACTTTCGTCTACGAGGACGCCGACCCCCTCTGGGAGAAGATCACCAAGATCGCGAAGAAGGTCTATCGCGCCGGCGCGGTGACCGCGGATGCCAAGGTCAAGGCGCAGGTCCAGAAGCTGCAGGACGACGGCTACGGCCACTTCCCGGTATGCGTGGCGAAGACCCAGTCCTCGTTCACCACCAACGCTGCGACGCGCGGCGCGCCGAACGACCACACGGTCAATGTCCGCGAGGTGCGGCTGGCCGCCGGCGCGGAGTTCGTCGTGATGATCTGCGGCGACATCATGACCATGCCCGGGCTGCCCAAGGTTCCTTCGGCCGAGAAGATCGACCTGGTGGACGGCAAGGTGGTCGGCCTGTTCTAGCGCGGTAGAATTCGGCCCATGAAGATCCTCGTCGCGGTGGACGGCTCGAAAAATTCGCTCGACGCCGTGCAGTGCCTGATCGACCATGCCAACTGGTACCGGGAGAGCCCGGACGTGGAGCTGCTGACAGTGCATCTTCCTGTCCCGAAGCTGCCGCGCATGGGGATGGTGGTCGGCAAGCGGCAGATCCAGGCGTACTACGACGAAGAAGGCGAGGCGCGGCTCGCCCCCGCTCGGCGCCGGCTGAATGCTGCGGGTATCAAGCACAAGGCCACCGTGTTGGTCGGACCGGTCGCCGAAACCATCGTCAAGCGCGCCCGCGACACGCGCTGCGATCTGATCTACATCGGCACGCGCGGCATGACCGAGGTCGGCAAGGCACTGTTGGGCTCTACTGCCACCAAGGTCATGCACATCTCGGATACGCCGGTGCTGCTGGTGCGATAGGGCGACATGCTCGAGGAACTCGCCAGCCAGGCGTTCTGGATCGGCCTGCTGAAAATCATCGGCGTCAACATCATACTGTCGGGCGACAACGCGGTGGTGATCGCGCTCGCCGCGCGCTCGCTGCCGCCCAAGCAGCAGAAGGCCGCGATCCTCTGGGGTTCCGGCGCCGCGGTGGTGATGAGGATCGTCCTTACCATCTTCGCGGTGGCGCTGCTGACCCTGCCCTGGCTGAAGATCATCGGCAGCCTGCTGCTGTTCTGGATCGGCGTGAAGCTGCTGGTGCCGGAAGAGGACAACGAGGACATCGACGCGAGCGACAACCTGATTGCCGCCGTGAAGACGATCCTGATCGCCGACCTGGTGATGAGCATCGACAACGTGATCGCGGTCGCGGCCGCGGCGCAGGGCAGCTATCTGCTGCTGATCCTCGGGCTTGCGATCTCGATCCCGCTGGTGATATTCGGCTCGACACTGCTGCTGCGCCTCATGGAGCGCTGGCCGGTGATCATCACCGTCGGCGGGGGTTTGCTCGGCTTCGTCGCTGGCGAGATGCTGGTGACCGACCCCGCGCTCGCAGGCTGGATGGCGGGGATGGGCGTCCAGTTCAACGACGGCAATCCGACCGTCGGCGAGGTAAAGCTGGCCCTGGTCTCGGGCGCGATCGGCGCCGTGATCGTGGTGCTGTGGGGCAAGTGGCTCGCCCGGCGGCAGGAGGCGGCATCCGCCGGGCGCACGCAGGAGGTAGCGGGCAAGACGCCGAACTCTTGACCGCCATCAAGGTCACAGGTTGTGCGGGGGTTCCAGAATCCCGAACAAAGGAGGAGGAGAACATGAGAATGAACGTCGTTCGAAACGTACGGACGGCTGCCGCGCTGGCGGTCGCCGTTGCCGCCGCGTTCGCACCGGGTGCCGCGCAGGCCTGGGAGCCGACCAAGACGGTGGAGTTCATCATTCCGGCGGGCACGGGCGGCGGCGCCGACCAGATGGCGCGCGCGGCGCAGGCGATCATCGCCAAGCACGGCCTGATGAAGCAGTCGATGGTCGTGGTCAACAAGGCCGGCGGCGCGGGTGCCGAGGGCTTCCTGGACGTGAAGGCCGCGCAGGGCGACCCGCACAAGATCATCATCACCCTTTCGAACCTGTTCACCACCCCGCTGGCCACGGGCGTGCCCTTCAACTGGCGCGACCTGACGCCCGTGAAGATGCTGGCGCTCGATCAGTTCGTCCTCTGGACCAACGCCTCCAAGCCGTACAAGTCCGCCAAGGACTACATCGCCGCAGCGAAGGCGGCCGGCGGCAAGTTCAAGATGGCGGGCACCGGCTCGAAGCAGGAAGACCAGATCATCACGGCGGCGATCGAGCAGCAGACAGGCGCCAAGTTCATCTACGTGCCGTTCCGCGGCGGCGGCGATGTGGCGGTGCAGCTGGTCGGCAACCATGCCGATTCGACGGTCAACAACCCGATCGAGGCGGTGGCGCACTGGCGCGGCGGCAAGCTCAAGCCGCTGTGCGTGTTCGATCCCAAGCGCATGCCCTATAAGTCCAAGGTGACCGACACCATGTCCTGGGCCGACATCCCGACCTGCAAGGAAGGCGGACTGGACGTCGATTACCTGATGCTGCGCGGCATCTTCATGCCCGGCGGCGTGACGCCCGACCAGGTGAAGTACTACGTGGATCTGTTCCGCAAGGTGCAGGAGACCCCTGAGTGGAAGGATCTGATGGAGCGTGGCGCCTTCAACACCACCTCGCTCGAAGGCAAGGAGTATGCGGACTGGGTCGCGCGCGAGGAGGCGCGCCACGTGTCGCTGATGAAGGCCGCGAAGTTCATCGCCGGCCAATAGGTGCGCGGCGGCGGTCAAGGCGGGGGCCTCGGCCCCCGCTTTTGTTATCGGGAGGAGCATGGCGCAGAGCGGTGAGGGCAGGCCGGCGTTTCGTGTCCGCACGGCGGAAGTGGTAACGGCCGCAGGGTTCCTGGCCATCGGGGCCGTGGTGATTCTGGACAGCGTGCGCCTTGGCATCGGCTGGCGCGACGACGGGCCGCAGGCCGGGTATTTCCCGTTCTACATCGGCGTGATCATCTGTGTTTCCGCGTTGATCAACCTCGCCGCGGGGATCGTCTCGGGCGCGAGGAAAAATCCCGCGTTCGTGGAGCGGGGCCAGCTGAAGCTGGTGCTCGCGGTGCTGGTGCCCACGACCGTCTACGTCGGCCTGATCGGCTGGCTCGGCATCTACCTGGCGTCGGCGCTGTTCGTCGCCGCGTTCATGCGCTGGCTGGGCAAGTACGCCTGGTGGAAGGTGGCGGCCGTATCGGTCGGCAACAGTGCCGTGTTCTTCCTCATCTTCGAGGTCTGGTTCAAGATCCCGCTGCCCAAGGGGCCGCTCGAGGCGCTGCTGGGGTTGAACTGAGGCATGGAAGAAATCCAGTCTCTGCTGCACGGTTTCGCCATCGCGCTGTCATGGAAGAACGTCGCGCTGATGTTCACGGGGATCATTCTTGGCGTGATCATCGGCGTGCTGCCGGGCCTTGGCGGCGCGAACGGCGTCGCGATCCTCCTGCCGCTCACGTTCTCGATGTCGCAGGTGCCCGGCGGCACGACCTCGGCGATCATCCTGCTGTCCTGCATCTACTGGGGGGCGCTGTTCGGCGGCGCGATCACCAGCGTCCTGTTCAACATCCCTGGCGAGCCTTGGTCGGTAGCAACTACGTTTGATGGCTATCCGCTGGCGCAGAAGGGGCGGGCCGGCGCGGCCCTGACCGCGGCGTTCACCTCGTCCTTCGTCGGGGCCCTCGTGGCGGTGATCGTGATCACCTTCCTGTCCCCGCTGGTCGCGAAATTCGCGCTCGAGTTCGGGCCGCCGGAATTCTTCGCCGTCTACCTGCTGACGTTCTGCGCTTTCGTCGGCATGTCCAAGGAACCGCCGTTCAAGACTCTGGCGACGATGATGCTTGGCTTCGCGCTGGCGGCGGTCGGCACCGACCCGGTGACCGGCACCTTGCGCCTGACCTTCGGCTCCACGCATCTGCTGACGGGATTCGACTTCCTGATCGCGGTCATCGGCCTGTTCGGGATCGGCGAGATCCTGCTGACGCTGGAGGAAGGGCTCGCCTTCAAGGGCGCCAAGGCGAAGCTCAACCTCAAGGTCGTGTTCGAGACCTGGCGCGAGTTGCCGCGCTACTGGCTGACCTCGATCCGTTCATCGGTGGTCGGCTGCTTCATGGGGATCGTCCCGGGCGGCGCCACGCCCGCCTCGTTCATGAGCTACGGCGTCGCGCGCCGCTTCTCGAAGGACGGAGACAAATTCGGCACCGGCAAGCTGGAAGGGGTGGTCGCGCCGGAAACGGCGGCCCACGCGGCGGGAACGGCGGCGCTCCTGCCGATGCTCACCCTGGGCGTGCCGGGCTCGCCCACCGCGGCGGTGCTCCTGGGCGGCCTGCTGATCTGGGGGCTGCAGCCCGGACCGCTGCTGTTCGTCGAGCAGAAGGATTTCGTCTGGGGCCTGATCGCCAGCATGTACCTCGGCAACATCGTCGGCCTGATCGTCGTGCTCACCTGCGTGCCTCTGTTCGCCGCGATCCTGCGGGTGCCGTTCTCGGTGATCGCGCCAATCATCATGGTGATCTGCGCGATCGGCGCCTACACCGTGCACAACTCGATGTTCGATGTCTGGATGATGCTCGTGTTCGGGGTTCTCGGCTACGTATTCAAGAAGCTGCAGTATCCGCTGGCGCCGCTGGTGCTGGCGATCGTGCTGGGCGACCGGGCGGAGGCCTCGTTTCGGCAGGCGATGCTGGTCGCGCAGGGCGACCTGTCGGTGTTCTTTTCCAACGCCCTGGTCGGGTCCCTCACGGGGCTGGCGTTGTTCCTGCTGGTCTGGCCGCTGATCTCGCTGGCGATTTCCCGGCTACGCTGAGCCGGCGCCGGCCCCGCGCTCGCGCCACATCTGCAGGTAGAGGTCTTCGACCTGGCGCGTGAAGCGGGCGCAATCCATCAGGATCGAGCTTTCCAGCATGTTCCTCAGCCTCGCGCGCAACGCGGCAAGCGCCGCCAGGTCCCCCGCATGGCGAGCCGCGAGCTCCACGAACCGGTCCGCGGACTGCGCGATCCAGTCGGGCATCTCCAGGGTGGCCAGCAGGCTGGCGGTGCTGCGCGACATTGGAGCCTCGCCCGCAAGCGTCAGCACTGGCACGCCCATCCAGAGCGAGTCGAACGTGGTGGTGGCGCCGCTGTACGGGTAGGGATCCAGCGCGATGTCCGCGCGCTGGTGCAGTTCCAGGAATCGGTCGAACGGCAGTCGTCCGTGAAACTCAAGACGGTCCCCGGCGATGCCGGAGTCCGCGAATGCCCGGCGGATCGCTTCGCAACGCTGCTCCTCGATACCTGCTAGCAGCAGGCTCGAGCCGGGGACCCGCGTCAGCACCCTCGACCAGAGGCGCAGCGTCTCCGGGGTCAGCTTCAGGGATTTGTTGAAAGACGCGAAGCGAACCGTTCCCGCCGCGGCCGCGGGCAGGGGCGAGACGGCCATCGCGTGTGGCGGCCGCGGTCGGCACCACTGGCTTGCCGGCAGCCGCGCCAGCGTCTCGGTGTGGTAGCGCTCGGTTGCGCCCGGCGGATCGGCATGACGATCGGTGATCCGGTAGTCCACCGTACTAAGGCCCGTGGTGTTCAGATAGCCGAGCCAGGTGGCGATCACCGGCGCGGGCCGCCGCGCGAGCACTGCGATCCGGTTCCAGCCGGTATGCCCTGCGAGGTCCACGAGGACGTCGACCTCGTCGCCGGCGATGCGGCGCGCGATCTCCTCGTCGGAAAGCTGCGCGCAATCGGTCCAGCGGTCGCTCAACTGCTGCAGCCGCGCGGTGGTGGCGTCGCGCCGCGGATGCAGCGAATAGCAGCAGATCTCGAAGCGCCCGCGGTCGTGGTGCGAGAGGAGCGGCTCGACGAACAGCGATACGGCGTGGTAGCGAAAGTCGGGTGACAGGTAGCCGATCCGCAGCCTGCCGTGCGCGGCTCGCGCGGGCAGCGGCACCCGCGGCGTCGCGGCCAGCACGCGCTCGCACTCGAGGTGCGCGCGGAAGATTTCCTCGCGGCTGGCCCGGGTGCTGAGGTTAAGCGTGAAGAGGTACGCCGACAGCGCGTCCAAGTCGTCGGGCGCCAGCGCGCGCAGGCGCCTGAAGGCCGCGAGCGCCTCGTCGATCTCGCCCAGGTCACGGCGCGCCGATGCTGCGTTGGAAAGGGCGCCCGGCGACTGCGGCGCCAGCCGGCACGCCTCCTCGAAGCACCGCAAGGCTTCGGCGAGGTCGCCCAGCTCCTGGCGCGCCAGCCCGAGCGAGTTCCAGTCCTGGGCGTTGGCGGGACCGACGGCAATCAACCGGCGGAAACACTCCGCAGCCTCGCGCCATTGGCCTGAGGACAGGAAAGCGGCCGCCTGGGCACGCTGGTGCGCCGCCGGCAACGGCTGGTCCGCATCGGCGCGCGCCCGGCGCGCGTTCCAGAGGTCCTTCAGCAGCCGGCCGAGCATTTGCTATGCGCGCGCGGAACTCACGTCCGGCGATGCTTCTGCTTGAGCCGCGAGAGCGTTTCGGGCGTCAGGTTGAGGTAGGCGGCGAGCTCCTTCTTGGGGATGCTGGCGGCGAGGTCCGGGTGCTTGCGGTGAAATCGCGACAGGCGCCCGGGAGCGTTCAGCAGGTGCAGGGTGATTGTGTGCGCCATGACCTCCGACATCAGCTTCATCACTTCGTATTCGAAGCGCTGCTTCACGCCGGGATTGGTCTCCAGAAATTCCACCCACTGAGGCATCGGCACCTCGGCCGTGCGCACGCGGGTGACGGCGACAATCGAGTATGGAATGGGCGTGCGCAGGCGCCAGGCCGCGTAGGACGTGTCCATTTCCCCCTCGACCGCGAAGCGCAGGATCATCTCGTGGCCCTCGGGGTTCGACACGACGCGCTTGACCATACCCTCGAGCACGAAAAACTGCACCATCTCCTCGTCGCCCTGGCGGGCGAGGCGGTCGCCCTTGCGGTATTCCCCGACCGTCAGAAGCGGCTCGAGCGCCTCCCACTGCTCCGGCCGCAGCTCCTTCAGCAGCCGGTTTTCGCGCAGCTTCATGCGCAGTGTGTTGCGTTGCGGGTGCTGGGCGATCGCGGTCATGAATTGCTCCCGATTAGACTGAAAACGCTTGACCTCAGTCAAGGTCACGCGCAGGGGCCGCTCTCTATCATCTTTGCCTCCTTTCGAGAGAGGCTCCCATGGGCACCGTGGAACCGCAAATCGCCGCCGGCAGCGACGCGCAGCAAAGGCCGATGACCGACGGCTTCCAGCTGGTCATTGACGCTCTGAAGATGAACGGCATCGACACGATCTACGGGCTGCCGGGA
>JAYRND010000426.1:0-33276 GCA_041904885.1 Burkholderiales bacterium
GGAGGGTCGAAAAGCCGGAAAACCTCAAGTCCGCGCTCGCTGCCGCCGCCGAGCACGGCGGCCCGGCGCTGGTGGACATCCTCGCGCAGCCGCTCGAGGAAGCGCGCGCGCCGGTCAGCGAGTGGGTGGCATAGAAGGAACCAGCGGATGCCGGAAACCGTCCTCGACGCCATCCGCCGCCATGCCCGCGAGAACGGCGGACGCCGCGTCTACTGGACGCCCTCGCGCACTTGGACGTTCGCGGAGCTGGATGCCGCATCCAACCGCATCGCGCAGGGGCTGAGGAGCCTCGGGATCGGCCCCGGAGACCGTGTCGCCTGCTTGACCAAGCTGACTGCGGACTGCGTGGCGCTCGTGCTCGGCGCCAACAAGATCGGCGCCGTGTGCATGCCGGTCAACTGGCGCCTTGCGCCCCCCGAGATCGACTACATCGTCGAAAACGGCCAGGCGAAATTGATGTTGGCGGATGCCGCGTTCCCCTATGCAGGGATCAGGAGCTTCAAAACGGAAGAATTCCCGTCCTGGTACGGGAGTTTCGAGGCCGAAGATCCCGGCCGCGCGCCCGACCTCGACGAGACTGCGCTGCAGCTTTATTCCTCCGGCACGACCGGCCTGCCCAAGGGCGTCGAGCTTACGCACCGCAACCTGATGGTCAGCCTGACGCAGTCGGTGTCGCGGATGATGGGCTACGAGGGCCATCCGCACGTGATGCTGAACGCGCTGCCGACCTACCACATCGCGGGCGTCGGCGTGGGCCTGCTCACCGCCTCCAAAGGCGGCCTTAGCGTGCTCTACCCCGACTTCGACCCGGCAAAGGTCGTCGCCTCGATCGCCGAGCACCGCATCACGCACTCGTTCCTGGTGCCGGCGATGATCCAGTTCATGCTGCAGGTGCCCGGCGCTGACCGGGCCGACTACGGCTCGCTGATCGCCATCTCCTACGGCGCCTCTCCAATCTCGGAGAAGGTGCTCGTGGACGCCATGCGCACCTTCCGCTGCAAGTTCATGCAGGTCTACGGCCTGACCGAGACCACCGGCGCCATCACCTACCTGCCGCCCGAGGACCACGACCCCGAGGGGCCGAAGAAGGACCTGCTGCGCTCGGCCGGCAAGCCGATGGACGGGGTGGAGTTGCGCGTCGCCGATCCCGCCGGCCGGGATTGCGCCGAAGGCGAGGTCGGCGAGGTCTGGATCCGCTGCGTGCAGAACATGAAGGGTTACTGGGCGAACCCGAAGGCAACTGCAGATGCCTTCGTAGACCGGCGGCCCGACGGCCTGGGCTGGTTCCGCTCCGGTGACGCCGGCTACCTGAAGGGCGGCTATCTCTTCCTGCACGACCGCATCAAGGACATGATCCTTTCCGGCGGCGAGAACATCTACCCCGCCGAGGTGGAAAACGTCCTCATGCAGCACCCGGCGGTGGCCGACGGCGCCGTCATCGGCGTGCCCGACGACCAGTGGGGAGAGGCGGTGAAGGCCTGCGTCGTGCTGAAGCCGGGATCATCTCCGGAAGCGAAGCAAATCATTGATTTCATGCGCGAACGCATCGCGCACTACAAGTGCCCGAAGTCGGTGGACTTCCTGGAATCGATCCCGCGCAACCCGACCGGCAAGATCCTCAAGCGCGTGCTGCGCGAGCCGTACTGGAAAGGAAAGGCCAGGCGGGTGAACTGAAGGGCGCCCGCGAGCAGCCCCTACAACCCTGGCTGCCCGCGGACGTTCAAAGCACTACTTCTTTTTTTTGCCTTTTTTCTTGGCTTTTTTCTTCGCCATTTGGAGCTCCTCAGAGGTTGGAGGGAACTACGCGCGCGATCCGTCCGTACGCGTACGGATGATTCGCGCGATCCAGGCGCCGGAGCGAGCTCCGTCGCCATGAATGCGCAATGCGGGATGCAGCGGGAAGACTTCGGGGAACGCGACGATTTGCCTTGAACTAGGCAAAGAAATAGTTTTTCGTGTTCGTCACGGAACGTAGTAATACTCCATTGCGCGAATCTGCGCAACTTTGATGAGCGCTTCGGCTCAGGAACGGAGCAGTTCGTCGAGCGGCGCCGGCCGCCGGAGGCCGAATCCCTGCGCGTAGTCGACCTTGAGCATGCGCAGGGCCGCCACGATGCCTTCGTCCTCCGCGCATTCGGCGATCACGCCCACGCGCGCGCTCGCGCCCGCGCGCAGGATCGCCGCCAGCTTGCCGGCGGCGCCGGCCGAGCGCCGGATGTTGCGCACCAGCGTGCCGTCCACCTTGACGTAGTCGGCCCGCAGCGCCCGCACCGCCTCGAAGGACACCGAGCGGCGCGCGAAGCCGTCCAGGAGGAGCCCGCAGCCGGCCGCCTTCAGCTCCGCGGCGAAGCGCGCCGCTTCCTCCGGCCGGTCGAGCGCGTCGCTTTCGTGGATCTCCAGCACCAGCGCCGAGGGGTCCAGCGCCGCCAGGCGCAGCTGCTCGATGGCGAAGGCCGCGAATCCCGGCTGCCGGATCGTCTGCGAGGAGACGTTGACGCTGATCCGCCGCAGCCCGCCGCCCGCGCCCAGCCGCCGCAGCGCATGCCCGAGGACCCAGCGGTCCAGCTCGGCCATCATCCCGTAGTGCTCGAAGGCGGGCAGGAAGTCGCCAGGCGGCAGCAGCCGGGTCCCCTCCTCCCGCAGCCGCACCAGCACTTCGGCCATCTCGACCGCCCCTCCCGGCTCCAGCCGCGCGACCGGCTGTCCCCAGAGCACGAGGTCGTCGCTGTCCAGGGCCTCGCGCAGGCGCAGCTCGGGCTGGTCCCAGCCGAGCAGCTCGCCGTCCATCTTCTGGATGAACAGCGTCGTTTCGCCGGGCGCGGTCTTTTCTGCCATGGCGCATTGTAGTGGGGCTTGCCGCCGACCGGCATCCGCCGTCATAGAATCGGCCGCATGGAACCCGAGCACATCCGCTACGACGTCGCCGACCGCATCGCCACCATCACCCTGAACCGACCCGAGCAGCTGAACGCCTTCACGCGCCGGATGCGCGACGAGCTGATCGCGGCCTTCGGGCAGGCCGACGAGGACGACGAAGTGCGCGTAGTGATCGTCACCGGGGCGGGCCGCGCCTTCTGCGCCGGGGCCGACCTGTCGGCCGGCACCGGAACATTCGACACCACCAAGGGCAGCCAGGCGGGGCTGGAAGACCGGCGCGACGGCGGCGGACGCGTATCGCTTCGCATCTTCGAGTCGAAGAAGCCGGTCGTCGCGGCCGTCAATGGGCCCGCGGTCGGGGTCGGCGTCACCATGACACTGCCGATGGACATCCGCATCGCCTCCAGCGCCGCCCGGTTCGGGTTCGTGTTCGCGCGCCGCGGCATCGTGCCGGAAGCCTGCTCATCCTGGTTTTTGCCCAAAGTGGTGGGGCTCAACCAGGCTGCCGAATGGCTCTATACCGGCCGCGTATTTGGCGCCGAGGAAGCGCTCGCGGGCGGCCTCGTCTCGCGCGTGGTGCCGCCCGAAGAGCTGCTGCCCGCCGCACGCGCGCTCGCGCGCGAGATCGCCGACAACACCTCGGCGGTGGCGGTGGCGCTTGCCCGGCAGATGCTCTGGCGCATGGCGGGGGCCGACCACCCGATGGAAGCGCACAAGGTGGATTCGCGCGGCATCCTGGCGATGGGCGCCTCGCCCGACGTCGCCGAGGGCATCGCCTCGTTCAAGGAGAAGCGCCCCCCGCGTTTCGGCATGAAGCCGAGCAAGGACATGCCGGCCTTCTACCCCTGGTGGGAAGACCGCCCCTTTAAATGAAGGTCGCCGTTCTCGGGGCGGGGGTGGTCGGCGTCGCCGCCGCCTGGTACCTCCGGCAGGCCGGGCACGAGGTGCGCGTCCTCGACCGCCGCGAAGGCCCGGGCCTGGAAACCAGCTTTGCCAACGGCGGCCAGATCTCGGCCGACCACGCCGCGCCCTGGGCCAAGCCGGGCGTCCCCCTGCAGGCGCTCCGATGGATGTTCCAGGAGGACGCGCCGCTGCTCTTTCGGCTGCGCGCGGACCCGGTGCAGTGGCGCTGGGGCCTCTCGTTCCTGCGCAACTGCACCGCGGAGCGCTACGCCGCCAACGCCGCGAAGCTCCAGGAACTGGGCCGCTACAGCCGCTCGCTCCTGCAGGCGCTGCGCCGCGAAACCGGCCTCCAGTACGACCAGGCCTCGCGCGGCATCCTCGTCCTCTATTCAGAAGGCCGGGAGTTCGAGCCCGGGATGAAGACCCCCGACGAATGCGTCGCCATCGAGCCGGCGGTCGCGCCGATGAAGGATCGCCTGGTGGGCGGGCGCCTCTATCCGGACGACGAATCGGGCGACGCCTACAAGTTCACGGTCGAACTCGCGAAGCGATGCGTCGCAAATGGGGTGGAATTTTCTTTTGACACCGAAATCCTGGGGTTTTCCGTTGCCAACGGAAGAATCCTTTCGGTCAAGACCCGAGCTTCCCCCATCGAGGCCGACGCCTACGTGCTGGCGCTCGGCAGCTACAGCCCGCTGCTCGCCCGGCCGCTGGGCATCGACCTGCCGATCTATCCGCTGAAGGGCTACTCGGTGACCATGCCGGTGAAGGACCCGAAGGCGGCCTGGACGATGTCGCTGTCGGATGAGGCGCACAAGCTGGTGCTCTCCCGCATGGGCGACCGGCTGCGCATCGCCGGCACCGCCGAGCTGAACGGCTATGACACCACGATCAATGAGACCCGCTGCCGGGCGATCGTGAAGCGGGTGATGGAGCTCTTCCCCGGCGCCGGCGACCCCGCGAAAGCCGAATTCTGGGCGGGACTGCGCCCGGCGACCCCGGACAACCTGCCCTGCCTCGGCCGGACGAAGTACTCCAACCTGTTCCTCAATACCGGCCACGGCACGCTCGGCTGGACGCACGCCTGCGGCTCGGGAAAGCTGATCGCGGACCTCGTAAGCGGGCGCCGCCCCGAAGTCGAGCCGCCTAGCCGCTGAGCGTCCCGGCGCGCAGGCGCAGGCGCTCGATGGCGCGCGCGAGCTCTGCGTGCTCGCGCGACTGCGGCGGCAGCTGCGCGAGCAGCGGCTCCCAGTACTGGAGCGCTCGGCGATAGTCCTGCGCTTCGACGGCCGCGCTGCCCGCCATCTCCAGGGCGCGTGGGTGGCTGCCCTTCAGGCCGAGCGCCCTGTCGATCATCTCGCGCGGGCGTCCGCGCAGGCTGCCGCCCTGCGCCATGGCGAGCGCGTCAGCGAGCTCGCACCAGACCTGCGGGTCCTGCGCCACCTTGCGAGAGACAGCAAGCGCACGCTCGTAGGCCTGCGCCGAGTCCGCGAACCGGTCGATGGAGAAGTTCATGCGCGCGAGGATCACCCAGCCCCGCGCGTCGCGCGGGGTGCGCTCCAGGTGCGCCTGTATGCGCGGGATGAGCACCGGCACCTCGGCCGCCGAGGTCTGCGCCCCGAAAGCAGGCAACGCCGCCTGCTCCTCGCCCGCGCAGCCCGCGGCGAGCAGCGCCGCGGCGAGGATCCCGGCGAGTAAGCCCGGCCGCTTCATTTCGCCGCGCGCTTCGACTTCACGGCGTCATCGAGGATCTTGATGCCCTCCTGCGAGATCGCCATCGAGCGGTTGAGCGACTCCTTCGCCTGGTCCGGGTTATGCATCGAGGCGCCGTTGGTCGAGGTCCACCATTCCCAGTGCACGTGCGCCTCGTAGTGCTTCTCGCGCGCGGCCTTCAGCGCCGCCTCGTCCACGCCCAGGCCGATCGCCTCCTCGAACTTGTCCACCAGGCGCGTCAGCCAGAACTCGGCTTTGCGGGTCTTGCCCTGGATGTGGCCGACGAGCGAGTCCATGACGTAAAGGGCCTTCTTCTCGGTCCAGCCGGCGTGGCAGGTAAGGCAGGTCTCCTTCACGTAGTTGCGCGGGTTGGTCTGCCAGTGGGAGGTAAAGCGCTTGCCCGTCTTCTTGTCGGTGAGCTTGGGCATGTGGCAGTTCTGGCACTGCACGCCGGCCTTGTCGTGCTTGGAGTTCCAGAACGTCTCCGCGTCCGGGTGCTGCGATTTCCACAGCAGCGCGCCGGTGATGCCGTGGCGGAAGTCGCGGAACTTTAGGTCGGTGTAGTGCTTGCCGATCTCCCAGACGTCCTTCAGCGGGAAATGGTTGGTGCGCGCATCCGCCATGCCGATCGGCTTGCCGGACTCCGGGTCGATACCGGGGTTGCAGTTGTACTCGACGTGGCACTGCGCGCACTGCAGCTTGGTGTCGTATTTGTCCAGCAGGGCGACCTTGCGCGTATAGCCGCGCACGCCAAGGTCCTTCACCTGGATCTTCGTGGCGCGCGCGTCCTTGTGCCACAGCGTATCCTTCTCGGGCCGCGTCAGCGCCTGGATCAGGCCGTCGCGCACCACCCTCGGCCCGGCCGAATGCGGGTCGTGGCAGAAGTAGCAGTTGAGCGCGTGGTTCATGTCCTTGGCCATCTCGTTGACCTTGGAGGTCCGGCTCCACTTGGCGCCGGGCACCGGGTCGCCGAGGTAGGCCCAGTCCAGGATGTGGTCCTGCGTCTTGCAGGACAGGCACACCGGATTGGCCGCGGCGGCGGTGCCGGGCTTGAAGGGCTTGTGGTCCTGGCCGGGATACTTGTCCTCCAGCACGTCCCAAACCTTCTGCGGCCCGGACAGCGTCAGGTACTGCCAGCCGTTCTTGGGCTCGAAGCGCCCGCCGAAAGCGCGGTCGACGAGCAGCTGGTCCATGAGGGCGAAAGTGTGCGAGCGCGGCAGGTTGTGCTCGCGCGTGAAGCCGTGCGGCATCATCAGCTTGTCCCAGGCCGGGTTCGGCGAGGGCCCGGTCA
The DNA here is from genome assembly GCA_041904885.1 of Burkholderiales bacterium. Classification (GTDB taxonomy): domain Bacteria; phylum Pseudomonadota; class Gammaproteobacteria; order Burkholderiales; family SG8-39; genus RBG-16-66-20. Next base: position 6,785 of record JAYRND010000426.1, read on the forward strand.
TCTGCGATTTCTCGAAGCGCGCCGGCCGGTTCCAGTTCATGGTGGCGAAGGACTCGAACTGCAGCTTGTGGCAGCTCCCGCAATTCGCCGGGTCGGTGCGCGTGACCGGCCGCTGCGCGCTGTCGGCAAGATGCTTGTCCACCCCGTCGTGGCAGGAGGCGCAGCTCACGCCCTTGTGCTTGCTGCCGGCGTGGAACTCCTGGATCGGCGCGTGGCAGCCGTAGCAGATCTTGGTGTCGATCGCGGGCGGGGCTCCCGCCGCCTTCTTGCCTTGCGCGATCGCCGCGCCGCTGAGCAGGAACAGGGCCGCAAGCGCGGCCGCCACGAAGCGTGATTTCAGAACCATATGCCCTCCCGTTGTTCGCGGGATTATGGGCCGAGCCCCGCTGCGAGGGCGCGCTAGGGCGTTGACTTAAATCAAAGAACTCCGTTTTTTCAGAGCCCGCCGCCCCAGCGGTACTGCCAGGCCACGCCGAACAGGTCGAAATTGTTCCCGGTGCGCGCCGATACCCCGGTGCTCGCCTGGAACTTGATGGAGTTGTGCGCGTCCACCGGCAGCGCGAGCGTGCCGCCCAGGCGCCAGTTCTTCTGCAGGTCGAAGTTGCGCTCGCCGTTCAGCGTCGTGCGGCCGCCCTGGTAGTAGGTGGCGTCCAGCGACGCCCACACGCCGTTCGAGAAGCTGTAGATGACGTTCGCCTGGGTCGAGTAGATCGGGTCCTGCTTGCGGGTGTTGCCGTTGAAGAACTCGTCGTTCTTCGTGAAGATCGTCGCCGCCAGCTTGCCTTCCAGCGTCCACTGGCCCAGCGCCTTGGATACGCCGAGCTCCGGCTTGAAAAACCAGCGGTTGTTGCCGAGGTTGACCAGGCGCGTCTCGTCGTACTGGCCCAGCGGCGCGGACACCTGCAGGCTCGCGCCCACGATCAGGTCCTGCCTGTAGTTGCGGAAATCCTTCAGCTCCAGCGCGGGCGCGCCGTAGAAGTTCACCGACAGCCGGAAGCGGGGGTCCAGCTGCCCGTCCACCTTGCGCTCTACGGCCTGTCCGCGGTACTCGGCGGTGCCCTCCAGCCAGGTGTAGGGCAGGATGGCGTCGAACTTGCTCGACATGCCCCACAGGTCGAACGCGCGCGCATACGCGAACAGCGCGCTGTTGGTCGTCAGCTTGGGGTTGGTGATCCCCGTGTCGGCGCCGAAGGAGACGCCCCCCTTCGTCTGCACGAAGCCGCCGATCAGGAAGTTGACGCCCACCGGCGCGTTGGAATACGAGCGCGGCTCGATGTCCTGCGCGCTCGCCAAGAAACTGGCCGCGAGCAGCACACAGGACATCACTCGAAACGCGAAAGTTACCAATTGCGCTCACCCCAGAGCCGGATGAGCGCGGCGAAGTCGCCCGACATTTTCTCGAACTTGATCGCGCCCGGCGCGAACACGGTGCCGGGCATCGCGCTGCGGGTCCAGATGTGCGCGACCGGACGCACCCAGGACGTGTCGTCGAGCGTGCCGGGCTGGACGATGGCGATCTGCGGCGCCTTGACCGGCTCGCCCCAGAGCCTCGTGCTGCAGCTGCCGCAGGCGTTGCCCGTCTTGATCCTGCCGTCGGGCAACGTCACCCGGTATCCGATCGGCGTGCCCTGGTCGAGGACGACGGATTCGCGCGGCACGACCATCGACAGCGCGAACGCCGTGCCGGTGCGGCGCTGACAGTCCGTGCAGTGGCAGGCGTAGATGGTGAGCGGCTCGGCCGTTACACGGTAGCGCAGCGCGCCGCACAAGCAACCGCCGGCATAGGGCGCGCCCATCTCAGGCCGCCGGGCACTCGTCGCGGAAGGAGTCCGGTGCCGCGTCCGTCATGGTCCGAAGCTCGACCTTGCCTGGATACCCCAGCGCCCGTCGATCTTTGTGAGAATGTAAAGCGAATCGTAGACGCCAATCGCGCTGCCGTCGGCGCGAAAGCGTGTGTACGACAGCATCACGTGCGCCTTGCTTTCATTGAACTGCACGATCTCCCGCTTCTCCCAGCGGCTGTGCGACCAGCCGTCGGCCTTCTTCAGGCGCTCGAAGAGGTCCATCGGATTGCTGCCCGGCTTGCCGTACACCACGACTTTGCCTTCGGCGATGCGCGGATGCGGGAAATGCATGCAGCGGTCCATTGCCCGGGCATCGTGAGCGTTTACCGCCGCCATGAAAGCGTCGAGGACTTTGTCGCATTCCTGCTGAATTTCATCCCTCATGCGGCAGCCGGCGGGAGGATGGACATGGTGATCCGCGACACGCAGGTGAGCTGCCCCTTGTCGTTGGTCAGGTCGATCTGCCAGACATGCGTGCTGCGGCCGATATGCAGTGGGCGCGATACGCCGGTCACCCAACCCTCGCTCACGCTGCGGATGTGGTTGGCATTGATCTCGAGGCCCATGGCGCGGAACCCGGGCGGCGAAGCGCAGGCCGCGCCGCAGGAACCGAGCATCTCGGCGACCAGCACCGAGATCCCGCCGTGCAGGATCCCCATCGGCTGGCGCGTGCGCGCATCGACCGGCGCGCGGGCGCGGATGAAGTCGTCACCCACCTCGAGGAATTCGATTCCAAGGTGCGCCACCGTCGTGCCGACGTGGATCGCGGTGAGCGACTCGACGGACACGGGTCGCTTCCAGATGGCGGCCATGAATAGGGACCTTCCGAGAGTGGCCGCTAGAGAATCCGGTTGAACCAGAGCAGCGACAGCAGGCCCGACACCATCGCGAGCAGCGAAGCGATTCCGGCCAGCAGCGCCGTGACCTCGGTTTCCTTCTTTTCCAGGCTGAGGCGCGAGTTGAGCGTCTGGTAGACCTTCTTCAGGTCGCCCGCGGTGCCGGCGTAGAAGTATTCGCCGCGCGTCATCAGCGCCACCGTCTTCAGCGTCTCCTCGTCCAGGCGCACGCGGAAGGACCAGCCCTCGAAGCCGATGATTTCGCCCGAAGTGGTGCCGAAGCCCACGGTGTAGACGCGCACGCCGCGGTCAGCGGCCATCTTGGCGATTTCGATCGGGTCCGGCCCGGTGGTGCGCTGGCCGTCGGTGAGCAGGATGATCACCGCATTGCTGTAGGAGCCGGGCTCGACCGGCTTGAAGTCCTTCTTCGGGTCCTTGGCCGCGCCGCCGACCGGCGCGTTGCGCTGCGCATCGCGGCCGAAAAGCGCCGTGCTGACGTCGAAGCCGGCGTCGGGAAAGATGGTCGCCAGCGAGACGATGAGGCCGCTGCCGGTCGCGGTGGCGCGCTGCAGCTGGATGCGGTCGATGGCGGCGACCAGCGCCTCGCGGTCGTCGGTGGGCGGCTGCACGAGCGTGGCGGTCCCCGCGAACACCACGATGCCGATCTTGGTCCTGGGCGAGGCGTCCTGCACGAACTGCTTGGCGGCATTCTGCATCGCCACCAGGCGCGAAGGCTCGACGTCCTTCGCGCGCATCGAGCCCGAGGCATCGAGCGCCATGACGATGGTCTGCTTCTGCGTGGGCAGCGTGATGGTGGCCGTCGGCCTCGCGGTCGCGAGGAACATCGCCGCGAGCGCGAGGAACAGCAGCGCCGGCGGCACGTGGCGGCGCAGGCGCGAGCCCGTCCCCATTGCCTCCTTGATCATGCCGAGGTTCGCATAGCGCACCGCGGACTTGCGCTTCCTGCGCAGCAGCCAGATGTAAGAAGCGACCAGCAGCGGCAGGAAGGCCAGCAGCCAGAGCGCCTCGGGCCAGAGAAAGTTGACGCCGTTCATGCCACTTTCTCCAAGTGACCGGGAAGGGCGGCGCCTGTGGCGCCGCGTGGCATCCCGCCGCCCACCAGCCGGCTGCGGCGCTTGCGCAGGTCGGCGAAGCGCATCACCGCGTCGGTCAGATCGCCGTCGGTGGCGAGCTCCAGGCAGTCGACACCGGCGCGGGCGAGCGCGCCACGCAGCTCCCGCTCGCGCCGCTCGGCGACCGAGGCGAAGCGCTTGCGGAAGGTCTTGTCGTGCGTGTCCACGAACAGCTGCTCGCCGGTCTCCGAATCCTGCATGAGCAGCATGCCCATGTCGGGCAGCTCGCGCTCGAGCGGATCGTAGAGCCGCACCGCGACCACCTCGTGGCGCCGGGAAAGGTGGGCGAGCGGCTCGGCCCAGCCCGGCGCGCTGAAGAAATCCGACACCAGGAACACGAGCGACCGGCGCGGAATCACCTGGTAGGCCGTGCGCAGGAACGCGCGCAGGTCGGTGCCGTCCGAGCGCGGGAGCTCCGGGCGCTCGAGCAGGCGGTGCAGCAGGCCCAGCACGTGCCGGCGGCCGCCGCGCGCCGGCACCACGGTGTCCACCCTATCGCCGTAGAACATGGCGCCCACGCGGTTGCCCTGGCGGGTCAGCAGGCGCGCGAGCAAAGCGACGAAATCGATGGAGAGCGAACGCTTCTTGGTCTCGGTGCCGAAGTCGATCGAGGGGCTGAGGTCGAGCAGGAACCAGGCCGTGACCTCGCGATCCTCGTGGTACTCGCGCACGTAAGGCGTCTGCATGCGCGCGGTGACGTTCCAGTCGATGTGGCGCACATCGTCGTGGTACTGGTACTCGCGCAGGTCGGCGAGGTCCACGCCGGGCCCGCGGAACAGGGTCCGGTAGTCGCCGTGCAGCGCGCCGTCCAGGCGCCGCAGCACCGTCCACTCCAGCCGGCGCAGGACCTGCTCAGGCCGTGAAGGACTACTGCGCGGCGACTTTGACATGCGTCTCCAGCGGCTTCTCGGGCGCCGGGATCTTGCGCAGCACGCGGTGAATGACTTCGTCCGCGCCGATGCCCTCGGCGAGCGCTTCGTAGGTCAGCACCAGGCGGTGCCGGAAAACGTCGGGCACGAGGTCGACGACGTCCTGCGGCAGCACGTAGGTGCGCCCGCGCAGCTTCGCCAGCGCGCGCGCACCCTCGATAAGGTGGATCGGGCCGCGCGGGCTGACGCCGAACGACAGGAACTTGGCGAGGTCCGCGAGGCCGTGCGCCGCCGGCTCGCGCGTCGCGGCGGCGAGCTTCACCGTGAACTTGATCAGCGACGGATCCACGTACACGTTGCGGCACTCGCGCTGCGCCGCGGCCAGCTCCTCGGTCGACGACACCGCCGCCACCGCGGCTTCCGCGCCGGTGACGCGCTCGACGATCACGAACTCCTCCTCCTCGCTGGGGTAGCCGACCAGCACCTTCATCATGAAGCGGTCGACCTGCGCCTCGGGCAGCGGGTAGGTGCCCTCGGTCTCGATCGGGTTCTGCGTCGCCATCACGAGGAACGGCAGCGGCACCTTGTGCGTCTCGCCCGCGATGGTCACCTGCCGCTCCTGCATCACCTCGAGCAGCGCGCTCTGCACCTTGGCCGGTGCGCGGTTGATCTCGTCCGCCAGCAGCAGGTTGCAGAACACCGGCCCGAGCGAGGTGGAGAACTCGCCCGTCTTCTGGTTGTAGATGCGCGTGCCGACCAGGTCCGCGGGCACCAGGTCCGGCGTGAACTGGATGCGCCGGAAGCTGCCGCGGATCGTGCGCGCCAGCGTCTTCACGGTCAGCGTCTTGGCGAGGCCGGGCACGCCCTCGACCAGCAGGTGGCCCTGCGCGAGCATCGCCACCATCACGCGCTCCAGGAAATGGTCCTGGCCGACGACGATCTTCTTCACTTCGTAGAGGATGTGCTCCATTGCGCTGCTCCGGATGTTGCGTGGCTAGAACGGCGGCACGCCGACCGCCGCTGCGGCGTTCTCGATGGGCACCGCGAAGCCGATGCCGATGAACACCCGCTGCTCGGTGGGGTTGAGGATGCCGGTGACGATGCCGACCACCTCGCCGGAGGCGTTCAGCAGCGGCCCGCCCGAGTTGCCCGGGTTCACGGCCGCGTCGAACTGGATCAGGTTGGTCAGCAGCCGCTTGCCTTCGGGCGAGCGGTGCTCGCGACGCAAGCCGGAGACCACGCCCGAGGACACCGACGGGCCGATGCCGAACGGAAAGCCCACCGCGGTGACGAAATCACCCGGCGCGAGGCCGCTGGTCGACTGCAGCGTCGCCGCCTGCAGGTCGTCCGGGATCGCGGAAGCCTGCAGCACCGCGAGATCGTCCTCGGGCCGTGTACCCGTGACGACGGCGTCGGCCTCCATGCCGTCGGCGAACACGAGGCCGATGCGCTGCGCGCCCGCCACCACGTGGATGTTGGTGAGGATCACGCCCTTGTCGAGGATCACCACGCCGGTGCCCACGCTGCCCTCGAACTCGCCGCCGTCCGGCCCCTCGTTGAACGAGCGCACGCGCACGATCGAGCCGCGCACGGCCTCGTAGGCGCGGGCCGAATGCGAGGGAATCGGCACGGTCTCCAGCGAGCGCGTGACCGCGGCGTCGATGTCCTCCTGCGTGGTCACGGCCTGCCGCGGCGCGAGCATTGATTGGCCGATCACCAGCGCGAGCGCGGCAACGCCTGGGATCGCCGCCAGCAGCACCGCACGATGGCGACGAAACCCGTCCCGCAGGCGGGTTTTCTTCGCGCCCTGTTTCGGTGCGCTCGCGGGCTGGGCCGGGGCCGCCGCTTTGGGTCGCGAACTGCTGTAGAGGGTCGTTCGAGTCATGCCGGCCGGGAATCGCGAATGCGAATCATCCTACCACCGGCATTCGTCCTTCAGCGCTCTTCCCCCAGCTTCAATCGCTGCACCTTTCCGGAGGGCCCTTTGGGGAGCTCGGCGAGGAACCGGAACTCCCGGGGCGTCTTGAATCGGCCCAGTTCCGTCATGCAGAACGCACGCAGCTCGTCCTCGCTCGCCCGCGCTCCGGGCCGCAGCACCACGCAGGCGCGGATGTCCTGGCCGTAGTTCGCGTCGGGTACCCCGACGGCCGCCACCTCCAGCACCGCCGGGTGCCGGAGCAGCGCCTCGTCGATTTCGCGCGGCGCGATGTTCTCGCCGCCCTTGATGATCAACTCCTTCAGCCTGCCGGTGATGGTGTAGAAGCCGTCGGCGTCGCGCCGGCCCAGGTCGCCGGTGCGCAGCCAGCCCTCGGCGTCGAAGGCGGCCGCGGTCTGCTCGGGCGACTTGTAGTAGGTGGCCATCACGCAGGGCCCGCGCAGCCGGATTTCGCCGGCGACGATGCGCGCTTCCACGCCGCAGGGCAGCCCCACGCTGCCGAACTTGCGCTTCGCCGGGTCCTGCGGGTTGGCGAAGACGATCGAGGCGGTCTCGGTCATGCCCATGCACTCCACCACCGAGATACCGAAGGTGCGCTCGAAAGCGCGATGGTGCTCGGGCGGCAGCGGCGCCGAGGCCGAGCGCCCGAAGCGCACCCGGGGAAAGCGCTTCTGCTGCCTGCCGCCAGCGTCGTTGAGCAGGTACGCGATGATGGTGGGCACCATGTTGATCCAGGTGGCGCCGTGCCGCTCGACGAGGTCCCACCAGGCGTGCACGCTGAAGCGGTGCGGCGCGATCAGGCTGCCGCCGGAGAGGAACGGCGTGACCGTGGCGATCACCTGCCCGTTGATGTGGTAGATCGGCAGCGACGACAGGCAACGGTCTTCCGGCGTGAGGCCATGCCAGGCGGCGACGGCGCTCGCGGAAGCGAGCAGGTTGGCGTGCGTGAGCAGCGCGCCCTTTGGCGTGCCCGTGGTCCCCGAGGTGTACATGAGCAGCGCCGGGTCGCCGGGCGCGACGCTTTCCGGTCGTTCTTCCGGAAGTTCCTTTTCGATGAACAATTCCGCCGCATCCGGATCAATCACGATGACCTCGATCGGGCGATGCACTTCCGCCATCGCTTCACGAATTGCAGTTTCCATCCCTGAAGCGACAAACAATATTCGGCAGTCACAGTGATCAAGCACATAGGTAAGCTGGGAGCGCTGCGAGAGCAGGTTGAGTGGCGCGATCACGTAGCCGCCGATCATCGCCGACAGGAACAGCAGCGCCGCCTGGTAGCCGTTGTGCAGGTAGAGCGCCACCTTGTCGCCGCGCTTCAGGCCGCGCGAGCGCAAGTAGCGCGCGAGCAGGCGCGCCTGGCGGTCGATCTCGCGATAGGAGAGCGTGCGGCCGGTTTCGGGCGCTACGAGGAAGACCTGGTCAGGGCGCTCCGCAACCTGCTTGGCAAGCACCTCGCGCAAGGTGCGCGGGACGCTCATTTCCCGTGCTTGGCGAAATAGCCGCCGAAGATCTCCTGCTCGCCCGGCACGCGCTCCGGGATCACGCGCGCGATGCGCGTGATGTTGAGGAAGTGCCGCCAGTGCATGTTGTCGGAGAAGCTGTTGCCGCCCCAGGTCCCGCAGCCCATCGACAGCGAGAACGGCAGCCCGTTGTCGAAGCTGCCGCCGGTCGCGAAGCAGTGCGCCTGGTTGACGATCACGCGCGCGACCGGCAGCTCGAGGCCCAGGCGCAGCGCCTGCGCCTCGTCCTTCGAGTGCAGCGACACGGAGTGGCCCGTGCCCTGGTAGTCGTAGATCCGCCCGGTGAGCGCCATCGCCTCGTCGAAATCCGCGACCCTGTACACGGCGAGCACCGGCGCGAGCTTCTCGCCGGAGAACGGATGCGAGGGGCCGGTGCCGTCTTCCTCCACCATGAGGAACTTCGCTTTGCGGGACAGGCCCGCCAATCCCGCGATCTTGCCGGCCGGCTGCGCGGTCGTGGCAGGCGAGAGCTTGCCGCCGGGGAACATCACCGCCTGGAGCTTCGCCTTCTCGGCAGCGTCGAGCATTTCTCCGCCTTGCTTTTTCAGTTCGGCAAGCATTTTTTCGTAGACGGACCCGATGATCACGACCGAGTTCTCGGAAGAGCAGCTGGTCGCGTTGTCGAAGGTCTTGGAGAGCGCGATCTTGCGCGCCGCGTCGGCAAGGTCGGCGCTCGCGTCGACGATCGAGACCACGTTGCCCATGCCCACGCCGATCGCGGGCTTGCCGCTGGAATACGCCGCGCGGATGTTGGCCTGCGAGCCGGTGGCGGCGACGAGGTCGCAGAGCTGCATCAACTCGCGCGTCGACTCCTTGGTCACAGGCGCCGGGAGCATTTGCACCAGGTCGGGGTCCGCCTGGATTCTTTTGAATTCTCTATGGATGAATTGCAAAAGCAACGCACCGGTGCTGTAGCCCTTCGGGGAAGGGGCGAGAATGATCGCATTGCCGCACTTGACCGCGTTGATGATCTGGTTCGCGGGGGTTGCGCCCGGGTTGGTGGAGGGCGTGATCGCCGCCACCACGCCCACCGGCCGCGCGATCTCGGTGACCCCGAGCTCCGGATGCTCGGCGATGACGCCCACCGTCTTTACCCGCGCGATGTCGCGCAGCAGGCCGAGCGTCTTGCGGTGGTTCTTGGCGATCTTGTCCTCGACGTTGCCGAGGCCCGAGTCGCGCACCGCGGTCTCGGCCAGGCGCCGGTTGTTCTCCGGCTTCATGATCGCCCAGCCGCAGGCGAGCGCGGCCTCGTCGACGCGCTCCTGGGGCCAGCGGGCGAACGCGGCCTGCGCGGCGCGCGCGCGCCGTACCAGCGCGGCGACCGGGCTCACTCCAGCCGGATCTTCGCGTCGCGGATGAGCTCCGCCCATTTCTTCAGCTCGCTTTTCACCACGCGGTCGAGCGCTTCGGGGCTCGAGCCGACCGTGTCCCCGCCCTGCTCGAGCAGCTTCTGCTTGACGTCGGGCAACTGGATCACGCGCGCAACCTCGCGCTGCATGCGGGCGACGATCGCCGGCGGAGTCTTCGCCGGGGCGAACATCGCGTACCACGAGTCCACCTCGAAGTCGGCGATGCCAAGCGCCTCGGCGACCGTGGGGATCTCGGGCGCGCCGGGATTGCGCTTGGCCGTGGTCACGCCGAGCGCGCGCAGCTTGCCCGCGCGCACCTGCCCGATCGCCGCCGGCATGGTGACGAAGAGCAGCCAGACCTGCCCGCCCAGTGTGTCGGAGACCGCGGGGCCGCCGCCCTTGTACGGCACGTGCACGATGTCGACTCCCGCCTTGATCTTCAGCAGCTCGCCGGCGATGTGCGAGGGCGTGCCCGCGCCCACCGAAGCGTAGTGCAGCTTGCCCGGGTGCGCCTTCGCCGAGGCGACCACGTCCTGCATGCTCTTCAGCGGCGAAGCCACGTTCGCCGCGATCAGCTGCGGCACGCTCACGATCAGCGTCACCGGCGCGAAGTCGCGCTCTACGTCGTAGGAGAGCTTGTAGAGCAGCGGGTTGATGGTGTGCGAGCTGAGCGTGAAGAGGAAGGTGTAGCCGTCGGGCGCGGATTTGGCCGCGGCCTCGGTGCCCACCGCCCCGCCCGCGCCGCCGCGGTTCTCGATCACGATCGTCTGGCCGAGCGCCTCCTGCAGCCGCGGCTGCACGATGCGCGCGATCACGTCGGTGCCGCCGCCCGGCGGATAGGGCACGATGAAGCGGACCGGCTTGTTGGGCCAATCCTGCGCCGCGGCCGTTATCGAAAAAAATGCCGCCAGGAAAACGATATGGCGCTTCATTCGAGCCCCTTGTATTTCGCCAGCAGGCGATGCGGCTTCTTGAGCGCATCGCGGCGGAACGGATCTCCAAGCTCGCGGGTGCACATCATCTCCACGATGGTGGTCTTGCCCTCTTTCTGCGCCTTGCAGGCCGCGCGGAAGGCGTCGCCCACGTTCGAGACCTTGTCCACCACGATGCCCTCGGCGCCCATCGCCTTGGCAATGCCGGCGAAGCTCGGATTCTCCAGGTTCACGCCGAGGAAGCGGTTCGAGTAGAAGTCCACGTGGTTCTTCTTCTCGGCGCCCCACTGCTGGTTGTTGAACACTACCGCGGTCACCGGAATGTTCTCGCGCACGCAGGTGAGGATCTCGCCGAAGCTCATGCCCCAGGCGCCGTCGCCGACGTAGGCCACCGCGGTGCGCTCGGGCGCGCCCACCTTGCAGCCGATCATGGTCGGAAAGGCGTAGCCGCAGTTGCCGAACATCATCGCGCCGAACATGCTGCGCGCGCGCTCGAACTTGAGGTAGGAGTTCGCGATCTGGCAGATGTTGCCGATGTCGGTGGACACCATCGCGTCGGCGGGCATCGCCTTCTCGAGCTCGCGCAGCATCATGCGCGGGTGCATGTACGCCGAGCCCTTGGCGACCTCGAGACTCCACGCGTCCTTCTCGTGGTCCCACGAGGCAAGTTCGTCCGCCCATGCTTTTTTTTCATTTTCTATTGCTTTTGCAGTTTCTTTCTTGTTGGCCGCGAGAGTTCTTCCTTTCAATCGCGAAACCAGGGCAAGCGCCGCTTCGCGGGCGTCGCCGTTCACCGTAACCGAGGTCTTCTTCACCAGGCCCAGCACCTTCGGGTCGGCGTCCACCTGCACCAGCTTGGCGTTGGCCGGCCAGTAGTCGAAGCCGTACTGGGGCAGCACGCCGAACGGCCCCAGGCGCGAGCCGAGCGCGAGCACCACGTCCGCGCGCGAGATCACCTTCATCGCCGCCTTGGAGCCGTGGTAGCCGAGCGGGCCGCACCAGAGTCGGTGGCTGGCCGGGAAGGAATCGTTGTGCAGGTAGGAATTGCACACCGGCGCCTCCAGCAGCTCGGCGAGCTGCACGCAGGCATCGACGCCGCCCGCGGCAATCACGCCGCCGCCCGCGATGATCACCGGGAATTTCGCGTTGGCGAGCGCGTCCGCGGCCGCGTCCAGGCTCGCGCCGCCGCCGGGGCCCCGCTCCACGCGGATCGGCTGCGGGATCTCGCACTCCATCTCGCCATAGAGGAAATCGCGCGGGATGTTGAGCTGGGTCGGCCCCATCTCGAGGATCGCGCGGTCGAAGGCGCGCGCCGTCAGCTCGGCCATGCGCGCCTGGTTGTTCACGTGCGCCTGGTACTTGGTGATCTTGGAGAAGATCGGCAGCTGGTCTGTCTCCTGGAAGCCGCCCAGGCCGATCGAGAGCGATCCCGTCTCCGGCGTGATCGCCACCACCGCGCTGTGCGCCCAGTACGCGGCGGCGATCGCGGTGACGAAGTTGGTGATGCCCGGGCCGTTCTGGCCGATGCACACGCCGTGCTTGCCGGTGACGCGATAGTAGCCGTCGGCCATGTGCGCCGAGCCCTGCTCGTGCACGGTGGGAATGAAGCGGATGCCCGCCGCGGGAAAGAGGTCGAGCGCGTCCATGTAGGCCGAGCCGACGATGCCGAACACGTTGCGCACGCCCTGCGCGACCAAAGTCTCGACCAGCGCCTCCGAGGGCGTCATGCGCTGCTTGCCGGTGACTGCCACGCGTTTCACTTCGGCGATATCGGTCATCTGCGCCCTCCAGGGAAAGATTGCAAGTTTCTCACGATTCTCCTGCCTGCCTACGCGAGCAATATGCCGATCGCGACGACCATGAGCAATAGCAGTGTGAAATGGCGAAAGCGCTGGTCGTCGAACCGCGCGAATGCCCGCACTCCCACCGCCAGGCCCGCGAGATAGCCCGGGGCGAGCAGCAACCCGGCGAGGAAAGTGGACAGGGCGAGCACCCCGCCCGCCCAGAGCGACAGCAGGCCCGCGAACGCGGTCGCGGCGACATACAAAGACAGATTCGCGCGCGTGCTGGCGACCGGATCGGGCCCGGAAAGCAGGTACAGGATCACCGGCGGCCCGCCGATGCTGGTCGCGCCCAGCATCGCGCCGCTCACTCCGCCGATCGCGGCGGCGGTGCCGGTGCGCTGGCGTCCCGAATAGCGCCAGCCGCGCAACAGCAGGAGCGAGAACACGATCACGATGACCGCGATCGCGCGGCGCAGCAGGAGCGGATCGGCGGCGACGAGCACGTAGCTTCCAAGGGGCACGGCCAGGATCGCTGCGAGCAGGATCGGCCCCAGCACCTTCCAGCGCACTTCGCGCCGCGTTTGCACGAGCATGGGCGTCGCCGCCACGGATTCGAGGAGCAGGACGACGGGTACCGCGATCGCGGGCCCGAACAGGAGCGCCAGCGGCGGCGCCATCACCATCGCGCCACCGAACCCCGTGATGCCGCGCACCACCCCCGCCACGGCAGCGATGGCCGCCGCGGCAAGCAGCTCAGGTGCGGAGAAATCCACCGTCGACCGCGATGGTTTCCCCGGTAATGAAATCGGACCAGTCCGAGGCGAGGAACACCGCCAGGCGCGCCACGTCGTCCTCCTCGGCGAGGCGGCCGAGGGGGATGCGCGCCACGATGCGCTCGCGCACTTCCGGCGTGAGCAGCGAGCGCACCATGTCGGTGGCCACCACCGCCGGGGCGATGGCATTGACACGGATCGCGAGCGGACCGAGCTCGCGCCCGAGGCCCTTGGTCATTGCCACCACGCCCGCCTTGGTCGTGCCGTACCAGACGTTGCCGAACGCGCCGCCGCCCTTTTCGTGCGAAACCGACGCGATGTTGATGATCGCCCCCCGGCCGCGACGGCGCATCGCCGGCACGGCCGCCTGCACGCAGTTGTAGATGCCGGTCAGGTTGACCGCCACCAGGCGGTCCCAGGCCTCGCCCGCGGTCGCATCAAACGGCCCGTTGGCGAGCAGGCCCGCGTTGTTGACGAGGATGTCGAGGCCCCCGCTTTCCTTCTCGACCCTCGCCACCGCGGCGGCGACCGCGACGCGGTCCGTGACGTCCATGCGCAGTGCCGCCTTCTCGTCAATGTCGGCGGCGTGCACCACCGCGCCGTGCTCGGCAAGGCGCGCGGCGATCTTCGCGCCCACCCCGCGCGAGGCTCCGGTGACCAGGGCGACCCGGCCTTTCAGGTCCAGGTCCATGCCTTCACGCGGAAAAGGTCAATTCGGTCCCTGCAAAGCGCACGCGCGCGTACGCAATGTCGCGCCGACCGCCCAGCCAGGCCACCAACTCCTGCAGCGGCGAGGTGCGGTACTGGAACTCGGGCCGCGGCTTCTTCAGCGGCTCGAGCAGCCCGCGGTCGTAGAAAGCGGCGAGCAGCAGGTCCTCGTCGCTTGCGCCCGGCAGCTCGCGCCGCAGCCGCGGCAGCCAGGGTTTGATGTGGTCGCCGGGACGTTCCGTGACGAAGTCCTTGTCTTTTACGTTCAGGCGTTCCAGGAACTCCGGCGCAAGCGGTGCCGCGACCTTCCCGTAGTACCCCACCGCATACTTCCTGATCTCGTCCGGGATCGTCTTGTAGCGCTCGCCCTGCACCACGTTGAGCGTGGCCTGCGTGACGATGTATTGGGCAAACGGGCTGACCACGATCGGATAGCCCAGGTCGTGGCGCACGCGCTCCGCCTCCTCGAGGATTTCCGGCAGGCGGTGCTCCAGCTTCATCGCCGCCAGCTGCGAGCGCAGGTTGGAGATCATGCCTCCCGGGATCTGGTGCCGGTAGAGCGCCGGGTCGTAGGCGGCTGCCTTGCCCATCGGCCTGTCCTCGCGCACGCAGAGCCAGCGGAAGTAATCGGCGACCTCTTTCAGTGCCTTTGCATTCATGGACACCGAAAAGCCAAGTCTCCTGGCTCGCTCAGCAATTTCTTCCGTCGCCGGCAGCGAGGCGCCGTTGGCCAGCGGCTCGGACGCCGTGTAGCCGTGCGTGAAGCCGCTTTTCATCGCGATTTCGTACACCTGCGGCGCCAGCCCCGAGAGGCAATGCGAGTGCAGCTGCACCGGGATCCGGCCCGCCGCCTTCACCACCGCGGGGAAAAGCGTGCGGCCGCGCTCGGGCGTGAGCAGCCCGCTCGGATCCTTGATGCAGAGGTAATCGGCTTTCAGCTTCACCAACTCCTTCGTGCGCGCGGCGTAGTACGCGTCGGTGTGCACGGGGCTGTGCGTATAGGTCATCCAGCAGTTGATCTTCATCCCGGCGGCGCGCCCGGCACGCACCGAGGATTCGAGGTTGCGGTTGTCGTTCAGCGCGTCGTAGACAGTGAACACCTTCACTCCCAGGCGCGCGAGCACCTGCGCGTTCAGCTCCACGACGTCGTCCGGGAACAGCTCGAAGGTGTACAGGCTCTGTCCGCGAGTGAGCGCGTCGCAGGGCGTGGCGAGGCGATCGCACAGCAGCTTGACGCGCTCCCAGGGATTTTCATGCAGGTAGCGCACGCAGACGTCGAACACCGCGCCGCCGAGGATGTTGATATGCGAGTAGCCGGCGCGGTCGACGGCGCCGAGGATGGGAGTCATCATCGCCGTGGTCATGCGCGTGGACCACAGGCACTGGTGCGCGTCGCGCAGCGTGACGTCGACGAAGTCGAAGCGCTTCTTCACGCGGGCTCGATGGCGAAGAGAACTTCGCCGTGATGCACGTGGCAGGCGTTCTCCACGAGGATTTCCCGGACCACGCCGCGCACTCCCGCGTCGATGGTGTTCATCAGCTTCATCACCTCGATGATGCACAGCGTGCTGTCCGGCTCTACCCGCTGGCCGACGCTGACGTAGGGCGCGGCGCCCGGCGCCGATGCACGGTAGAACGTCCCGACCATGGGAGCGCGCACGAGGTGGAAGCCGGGCGGGAACGATTGCTGCGCCGCCGTACGTTCCGCGCTTCCTGATATGGGCGATTCAGCGTCTTCCACCCTCGGGCTGGCCAGACCGTTCGCCCGGCGCAGGCTCACCTCGATCTCGCCGACCTTGAGGCGGAATTCGGAGAAATGCGAAGTGGACTTGATCAGTTCGACGAGGCGCACCAGGTCCTCGTAGGTCAGCTGACGCTCGCGCGCGGGCATCCGCGGATCATTGCACGCCGCCGGAAAAGCTTGCAATAATCAATTCACCATGAGCACACCCGTCATCATCACCGTCGCCATCACCGGCGCGGTGCCGAAGAAGAAGGACAATCCGGCCGTTCCGGTCACGCCCTCGGAGCAGGTGGAGTCCACCCACGAGGCCTACGAGGCCGGCGCCTCGCTCGTGCACATCCACGTGCGAAATCCCGACGAGTCTTCGGGCTCGGACCCGGAACTGTTCGGCCGCGTGCAGGAAGGCGTGCGCAAGCACTGCCCGGGCATGATCGTGCAGTTCTCCACCGGCGGACGCGGCCGCGAGCAGTCGAAGCGCGGCGCGATGCTGTACCTCAAGCCCGACATGGCCTCGCTCGCCACCGGCTCGGTCAACTTCCCGACCGCGATCTACGAGAACGCGCCGGACTTCGTCGAGGGCCTGGCGAAGACCATGCTCGAGAACGACATCAAGCCCGAGGTCGAGGTATTCGACCTGGCGATGCTCTACAACGCCGCCAACCTCGTAAAGAAGGGCCTGCTCAAGGACCCGCCGCACATCCAGTTCGTGATGGGCATCCCGAACGCAATGCCGGCGCGGCGAACTGTGTTTGATTTTTTGCGTTCTGAACTAGAGCAGATCCTCCCGAATGCGACCTGGGTGGCCGCCGGAGTGGCGCGCCACCAGTGGGAAGTCAATCAGTGGTGCCTGGAGGCCGGCGGCCACTGCCGCACCGGCCTCGAGGACAACCTGAAGATCGCGCCGGACCGCCTTGCCGCAAGCAACGCAGAGCTGGTGAAGCTCATCGTCGACAACTGCGCGAAATTCGACCGCCGCCCCGCGACGCCGGCGGAAGCGCGGAAGATCCTGGGACTACGCGCGGCGGCGTAAGGCACCGCGCGTCCTGCGGTCCGCCGCCTAGGCCTTGCGCCCGAAGCGGCCCGTCAGGGTCGCCTTGCCGATCGCATTTCCGTTCACCATGTAGCCGGCGAGCGATGCGGTGCCGCCGCCCGCGTCCAGCCGCTCGGTCTTGAGCGCGTACAGCGTGAAGATGTAGCGGTGCGGCTTGTCGCCCACCGGAGGACAGGGGCCGCCCCAGCCGGGAGCGCCAAAGTCGGTGCTGATCTGGACCGCGCCAGCCGGAAGGCCAGTGCCATCCGCCCGGCCCGCGTCCTTCGCGAGCCCCTCGGCGCTCGCGGGAATGTTGAGCACAAGCCAGTGCCACCAGCCCGCGCCGCCCGTGGGCGCGTCGGGGTCGTGCACCAGCAGCGCGAAGCTCTTCGTGCCTTCCGGCGCTCCGGACCAGGCGAGCGCCGGCGAGATGTTCTTGCCCGTGCAGCCGAAACCGCCGAACACCTGCTCCATCGAGATGGCGCCGTTCGGCCTGAAATCGCTGCTCGTCAGCGTGAACCGTGCGCGCGCGGGGCGCTTCTTCGCGGATTTGCGTGCAGCCATGGCGGTTCTCCTCAGGTGTAGGGACAGGGAAATTCTACCTAGCGGGCTTCCTCCAGGATCAGGTCCGAGGCCTTTTCCGCGATCATCACCACCGGCGCGTGCGTGTTGCCGGAGATGAGCGTGGGCATGATCGAGCAGTCGACCACTCGCAGGCCCTGGAGGCCGTGCACGCGCAGCCGGTCGTCGACCACCGCCATGGGGTCGCTGCCCATCTTGCAGGTCCCCGACGGGTGGAAGATGGTCGCGCCGTAGTTTCGCGCGAATTCGAGGAGATCCTCGTCCGTCTGCGCCTGCGGGCCGGGACGGTACTCCTCGGCGACGTACGGCCGCAGCGCGTCCGTCGCCGCGAGCGAGCGCGCGAGCCGCACCCCCGCCACGGCGCAGCGCCGGTCGAGCTCCGCCGAGAGGTAGTTCGGCCGCATCGACGGCGCCTCGAACGGATCGGTCGACCGGATCCGGACGGTGCCGCGCGATTCGGGGCGCAGCTGGCACACCGACATGGTGAAGCCGGACCAGGGATGCGGCTGCGCGCCGGCAAGCTCGGCCGAGAGCGTGGCGAAATGGAATTGCACGTCCGGCCTCGTCGACTCCGGCAGCACGCGCGTAAAGAGCCCTCCCTGGTTGATGCCGATGGCGAGCGGCCCCGTGCGGGTGAGGATCCATTGCAGGCCGATCTTCGCGCTCCGGATCCAGCTGGCGAGGTCGTCGTTGGTGGTGATCGGCCGGGTGCACTTGTACATGACGCGCATCTGCAGATGGTCCTGCAGGTTCTCGCCGACGCCCGGCAGGTCCTTGAGCACGGGCACGCCGAGCGAATGCAGCAGCTCGCCCGGCCCCACGCCCGAGAGCTGCAGGAGCTGCGGGCTCTGCAGCGCGCCGGCGCTGAGGACGACCTCCCGCGCGGCCTTCGCCTCGTGCATCACGCCGTCCTTCCGGTACAGCACCCCGACGGCGCGCGAGCCCTCGAAGAGGATGCGCGTCGCCTGTGCGCCGGTCTCGACCTGCAGGTTCGGCCGGCCTTCGGCCGGCCGCAGGTAGGCGGTGGCGCTGCTCGAGCGCCAGCCGTTCTTCGTGAAGAGCTGGTAGTAGCCGACGCCTTCCTGGTCACCGCCGTTGAAGTCGGCGGTGCGGCGAACCCCCCTCTCGCCTGCGGCGGCGATGATGGCTTCCATCAGCTCATGCTTCGCGCCGATGTCCGAAACCGAAAAGAGGCTGCGACGGAAGTACGGCAGCACCTCGTCCCAGCCCCAGCCGCGATTTCCGGCCGCCGCCCAGGCGTCGTAGTCCTCGCGCTGCCCGCGCACGAAGATCAGGCCGTTGATCGAGGAAGAGCCGCCAAGTCCCCTCCCCCTCGGCCAGTAGATCCGCCGCCCGTTCATGGTCGGTTCGGGATCAGTCTGGAAGCCCCAGTTGTAGACGGGATGGAACATGGTCTTGCCGTAGCCGATCGGCAGGTGGATCCAGAGCGAGCGATCCCTTGGCCCCGCCTCCAGCAGCAGCAGCCGATCGCGGCCGCTCCGGGTCAACCTGTCGGCGAGCACGCAACCCGCCGAGCCCGCGCCGACGACGATGTAATCGGCCGCGATCACGGCCGCGTCGGGCCGGTGCTGGCCCGCACGATCAGCTCCGCAGGCAGCTCCTCGTGGTGCGGGACTCCGCGCCCCCCCCGGCGCGCGTGCAGGCGCGCGGCCGCGCGCCGCCCCATTTCCGCGGCCGGAACCCGCACCGTGGTGAGCGCGGGAGTCACGCCCGAGGCCATGTCGATGTCGTCGAAACCGACGATCGACAGCGCTCCCGGGACGGCGATGCCCCGGCGCGCGCATTCGGCCAGCGCGCCGATCGCCAGCACGTCGTTGCCGCAGGCCAGCGCGGTGGAGCCCGGCGCGCGCGCGAGCAGCGCGCCGCACGCCGCGCGCGCCGGCGGCCGCGCACATTCGGATTCGGCGATGCGCTCGGGCCGCAGCTCGATCGAGCGTGCGGCGAGCGCCTCTCGCACGCCGGCGAGCCTTTCGCGCGTCCGGTCGTTGTGCGCGGTGCGCCCGGCGATCACCGCGAACTCGCGGTGACCGAGCTCGAGCAGGTGCTGCGTGGCCCGCACCGACGCCATCCGGTGTGCGACGCCCACGCACGGGTGGAAACGCGCCGGATCCAGCGACCACATCAGGTCGTAGGTCACGCCAGCTTGCGCGAGCATCGTGAACAGCTCCGGGTCATGGTCCATGCCGACGAACACGAGGCCATCCACGCCCCGCTCCAGCAGCGCGCGCGTGACCCCGAGCTCGGCCGACGGGTCGTATTCGTGGGCGGCGAGCAGCAGCGTGTAGCCCGCCGTCGCCAGCTCGTGCGCCAGCGCCTGCGTGGCCGCGGCGAAGATCGGGTTGTCGACCGGCGGGAATACCGCGCCCACGGTGCGCGATCGGCGCGTCGCCAGCGCACGCGCCGCGCCGTGCGGCAGATAGCCCAGCATGGCGGCGACCTCGCGCACGCGCGCGCGCGTTTCCGCGCGCACCAGGTCGGGTTCCGATAGCGCGCGCGACGCCGTGGCAAGCGAAACGCCCGCGCCGCGGGCCACGTCGCGCAGCTTGGGATTGGGCCGGCGAGCCATGCCGCCAGACTCTATCACTGCCGATGAAAACGTTTGCAGTGGTTTTCTGCTGCGCCGCAGCTTGACTGTGAAAAATCCCGGCAATAGCCTGCGCAAGCGTTTTCATTCCTGGAGGAGGATCCCGATGGGCCGCAACCGCCTGAGTTTTTCTCGCCTCGTTCTGCTTGCCGTCGCGCTCGCGGTTGCCCCCGCGCTGGCGCTCGCGCAGGCCAAGCCCACCAAGATTCGCATTCAGTCGGTGATCCCGCTGTCCGCGGACGAGGTGACGATGCTCAAGGAGTTCGCCAAGGACGTCGAGGACCTCACCGCCAAGACCGTGACGTTCGAGGTGCTGCCTGCCGGCGCGGTGGTCGGCGTCAACGAGACGCTGGATGCAGTCGACAAGGGACTGATCGAAGCGGGCTTCGCGTGGACGCACTACTGGTCCGGCAAGCACCCGGCCGCGACGCTGTTCGGCTCGCCCGCCGCCGGGTCAGGAGTCGGACTGGACAACACCGCCTGGCTCTCCTGGTACCTCTACGGCGGAGGCAAGGAGCTTTATGACGAGCTCTGGAAGGAAATGAAGGTGAATGTGAAGGGCTTCATCCTGCAGCCAGTCGGGCCCGAAGCGCTCGGCTGGTTCAAGACGCCGATCAACTCGATGGCCGACTTCCGCAAGCTGCGCTTCCGCACGCCGCCGGGCATTCCTGGCCAGATCTACAAGGACATCGGGGTCGCGGCTGTGGCCATGGGCGGCGGCGACATTCTGCCGGCGCTGGAAAAAGGCACCATTGACGCCGCCGAGTGGTGCTGCCCGAAGCCGGACATGACCTTCGGCTTCCACAAGGTGCTGAAGCACTATTACCAGCAGGGCCTGCACCAGGTCGTTGTCAATGCGGACATTTACATCAATGGCGATGTCTGGAGGAAGCTCTCGCCCCACCAGCAGAAGGCCATCGAGGTCGCCGCCAATGCCTCGCTGACGAAAACCGTCGCCTACCGGATCATCGAGAACGGCAAGGCGCTCAAGGAACTGGTTGAGAAGCACGGCGTGATCCTGCACGAGACACCCGCCGAGTATTTCAGGGAGTATTCGGCGGCGGCAATGAAGAACTTCGAGGCGAATGCCAGGCAGAACGCGTTCTTCAAGAAAGTCTGGGACAGCCAGAAGGCCTTCGCCGACGTCGCGATCCCGTTCTGGGCGGATGCGCAGAAGTCCAACGCCGGGCTGACCGGGGCCTACGCCGACGAGATCAAGAAGCGCAGGAAGTAGCGCCCTCCCCTAGCCAAGCGAAGCGGGCCGCGGCCCGCTTCTTTTTTGACCACGCTTTCGCCCGCCAGAGACGACGCACGATGGCAGAGCAGAGTCCGATCGCCGACGAAATCATTGCCGGGCGCCGGTCGGAGATCCGCCGCATGCCCGACGACATGCCGCGCTGGATGGCGCGCGCCATCGTCGGCATCGACAGGTTCAGCGGCTGGGTCGGCCGGCTGGCGAGCTGGCTGACGCTGCCGTTGATCCTCGGCATGGTCTATGAAGTCATCGCCCGCTATGCGTTCACCGCCCCCACGGTCTGGGCCTACGACATCAGCCGCATGCTTTATGGCGGAATGTTCATCGTCGGCGCGGGCTACGCCCTCTCCAAGGGCGTGCATATCCGCTCCGATTTCCTCTACCGCAAATGGTCGGTGCGTACGCAAGGGCGCGTCGATGCCGGGCTGTACCTCTTCTGCTACTTCCCGGCGATGCTGATCTTCCTCTGGGTGGCGTCGCAATGGGCCTGGACCGCGGTGGATCGCGGCGAGCGCGGCATGGACACGGCCTGGATGCCGATGCTCGGCCCGATCAAGAGCTGCCTGCCGGTCGGCATCCTGCTTCTCGTCATCCAGGGCGTGTCGGAACTGCTGAAGAGCCTGTACGCCGCCAGCAAGGGACGGTGGCCCGAATGAGCCCGGAAATGCTCGGCCTGGCGATGATCGTGGCGATGCTCTTCGGCATCTTCGTCGGCTTCCCGATCTCCTTCACGCTGATCTTCCTCGGCCTGGTGTTCGGCTACCTCGGCTTCGGCCAGCTGGTGTTCTACCTGATGACCCTGCAGTTCTACTCCTCGATGATGGAGCAGACGCTGGCCGCGGTCCCCCTCTTCGTCTTCATGGGGATCATGATGGAACAGGCGAACCTCATGGAGCGCCTGTTCGACGCGGTGCAGAAGATCCTCGCGCGCGTGCGCGGCTCGCTGTACCTCGCGGTGATGTTCGTCGCCACCATCTTCGCCGCGGCCACCGGCATCGTCGGCGCCTCGGTCACTATCCTCGGCATCATGGCCGGCAAGCCGATGATCCGCTCCGGCTACGACGTCAAGCTGTCGTCCGGGCTGATCGCCGCCGGCGGCACGCTCGGCATTCTCATCCCGCCCTCGATCATGCTGGTGGTAATGGGCCCGGTGATGGAAGTGCCCGTGACCACGCTGTTCGCCGCGGCCATCGTTCCGGGCCTGATGCTCGCGTTGCTCTTCACCGGCTATGCCATGCTGCGCTGCCTCGTCAACCCCGCGCTGGGGCCGGCACTGCCGCGGGAGGCGCATCCGAAGGACATGGCCGAGGTCTGGGCGCAGTTCTTCAAGGGTCTGGTGCCTCCGGCGGCGCTGGTGCTCGCGGCGCTGGGCAGCATCGTCTTCGGGCTGGCCACGCCCACCGAAGGGGCCGCCTGCGGCGCCATGGGCGCGCTCGCGCTCACCATCGCTTACCGCCGGCTCACCTGGCCGAACCTGAAAGACGCGCTGGTGAAGACCCTCGAAATCACGGTGCTGATCCTGTTCCTGGTGGCCGCCTCGAACTTCTTCGGCGCTGTGTTCGCTCGCCTCGGCACGCCCTCCATGCTCACCGAAGCACTGCTGTCGCTGGAGCTGAACCGCTACGTAATCCTGGCCATCATCATGGGCCTCATTTTCCTGCTCGGCTGGCCGCTCGAGTGGGTGCCGATCGTGCTGATCGTGGTGCCGTTTCTGCTGCCGCTCGTGAACAAGCTCGGCTTCGACATGGCCTGGTTCGGCATCCTGGTCGCGGTCAACCTGCAGACCGCGTGGCTGTCGCCGCCGGTGGCCATGTCCGCGTACTTTTTGAAAGGCGTGGTGCCGGAATGGCAGCTCGGCGACATCTACAAGGGGATGCTGCAGTTCATGGGCCTGCAATTGCTCGGATTGATACTGATCATCACGTTCCCGGAAATCGCGCTCTGGCTGCCCAAGCTCATCTACGGGAAGTGACATGGCGATCAGCCATCTGAAGAAGGCGGAGAAGACTCCGGAAACCGAGGCCGGCAACGCGCGCAAGGTGGTCGAGGAGATGCTCGCGTCCATCGAGGCGCGCGGGGAAGCGGCGGTGCGCGAATACGCGCTCAAGCTGGACAAGTGGCAGGGCGAGATCGTGGTGCCGCCCGCCGAGATCGAGCAGCGCACGCGCGGCCTGCCCGACGGCGTCAAGCGCGACATCGAGTTCGCCACCGCGCAAGTGCGCAAGTTCGCCCTCGTGCAGCGCGAGTCCATGCAGGAGTTCTCGCGCGAGATCTCGCCGGGTCTTACGGCCGGGCAGCGCCTCATTCCCGTGAACGTCGCGGGCTGCTACGTTCCTGCCGGGCGCTACGCGCACATTGCCTCTGCCTACATGGCGATCGCCACGGCGAAAGCCGCCGGCGTGCCGACTGTGGTTGCTGCGTCCACGCCGTTCCGCGGCGAGGGCATCCATCCGCAGATCCTCTACGCGATGAAGGTCTCCGGCGCGGATGCGATCCTGACGCTCGGCGGCGTGCAGGCGATCGCATCGCTCGCCTACGGCCTCTTCACCGGCAAGCCCGCCGACATCGTCGTCGGGCCCGGAAACAAGTTCGTCGCCGAGGCGAAGCGCATGCTCTTCGGCAAGGTCGGCATCGACGTCTTCGCCGGCCCCACGGAGATCGCGGTCATCGCCGACGATTCGGCCGACCCGGCGATCGTCGCTTCGGACCTCGTGGGCCAGGCCGAGCACGGCCACGAGTCGCCTGCCTGGCTGATATCCCTATCCAGGGATCTGGCCGTGAAGGTGATGGAACTCGTTCCCGATCTCATTCAAAAACTCCCTCCCACGGCACGCGACGCGGCCGGCGCGGCGTGGCGGGACTATGGCGAAGTCATTCTCTGCGGCGACAGGGAAGAAGCGGCACGGGTGTCCGATCGCTACGCCGCAGAGCACCTGGAAGTCCACGCAAAAGAGCTCGACTGGTGGCTGAAGAACCTCACCTGCTACGGCTCGCTGTTCCTCGGCGAGGAGACGACCGTGGCCTACGGCGACAAGGCCTCCGGCCCCAACCACATCCTGCCCACCAAGGGGGCGGCGCGCTATTCTGGCGGCCTCTCGGTGCATAAATTCATCAAGACCGTGACCTGGCAGCGCATGACCCGCGCCGCCAACCGCGACGTGGGCCAGGCCACCGCGCGCATCTCGCGCCTCGAAGGCATGGAGGCGCACGCCCGCACCGCCGACGACCGCCTCGCCAAATACTTTCCGGGCGAGAATTTCGACAAGGGCAATCCGGTCAGCACATGAGCGAAGAGGGCAAGGTCGAGATCCATCGCGGCCTGAAGGGCGTCTACTTCGACCGCTCGAAGGTCTGCTACATCGACGGCCGTGCGGGCGAGCTGCGCTACCGCGGCTACTCGATCCACGATCTCGCGCAGCAGTCCACCTTCGAGGAGACTTGCTTCCTGCTTTTGAACGGAGAACTTCCTTCGAAGAACGAGCTTGAAGCGTTCACGAACGATCTGAGATCTGCCCGGACGCTGCCCCAGGACATCTTCGAAATCATCAGGACAGTCCGGCATGCCCATCCGATGGATGTCCTGCGCACCGCGGTCTCGGCGCTTGCCGCCTTCGACCCGGACGCGGCCGACAAGTCGGCGGCCGCGACGCTGCGCAAGGGCATCCGCCTCACGGCCCAGGTGCCGATGATCGTCGCCGCGCACGAGCACATCCGCAACGGCCGCGCGCCCATCGCGCCCGACCCGGCGCTCGGGCACGCGGCGAACTTCCTCTATATGCTGCTCGGCAAGCGGCCCAGCGCCGACACGGCGCGGCTCATGGACACCGACATGATCCTGCACGCCGAGCACGGCTCGAACGCCTCCACCTTCACCGCGCGCGTGGTGGCCGGGACGGATGCCGACCTGCACTCGGCCGTGACCGCGGCGATCGCCGCCCTCTCCGGCCCCGCCCACGGCGGCGCCGCCGAGAACGTCATGCACATGGCGAAGGAGATCGGCGACGCTTCCAAAGCCGCCGAGTACGTGAAGAAGAAGCGCGCGGCGAAAGAGGCGGTAATGGGCTTCGGCCATCGCGTCTACCGCGCCGAGGACCCGCGCGCGCGCCACATGCGCGCGGGCGTGGAGAAGCTCTCGCGCGAAATGGGCCAGCCGCAGTGGTACCAGATCCTCGAGGCGCTCGTGGAGGCGATGAAGCCCTACTCGCGCCACGGCGTGAACGTGAACGTCGACTTCTACGCCGGCGTCGTCTACTACCTGAATGGCATCCCGCCCGACCTCTTCGTGCCGATCTTCGCCATCGGCCGCACGCCCGGCTGGGCGGTGTCGGTGCTCGAGCAGATGGAGAACAACATCCTCATCCGGCCGCTCACCGAGTACAACGGCCCCGCGCCGCGCGACTACGTCCCGATCGGGAATCGCTGATTTCCTGATACGTTCGGCGGGCGCCCGATGATCACGATCTACCGCGCCCGACGCATCCTCACCCTGAACCCGGCGCGGCCGGAGGCGACGCACGTCGCCGTGCGCGACGGCCGCATCCTCGGCGCGGGTACGCTCGAAGAGTTGGCGGGCTGGGGCAAATACACCTTGGACGAGCGCTTCGCCGACAAGGTGCTGATGCCGGGCCTCGTGGAAGGCCACAGCCACGCCATGGAAGGCACGTTCTGGCGCTACGTCTACGTCGGCTACTTCGACCGCATGGACCCGCACGGCAAGACCTGGCCGGGCCTCAAGTCCATCGAGGCCGTGATCGCGCGGCTGGCGGAAGCGAGCGCGGCGCTGAAGGACCCGGCGGCGCCGCTCTCGGCCTGGTCGCTCGACCCGATCTACTTCGGCGACCGGCGCGTCGCGCGCGAGGACCTCGACCGCGCGAGCCGCGACCGGCCGATCGGCGTGCTGCACGCGAGCGCGCACATCCTCAACGTCAACACGAAGGCGCTCGAGCTCGCGGGGCTGCTGCGGAAGGGCATCACCCACCCCGGCATCCCGCTCGGGCCCGACGGCCTGCCGACCGGCGAGCTGAAGGGCCCCGACCCGATGATGATGGCGAGCGGGCACGTCGGCTTCGACCGCGAGGTGCTCGCCTCCGACGAACTGGGCCTGCGGCTCTTCGCGAAGCTCTGCGTGCGCAAGGGCGTCACCACCGCCGCCGACCTCGCCAACCTGCTGCCCGACGACGCGGTGTCGATGATGCTGCGCGTGACCGGCGAGGATTCCTACCCGGCGCGCATCGTCTCGCTGCTGCGCCTGCAGCTCCTCACGGGACAAGCGCTCGTCGACCGCGCCCTCGCGCTGCGCGCGAAGAGCACCGAGCGCCTTCGCCTCGGCATCGTCAAGATCGTCGCCGACGGCTCGATCCAGGGCTTCTCGGCGCGCCTGCGGCCGCCCGGCTCCTACAACGGCGCGCCGAACGGCCTGTGGTACGTGCCGCCGGAGAAGCTGCGCGAGGCCTCCCGCCAGGCGCTCTCCCGCGGCGTGCAGAGCCACACGCACACCCACGGCGACGAGGCCACCGAGCTGGTGCTCGACTGCGTCGAGGAAGCACTGCTCGCGCACCCGGCGCGCGACCCCCGCTTCACGCTGCAGCA
>JAYRND010000056.1:0-7887 GCA_041904885.1 Burkholderiales bacterium
CGATCGACCGGGCCGTCCGGGCCGTGCTCCGCGATGTCGGTCGAGTGGAGCCCGAGGCGCTGGCCACGGTAAAGCGGCTCATGCCGCTCTATTCGCTTCGCAGCCAGGACGCGATGCTTGATCAGGGAGCGGTACAGTTCGCGCGCCTGCTGCGCCGGCCGCAGGCTCGCGCCGGCATGCGCGCCTTCCTCGCGAAGAAGCCGGCGCCCTGGGCGCGCGGCTGAGCGCCTAGGGCTGTTGCGGCTTGCGCGCCGGCAGCTCGGCCAGGACTTTCGTGCGCTCGGCGTCGCTCATTTCGGACCAGCGCGCGATTTCGGCGAGGCTGCGCTGGCAGCCGAGGCAGTAGCGGCCGTCGGCGTCCATGACGCAGACCTTGGTGCAAGGCGATTGCACTACGCCCTCTTTGCGGTGAGGGCCCTGGCGGTCTTCGATCCGGAATTTCTCTTCAGGTAGGCCGAGATCCAGTTCCCCGTCTCGACGAGCTTGTCGAGGTCGACGCCGGTCTGGATTCCCAATCCTTCCAGCAGGTAGACGACATCCTCGGTGGCGACGTTGCCGGACGCCCCCTTGGCGTACGGACAGCCGCCGAGGCCGGCGACAGAGGCGTCGAAGGTGGCGAGGCCGAGCTCCATCGAAGCGTAGATGTTGGCTAGTGCCTGGCCGTAGGTGTCGTGGTAGTGGCCGGCGAGCTTCCCGGCCGGCACGCGCTTCAGGCAGGCTTCGATCATCGCCTGCGTCTTGCCCGGGGTGCCGACGCCGATCGTGTCGCCGAGGGAGATCTCGTAGCAGCCCATGTCGAGGAGTGCTCCGGCGACTTCCGCGACTTTGGCCGGCGCGACCTCGCCCTCGTAGGGACAGCCGACCACGCAGGAAATGTAGCCCCGGACCTTGATCTTCTCGCTCCGTGCCCGCTCCGCGACCGGGCGAAAACGCTCCAAGGACTCGGCAATGGAGCAATTGATATTCTTCTTCGAGAATGCCTCCGACGCCGCGCCGAACACCGCGACCTCGGTGGCGCCAGCGGCCCGCGCGGCCTCGTATCCCTTCAGGTTCGGGGTCAGCACCGGGTAGTCGACGCCGGGCTTCCTGCGGATGCCCTCCAGCACCTCGGTGTGATCGGCCATCTGCGGGATCCACTTTGGCGACACGAATGCGGTCGCTTCGATGGCGGGCAGCCCGGCTTCGCCCAGGCGCCCGATCAGCTCGAGCTTCACCGCGGTGGGGACTTCCTGCTTCTCGTTCTGGAGCCCGTCGCGCGGGCCCATCTCCACGATGCGGACGCGGCTGGGCAGTCTGGCCATGCGCCGATGCTACAGGATGCCGTGGCGCTTGAAGACCTCGGCGAGCTTCTCGCCGCGCGCAAGCGCCTCGCGGGTGGCGTTTTCGCCGGCGACCTTGGCGAGCGCCGCGGCGAGCACTTCCTCCTCCACCGCCCTGGGCACCACGACCACGCCGTCGGCGTCGCCGAACACCAGGTCGCCCGGCACCACGCGCACCCCTGCGACCTCGACCGGCAGGTCGATCGCCATGATCTTGCCGCGCCCCTTGGAATCGAGCGGTCCGATGCCGCCCGCGAACACCGGGAACTTCATCGCGCGGATCGCCAGCACGTCGCGCGTCAGGCCGTCCATGACCACGCCGGCCGCGCCGCGCGCCCAGGCCGCCGTGGACAGCAGCTCGCCCCAGGGCGCGATGCGGCCGGAAGCGCCGCAGGCGAACACCGGCACTTCATCCGGCTTGAGGTCGTCGAGCAGGCGGATTTCCAGTTCGTAGGGATTCTCGCCAGGCGGGGCGTCGTAGACGTCCATGTAGAGCGCCGTGCGCGCGCGTCCACATAGCACCAGCGACTCATCGAGCGGGCGGATGCGCGCGTGCATGGCCTGATCGCGATGGCCCGCGGCGTCCAGGCAGTCGGAGAGCACCGACGCGAACAAGCGCTTGCGTACCTCGGCAATCGACTTTGTCATCTATCTCTCCAGCCGCAGCAATTCGACACCTTCGTTCACCTGCTCGCCGGCCTGGAAGTGGATCGCGCCGACCCGGCCATCATGCGGCGCGGAGATGGTGTGTTCCATCTTCATGGCCTCGAGGATCACCAGCGGCGTCCCCTTGGCGACCCTGGCGCCCGGCTGTACGAGCACCTGCAGCACCTTGCCGGGCATGGGGGCGGAGAGCGAGCCGATCCGCTCGTCGGGCTCATCCGCCAGCTGCGCGCTATGCAGGCTCAGTACCCGGTGATTGCCATCGCGGAACAAATGCCAGTCGGCGCCGTCGCGCACCGCGCGCACGCGAAAAGAGCGGCCGCCCAGCACTACCTGAAGGCACCCGTTCTCCTTGATGCCGTGCAGGGAGTGCTCTTGCCCGTTCCTGAAGAAAATCAGTCCGGAAGCCGAAAAACGAACCTCCACCCGGTGTTCCTGCTTCCCCTCCGCGAACACAAACTCATGATGCGAGCCGAGGTTCAGGCGCCAGCCGTCGACGATGCTCCAGGGCGAGTGCGGGTCGCCGGAGGCTTGCGCGGCGGCGGCGGCCTGCGCCTGCTCGGCGAGCAACTCGGCCAGCGCGGCGGCCGCGAGCTCCTCGTCGGCGACGCCCGCATCGGCGGGAAACAGCTCCGCGCGGTTCCTTTCGATGAGCCCAGTGTCGAGTTCCGCGGACGCGAACGCCTTGCCCGCCACGGTACGGGCGAGGAACGCTACGTTGGTCGCGACGCCGATGATCTCGCACTGCGCCAGCGCGGCGCGCATCCTGCCCAGTGCGACCGTCCGGTCCTCGCCCCAGACCACCAGCTTGGCGATCATCGGGTCGTAATGCGGAGTGATCGCGTCCCCCTGGCGCACGCCGGAATCCACGCGCACGGGCGAGCCGCCCGGGCCGAACTCGGACGCCGTCGGCATGCGCAGGTGCCGCAGTCGGCCCGTCGAGGGCAGGAAGTTCTTCGCCGGGTTCTCCGCGTAGATGCGCGCTTCGATCGAGTGGCCATTCCTTTGAATTTCAGATTGCTTCAAAGGTATTGGATTCCCGGCGGCGACTGACAACTGCCACTTTACGAGATCCAGACCGGTGATCATTTCGGTCACCGGATGCTCGACCTGCAGGCGGGTATTCATCTCCATGAAGTAGAACGTCCCGTCCTGCCCAGCGATGAATTCCACGGTCCCGGCGCCGACGTAGCGGATCGATCTTGCCGCGGCGACGGCGGCTTCGCCCATCGCCTTGCGCCGGCCGGCCGGCAGGCCCGGCGCCGGCGCCTCCTCCAGCACCTTCTGATGGCGCCGCTGCACCGAGCAATCCCTCTCGTACAGGTAGACGATGCTGCCGTGCGCGTCGCCGAACACCTGCACCTCGATGTGGCGGGGCCGCTCGAGGTACCGCTCCACCAATACGCGGTCATCGCCGAATGCGGACTTCGCCTCGCGCTTCGCCGATTCCAGCGCCGCAGCGAAAGAGGCGTCGTCGGCGACGATGCGCATTCCCTTGCCGCCGCCGCCCGCGGAGGCCTTGATCAGCACCGGGTAGCCGATCTTGCGCGCCTCCTGGCGCAGGAATTCCGGGTCCTGCTCTTCGCCGTGATAGCCGGGAACCAGCGGGACGCCGGCCTGCTCCATCAGGCGTTTGGCGGCGGACTTGTCGCCCATCGCGGCGATCGCCTCTGGCGATGGGCCGATGAAGACCACTCCCGCCTTGGCGCAGGCCGCGGCGAAATCCTCGTTCTCCGACAGGAATCCGTAGCCCGGATGGATCGCCTCGGCGCCCGTGGCGCGCGCGGCATCGAGGATGGCCTCCGCGCTCAGGTAGCTCGAGCGCGCTTCCGGCGGCCCGATACGCTGCGCCTCGTCTGCGAGCGCGACGTGGCGCGCGTCGCGGTCGGCGTCGGAATACACCGCCACCGTGCGTATTCCCATGTCGCGCGCGGCCGCGATGACCCGGCAGGCGATCTCGCCGCGGTTGGCGATGAGGATCTTGCGGAACACGTCAATCCTTGCGCGCGGCCCAGGCGGGCCTGCGCTTTTCCAGGAACGAGGCGATGCCCTCGCGGCCCTCGGGCGAGACGCGGATCTCGGCGATGCGCTGCGCGGTGTCGTCGATCAGCCCGTCGGTCACCGGGCCGCCGCGCGAGACCGCGCGGATCAACTCCTTGATCTTGTGCAGCGCCTCCGGCCCGCCCTGCACGAGGTGCTGGAGGATGTCGTCGACATCGGCGTCCAGGCTCCCGGGCGCCGAAACCTTCGCGAGCATGCCGAGCCGGTGGGCCTCGGCAGCATCGAAGCGCTCGCCGGTAAGGAAATAGCGGCGTGCCGAGCGCTCGCCGATCGCCCGGACGACGTACGGAGAGATGGTTGCGGGCGAAAGCCCGATCTTGACCTCGGTGAGCGCGAACAATGCCTCGGGCGCGCCCACCGCGATGTCGCAGGCCGCGACGAGCCCGGTGCCGCCTGCGAAGGCGGGCCCGTGCACCCGCGCCACGGTCGGCTTGGACAGGCGGTCGAGCGTCTTCAGCATCTCCGCCAGCGCGCGCGCATCGGCAAGGTTCTGCTCCAGGCCGTACCCGGCCATGCGCTTCATCCAGTTGAGATCGGCGCCGGCGCAGAACGCCGGGCCGTTGCCCGCGAGCAGGACGGCGCGCACCGCGGGGTCGGCATCGAGCTCCCGCAGCGCCCCGGTGAGCGAGGCGATCAGCGTGTCGTCGAAGGCGTTGCGAATCTCCGGGCGGTTGAGCGTCACTACGCCCACCGCGCCGCGCCGCTCGATCAGGAGATGGTCGGCAGGCACTCGACCTCGGTTTTCACGGAATTTGCGATGAAGCAGCGCTCGTGCGTCCGATGGTGCAGCTGCGCGAACTGCTCCGCCGTGGGGCTGGCACCGGAGAACCTTACCGCGGGCCTGAGGGTCACGCGCGTCATCGCCTGGCGCCCCTCGGCATTCTTGCCGAGCACGCCGACCGCCTCGTCCCGGTAATGCTCGACCACGAGCTTCGCGTCGTGCGCGAGGTGCAGGAACCACAGCATGTGGCAGGTGGACAGGGCAGCCACGAACAGCTGCTCGGGGTCCGCGCCCGGCGTCCACGCGACGGTCTTCGGAATGTTCCAGGGCGCGGCATTGCCGGGCAGGCGAAGACCGTGGCCGTAGTCGATGGCGTGTGCCCGCGAATAGGTCGCGTACTCGAACTTGTCCTGCAGCTGCCACTCGATCGTCGCGCGGTATTCCGACATGGTCACATCCGCCTGGGTTACATCCTGAACACGCCGAACTTGGTTTCCTCGACCGGCGCGTTCAGCGAGGCCGAGATCGCCAGGCCGAGCAGCCGGCGCATGTCGGCAGGATCGACCACGCCGTCGTCCCACAGCCGCGCGCTCGCGTAATACGGGTGCCCCTGGCGCTCGTACTGGTCGAGGACGGGTTGCTTGAACTTCGCCTCTTCCTCGCTCGACCAGCTGTTCCCCTTCGCCTCGATGCCGTCGCGCCGCACGGTCGCGAGCACGCTCGCCGCCTGCTCGCCGCCAAGCACCGAGATGCGCGCGTTCGGCCACATCCACAGGAAGCGGGGCGAATAGGCGCGCCCGCACATGCCGTAGTTGCCCGCGCCGTGCGAGCCGCCGATGATCGCGGTGAACTTCGGCACCCTGGCGGTGGCCACCGCGGTCACCATCTTGGCGCCGTCCTTGGCGATGCCGCCCGCCTCGTATTTCCTGCCGACCATGTAGCCGGTGATGTTCTGCAGGAACAGCAGGGGGATGCCCCGCTGGCAGGCGAGCTCGATGAAATGCGCCGCCTTCAGCGAGGACTCCGAGAACAGAACGCCGTTGTTGGCGAGGATCGCCAGCGGATAACCGTGCAGGTGGGCGAAGCCGGTGACCAGCGTGGTGCCGTAGTTGGCCTTGAACTCGTCCAGCTCCGAGCCGTCCACCAGCCGCGCGAGGATCTCGCGCACGTCGTAGGGCTTGCGCGTGTCGGCCGGGATCACGCCGTAGATCTCCTCGGCCGGATAGAGGGGATCCTTTGGCTGCTGTGTTTTCAGGGAAATGCGCTTGTTGTAATTCAAACCTGAGACAATCCGCCTCAGGATCGACAGGGCATGCGCGTCGTTGAGCGCGTAGTGGTCCGCCACCCCGGAAACGCGGGTGTGCACCTCGGCGCCGCCGAGCTCTTCAGGCGAGACGATCTCGCCGGTGGCGGCCTTCACGATCGGCGGGCCGCCCAGGAAGATGGTGCCCTGTCCCTTGACGATGATCGACTCGTCGGACATCGCCGGCACGTAGGCGCCGCCCGCCGTGCAGGAACCCATCACGCAGGCGAGCTGCGGGATGCCGAGCGCGGACAGGTTGGCCTGGTTGTAGAAGATGCGGCCGAAATGCTCGCGATCGGGAAACACTTCGTCCTGGCTCGGCAGGTTGGCGCCGCCGGAATCGACCAGGTAGATGCAGGGCAGGCGGTTCTGCAGCGCGATCTCCTGCGCGCGCAGGTGCTTCTTCACCGTCATCGGGAAGTAGGTGCCGCCCTTCACCGTCGCGTCGTTGGCGACGATCATACATTCGCGTCCCGAGACCCGGCCGATGCCGGTCACGATGGAGGCCGACGGCACGTCGCCGCCGTACATGCCCCAGGCTGCGAGCTGGCCGACCTCGAGGAACGGCGAGCCCGGGTCGAGCAGGGACCGCACGCGCTCGCGCGCGAGCATCTTGCCGCGCGCGGTGTGCTTCTTCCTCGCCGCCTCGTCGCCGCCGGCGGAAACGGCGGCAGCCTTCTGCTTCAGGTCCTCGACCAGGCTGCGCATGCGCGCGGCATTGGCGCGGAATTCCCCCGAGCGCGGGTCGAGCTGGCTGCGGATCGCCGGCATCAGGCAGCGCCCTCGAGCGCTCGGCCGATCACCAGCCGCTGGATGTCGCTCGCGCCCTCGTAGATCTGGCACACGCGCACGTCGCGCCAGATGCGCTCGACGGCGAAGTCGGTGACGTAGCCGTAGCCGCCGTGGATCTGGATCGCGTCCGAGCAGACGCGCTCCGCCGTCTCCGAGGCGAACAGCTTGGCCATCGACGCTTCCTTCAGGCAGGGCGAGCCGGCGTCCTTCAGGCGCGCCGCGTGCAGGTAGAGGGCCCGCGCGGCTTCTACCCCGGTCGCCATGTCGGCGAGCCGGAAGTTCACCGCCTGGTGTCCCAGCAGAGGTTTGCCCATGCTCATGCGCTGCGCGGCGTAGGCCAGCGCGGCGTCGAGCGCGGACTGGGCCATGCCCGTCGCCTGCGCGGCGACGTTGATGCGCCCGGACTCCAGGTTAGCGAGCGCGATGCGATAGCCGGCGCCCTCCTGCGAGAGGAGGTTTGCAGCGGGCACCCGGCAGTTCTCGAGCACGATCTGCGCGGTGTCGGACGCGCGCTGGCCGGTCTTGTCCTCCAGGCGCGCGACGACGTAGCCCGGCGTCGAGGTCGGCAGCACGAAGGCGCTGATGCCCTTCTTGCCCGCGGTCTTGTCCGTGACGGCGAACACCACGGCAATATCGGCGTTCTTGCCGGAGGTGATGAACTGCTTTACCCCGTTCAGCACGTAGTGCGCGCCCGACTTCTCGGCGCGCGTGGTGATCGCGGCGGCATCCGACCCCGCGTGCGGCTCGGTGAGGCAGAAGGCCCCCAGCGCCTTGCCGCGCGCGATCGGCTCGAGGAACTCGCGCTTCTGCGCGGTGTTCGCGTAGCCCTGCAGGATGTTGGCGACCAGGTTCGTCACCATGATGATGGTGCAGGTCGCGCCGTCGCATGCCGAGATCTCCTCGCAGGCGATGGCGAGCGCCGTGCCGTCCATCCCGGCGCCGCCCTGCGCTTCCGGTATCGATACGCCGTACAGCCCCATGGCTCCCAGCTCGGCCACCTCCTCGCGCGGAAACACTTTTTCGCGGTC
>JAYRND010000057.1:0-2225 GCA_041904885.1 Burkholderiales bacterium
GGCTGCGGAGAAGCCGGCTGGCGGCGCGGCCGCCGCTCCGGCGGAGCCGGTCGGCTACCAGCGGCCTGCGAGCATCCGTACCCTGTATACGCGCTACAACGACCTGATCACCGCGACGGTCATGGGCGACGGGGCGGCGGTCAAGGAGCTGCTCGACGACGGCAAGGATCCCAACGTCCGCCAGTCGGACGGCAAGACTCCGCTGATGGTCGCCGCGGCCCGGGATGATCTCGCCATCGCGGGCCAGTTGCTTGCGAAAGGCGCGAATCCGAACCTGCGCGCCGCGGGCGGCATGAACGCGCTCTCGATCGCGAAGTCGCGCGGCCCCGCGGGCGTGCCGATGGTGCAGCTGCTCCAGCGCAGCGGCGCCCGCGACTAGGCGGCCCTTGCAGCCGCACTCCCTGGTTGCCGGCGCCTTGCTCGGGCTGGCAATGCTGCCCGGCGGCCGGCTTGCGGCTGCCGAATTGCCGATCTTCGATGCGCACCTGCACTACAGCCACGACGCCTGGGACGTGGTGCCACCGGCGCAGGCCATCGCGATACTGCGCAAGGCCGGGCTCAAGCGCGCGCTGATTTCCAGCTCGGGAGACGACGGGCAGCAGCGCCTCGCGGCGCTCGCGCCCGACCTGGTGATTCCGGAGCTGCGGCCGTACCGCTCGCGCGGCGAGCTCGGTACCTGGTTTCGCGACGAGAGCGTGATCCCTTACCTCGAGGACCGGCTCAGGCGCTACCGCTACGCCGGCATCGGCGAATTCCACCTGTACGGCGCGGACGCCGACCTGCCGGTGCCGCGCCGCATGGTGCAGCTTGCGCGCCAGCACCGGTTGTTCCTGCATGCGCACTCCGACGTCGATGCGGTCGAGCGCCTGTTCAAACAGTGGCCCGAGGCCAGGATTCTCTGGGCGCATTCGGGCTTCGACCGGCCGGAGAAGGTGCGCGAGATGCTGCGCAAGTACAAGAATCTCTGGTGCGACCTCGCTTTCCGCACCGACCATGCGCGCGGCGGCAAGGTGGATCCGGACTGGCGCGCGGCGTTTCTCGAGTTCCCCGACCGCTTCATGGTCGGCACCGACTCCTTCACGCCCGAGCGCTGGCACTACATCGGCGAGCACGCCAGCTGGTCCCGCCAGTGGCTGGCCGACCTGCCCCGCGACGTGGCCGAGCGCATCGCATGGAAGAACGGCGAGACCATCTTCGGCGGCTTCCAGTCGCACTGAGCGGACTGCTGCTTTGCGCCGGCGCGGCGGCCTGTGACCTGCCGCCGGGCACGCGCGTCGAAAGCGACCGCGTCGCGGTTTCCTACCGGACGACGCCCGCCAGGATCGAGGTGGGCAAGCCTTTCATCCTCGAGCTCTCGGCCTGCCCGAAAAAGGGCGCGCTCGATGCAGCGCGCGTGCGGCTGGACGCGAGCATGCCCGAGCACCGGCACGGCATGAACTACCGGGTCAAGGTCGAGACGCTGGCCGCGGGACGCTACCGCTCCGAGGGCTGGCTGTTCCACATGCCGGGGCGCTGGGAGTTCGTGTTCGAGCTGGGCGGCGAGCGGCTGACGCACAGCGTGCGCATCGAGTGATCCGGCTGCTGGCCGCCGTGCTGCTCGCCTGCGCCGCCGGCGCGCAGGCGCAGGTGCTGGATTTCACGGAAGCCGAGACGCGCGCCATTCTGCGCCACGGACCCTGGCCCGCGCCCTGGTCGCGCGATCCCTCCAACCGCGCCTCGGGCAACGCCGAAGCCATCGCGCTCGGCGAGCGCCTGTTCTTCGACCCTCGCCTGTCGCCTTCGGGGCAGGTCCTGTGCGCGACCTGCCACGTGCCGTATCGCGCCTGGCAGGACGGGCGGG
This sequence comes from Burkholderiales bacterium, assembly GCA_041904885.1. Lineage (GTDB taxonomy): Bacteria > Pseudomonadota > Gammaproteobacteria > Burkholderiales > SG8-39 > RBG-16-66-20. Next base: position 1,841 of record JAYRND010000057.1, read on the forward strand.
CGCGCGCGCGCGGCCTCGCGGAGGTCGACCGCAACACGCAGGGGCTGCTCGACGTGCGCTACCAGCGCTGGTTCGGCTGGGACGGCGCCGGCGATTCCCTCTGGGCGCAAAGCATCCGGCCGATCCTCGAGCCGCGGGAAATGGGCAGTAGCGCCGTGCACGTGGCGGCACTGTTGCGCGGCGATGTGGAGCTGTCCTGCCGTTTCGAGAGGGTGTTCGGCATGCCGGTTCCAGCGGCTGATGAGGCGGTGCTCGCGGGCGTGGGCAAGGCGCTCGCCGCCTTCCAGGAAACGCTCCTGAGCGGGCGCTCGCCGTTCGACGAATTCCGGGATGCGCTGTCCAGGAAAGATCCTTCTTCCATGAAAAAATATCCGGAAGCGGCGCA
>JAYRND010000058.1:0-8094 GCA_041904885.1 Burkholderiales bacterium
GCACGCGATGACCAAGAAGTGCCTGCACCAGGAATGGAACCTGTCGATCGAGCAGGCGATCGAGACCGAGGCCGAGGCGCAGGCGATCTGCATGCAGACCAAGGACTTCGAGCGCGCCTACAACGCCTTCGTCGCCAAGCAGAAGCCCCGCTTCGAGGGCAACTAGGCGCGCGGCTCAGCCGCGCGAGGCGCGTGCCTCGAGCAAGCGCTCGAACACGGGGTACATGCGGCTTTCCTCGTCTGCCGCGTGCGCGGCAAAGGCGGCCCTCAGCTGGGCGAGCTCCTCGCGGTAGCGCTCCAGCTCGGCAGAGGATGACATCGTCGCCAGGGCCCAGAGGGACGCGCGCATGTCGTCGTGCGCGGCGCGGAGCGGTTCGGTTGCGCCCTCCTCGCCGCTGCCTTCTTCGTAGAGCGGAAAGATGCGCTCCTCCTCGTAGTGGAAATGCTCGAGCAGAGCCTCGCGCAGCGCGCCCACGCGCGCGTTGAGCTGCGTCCAGTCGGACGCGTCCGCAGCCACGCCAGCGGCGGCGAACAGCGCCTCGCAGCGACGGTGGTGTTCGGCCAGCCTGCTACCCGCGTCGGGCATGAGGATCCGCACCTCCGAGGACGAGGCCTCATTCTGGAAGCGAGCACCGCGCGGGCCTTGACCTACATCAAACCCGTGGCATCCTACCGGCCTGCATGAAAGCCACCCTGCGTCACACGCTCGTCCTCTTCCTCGGCGCGCTGCTGGCTGCCTGCGCCGGGGCACCCGGACGCGATGCCTATCCGCCGATCGTCTTCGTGCACGGCAATGGCGACACCGCGGCGCTCTGGTATCCGACGGTATGGCGCTTCGAGACCAACGGCTGGCCGCGCGACCGCCTGTTCGCGGTGGACCTGCCCTATCCGCTTGCGCGCACCGAGGATGACAAGCCGCAGGAAGGGCGCAGCAGTGCGGCGGAGAACAGGCGCAACCTGGCAGCCGAAATCGAGCGAGTCCGCACCGCGACCGGCGCGGAAAAGGTAGTCCTGGTAGGTAACTCGCGCGGCGGCAACGTGATCCGCGACTACATCCGCAACGGCGGCGCGGCCGTTGTGTCGCACGCCGTCCTTGGCGGCGCGCCCAGCCATGGCGTCTGGTCCGGCGACTACCTGCCCGGCAGCGAATTCAACGGCCGGGGGCCGTTTCTCGTCGCGCTCAATTCACCGCAGGGGCCCGCCGGCCTGGAAGTCACTCCCGGCGTCGCGTTCATGACCCTGCGCTCGGACAGCAACGACAAGTTTGCGCAGCCGGACGGGCGCTGGTTCGGCCAGCCGAAGATGGCAAGCAATATCGGCCATGACGCGCCGGCGCTGGCCGGGGCCGAGAACGTCGTGCTGCCGGGGCTGGACCACCGCGAGGTCTCCTTCCACCGCATCGCTTTCGTCCACACCTACCGCTTCATTGCCGGACGATCTCCGGCGCGCACCGACATCGAGCCCGAGACGTCTCCGGTGCTCGATGGCCGGATCACCGGATATCAGGGCAACTACCAGACCAACCTGCCGCTTGCGGGAGCCGAGATCGACGTATTCGAAACTTCCTCCGAGACCGGGGAACGGCTTGGGCCGGCGGTCCACGCGAAGAAGGTCGGCAGCGACGGCCGGTGGGGCCCGTTCCGCGCCAGACCGGGCGTGCAATACGAATTCGTCATCCGTGCCGAGGGCTTCGCCACATCGCACGTCTACCGCGCGCCGTTTCCCCGTTCGTCCAGCTTCATCCATTTTCGCCCGTCCCGCATCGCGGCTGCCGACAGGGACGCCGCCAGCGTCGTCACCATGACGCGGCCGCGCGGCTACTTCGGCGTGGGGCGCGACACGATGAGCTTCGACGGCAAGCCGCCGCCGGGCTTGCAACCCGGCGTGCCGGGCCTCTCCACCTCCAAGCTGAAGCTGAGCGATCCCGCGCCGCGCAGTGTTGCCGCCGTATTCAACGGTCAGCGCATCGTCGCCCGCTCCTGGCCGCTCGCGGAAAACCGGCTGGTGTTCGCGGAATTCCACGAGTGAGCTTGAGGCTGGCGGGGATCCTCGGGCTGCTGCTGCTCGGGCAGCAGGCGCTCGCGCAGGATCCCGCACCACCGGCGCTGCGATTGCCCGACGGCGTGCGGCCGCTGCGCTACGCGGCCGAACTCACGATTCGGCCGGGCGAAACCGGCTTTCGCGGCTCAATCGAAATCGAGATCGAAGTCGCGCGGCCCACTCCTGTCGTTTGGCTGAACGCCCGCTTCCTCGCCTTGGAGCGCGCCAGCGCGGGCGGCGCGCCGGCGCGGGTGATCCAAGGCGGGCAGGATTTCGTGGGGCTGCGCGCGGAGCCACCGCTCGCGCCGGGCCGCACCCTGCTGCGGCTCGAGTATCGCGGCGAGCTGAGCGAGCGCGACACCGCCGGCGCCTTCCGCCAGCGGGAGGCCGGCGAGTGGTACGTCTACACGCAGATGGAGCCGCTGTTCGCCCGCCGCGTCTTTCCCTGCTTCGACGAGCCCGCCTTCAAGGTTCCCTGGCAGCTGACGCTGAACGTTCCGGCCGCCCACCTTGCCGTCTCGAACACACCCCAGGTCGCCGAAAGCGCGCTGCCCGAGGGCATGAAGCGCGTGGTCTTCGCTCCCACGCGGCCGCTGCCGAGCTACCTCATCGCCTTCGGCGTAGGTCCTTTCGATATCGCGGACGCCGGCACGGCGGGGAAGAAGGGCACGCGCGTGCGCATCATCGTTCCGAAGGGCATGGCGCCGGCCGCGCGCTACGCAGTGCAGGTGACGCCGCGTCTGCTTGAACTGGCCGAGGAATACACGGGCATTCCCTATCCCTACGAGAAGCTCGACCACCTCGCGATCCTGCAGCGCGGGCAGTTCGGCGCGATGGAGAACCCGGGCCTCATCACTTTCGCCATGCCGCTGATGCTGGCGCGGCCGCAGGACGAGAACCCGCGCTTCCGCCAGAACTACGCGCACGTAGCGGCGCACGAGATCGCGCACATGTGGTTTGGCGACCTCGTTACCAACGCATGGTGGGACGACATCTGGCTGAATGAATCGTTCGCCAACTGGATGTCGGACAAAATAATCGAGCGCCTCGAGCCCTCCTGGAATATCCACGCCAAGAGCGTGCACGACCGCAACTGGGCGATGAAAACCGACGGGCAGCTGAGCGCCCGCCGCATCCGCCAGCCAATCGCGAGCAACGACGACGTCCTCAACGCCTTCGATCCGATCACCTACGCCAAGGGCGCGGCCGTGCTCGGCATGTTCGAGCAGTGGCTCGGCGAGGCGCGCTTTCGCGAGGCGCTGCAACGCTACCTGGCGAAGTACGCCGACAGCACCGCAACTGCTGCCGATTTCCTTGCCGGGCTCGACGCGCTCGACCCGGCGGCTGGCGCCGCCTTCGCCACCTTCCTCGAGCAGGCCGGGCTGCCCCTGGTAACGATCGAGCTGACTTGTGGACAGCAGGGCGCGAGCCTTTGGCTGGCGCAGCGCCGCTATCTGCCGCTCGGCTCCGGAGGCAGCGACGCGCAGGTCTGGCAGCTACCCTTGTGCGTGCGCTATGGCGCTTCGGGCGGCGAAAGCCGCCGCTGCATGCTGATGACGAGCGAACTCGCGGCGCTGCCGCTGACTGGCACCTGCCCCGCCTGGGTCGAGGCGGAAACATCCCGCTACTACCGCACCGAATACCGGGGACGCGCGGCCGGCACGGTCGTCCGGCCGCGTTCGGTTGCCGCCACCGTGAGCGAAGTCGGCGACCTCGATGCGCTGGCTCGCAGCGGAGCGCTCGGGCTCGACACGGTGCTCGCGCGCCTGCAGGAGTTGGCCGTGCAGCGCAACCGCGACGTCGTGCAAAGCGTGATCTGGACGCTGAGCGACCTGCGGGCGCTCGTGCCGGAGGAGCTACGGCCGAACTGGGAGCGCTACGGTAACCGGATGTTCGCTCGGCAGGCGCAGGCGCTGGGTCTCGTGCCGCGACCGCAGGACTCCGATGACACCCTGCGCCTGCGGCCCGCGCTGATCGGCTATCTCGCCAGCGATGGCGACGACCGCGCCCTGCGGGACCAGGTGGCGCAACTCGCCGAGCGCTGGCTGGCGGACCACCGCGCGCTGGACGGCAACCTCGCCGAGGCGGTGCTGCAGGCCCACGCGCGCCGCGGCGACCGTGAGCTGCACGAGCGGCTGCGCACCGCCCTGGCGGGGGCGAAGGACCGCCGCGACCGGCGCCTGCTCTACATCGCGCTCGGCTCCTTCCGCGATCCCACGCTCGGGCGCGAGGCGCTGTCCCTGGTCCTCGACCCGGCGCGCGACTACCGCGAAGCCATGCAGATCGCCTGGACGATGGCGGAGACGCCGCGCGGCGGCGTGCTTGCCTACGATTTCATGAAGGCGAACTTCGACGCACTGGTCGCCCGGGCGCCGCGAGACGCAGCAGCGTACTATCCGCGCCTGGCCGGCACGTTCTGCAGCGCGCCGCAGCGCGCCGATGTCGAGGCCTTCTTCCGCGAGCGCGCAGGGCGCTTCGAGGGTGGTCCGCGCATCCTCGCCCAGACGCTGGAGCGGATCCAGCTGTGCGCGGCGCTGAAGGAGCGCCAGCAGAATCAACTATCGATTTTCCTGAGGAAACAATGAGCGACGACTGCATCGACATCCACAACCACATCGTGCCGGAGAACTTTCCGCCCTACGCGGGCAAGGGCAAGGACGTACCCTGGCCCTCGATGGCCCCGGCCCATGCCTGCCACCGGCACGTGATGATCTCGGGCAAGGTCTACCGCACGGTGTCCGACGGCAGCTGGAGCGTGGCGCGGCGCATCGAGGAAATGGCGCCGATGCGCGTGACGAAGCAGGCGATTTCGCCGATGCCCGAACTGCTCTCGTACTGGCTGCCGCTCGAGGATGCGCAGGTGATGGTGCGCTTCCTGAACGACACGATCGCGGACATGGTGCGCCAGGCGCCGGACCGCCTCGTCGGGCTGGGCGCTGTCCCTTTGCAGGACACCGAGCGCGCCATCCGGGAGCTCGACTACGTGATGAAGGACCTCAAGCTCGCCGGCGTCGAGGTCGCCAGCCACATCGACGGCATCGCGATCGGACACCAGCGCTTCGAGCCGTTCTTCGCCGCCTGCGAGAAGGCGGGAGCGGCAGTCTTCGTGCACGCGCTCCGGCCGGCGGGCATGGATCGCATCGTCGGCGCATTCGCCGAGCAGGCGGTCCTCTTTCCGATGGAAATTGCCGCGGCCGCGGCCTCGATGATCACCGGCGGCATCGCCAGCAAGCACCCGAAGCTGCGCATTGCCTTCAGCCACGGCGGCGGCGGATTGTCGCTGCTCGTGCCGCGCCTGGTGCACGCCTGGCAGAACGTGCCGAAGACGAGGGAATCGCTCCCCGAATCGCCCGCCGACATCGCCAAGCGCTTTTATTACGACTGCCTGATGTTCAACCCGGCGGCGGTGCGCTTCGTCGTGGAGAGCTTCGGCTCATCCCAGATCTGCATCGGCAGCGACTATCCGTACGCGATGGCCGATTCCGATCCACTCGGCACGCTGGAGAAGGCCGGCTTCGACGCGAAAACCGTCGAGGCGATCCGCTCGACGAACGCGAAGCGGTTCCTCGGCCTCTGAGGATCAGGCGCGCAATTTAAAGCGCTGGATCTTGCCGGTCGCGGTCTTCGGCAGCTCGGCGGCGAACTCGATCCAGCGCGGGTACTTGTAGGGCGCGAGCTTGGATTTCACGTAGTTCTGCAGGTCCTCCACGCTCGCCTGCTTGCCGGGCTTGAGGACCACGAAGGCCTTGGGCTTGACGAGCTTCTGCTCGTCTTCCTTGCCGACCACGGCGGCTTCCAGCACTGCCTCGTGCGAGACCAGCGCCGCCTCGACCTCGGCCGGAGACACCCAGATGCCGGACACCTTCAGCATGTCGTCGGTGCGCCCGCCGTAGGCGTAGAAGCCGTCGGCGTCCTGCGTGTACTTGTCGCCGCTGCGCGTCCATTCGCCCGCGAAGGTGCTGCGGCTCTTGGCGCGGTTGTTCCAGTACAGGTTGGCGGCGGTAGGTCCCTTGATCAGCAGCTCGCCCAGCTCGCCCTGCTTCACGTCGTTGCCCTGCTCGTCCACCAGGCGCAGCTCGTAGCCGGGCACGGCCTTGCCGGTGGTGCCGTAGCGCAGGTCGCCGGGGCGGTTGGAGAGGAAGATGTGCAGCATCTCGGTCGAGCCGATGCCGTCGTAAATTTCGACGCCGGTCTTCTCCTTGAAGCTCTTGGAAATCTGCGGAGGCAGCGCTTCGCCCGCGGAAATGCACATTCTCAGGTTCAGCTGGTCCTTCGAAGGAAAGGCAGGGGAAGCGAGCATGGCTGCGTAAAGCGTAGGCACCCCGAAGAAGATCGTCGGCTTGCGTTCCTGCAGCCGCTTGAACACGGCATCGGGCGTCGGGCGCTCGGCCATCACGACCGTCGTCGCGCCCGCCATCAGCGGGAAGGACAGCGAGTTGCCCAGGCCGTAGGCGAAGAAGAATTTCGCCGCCGAGAAGCACACGTCCGACTCTCGGATGCCGAGCACGCCCTGCGCGTACAGCTCGGCGGTGAGGCGCATGCTGGAGTGCACGTGCACGGTGCCCTTGGGCATGCCGGTCGAGCCCGACGAATACAGCCAGAAGCAGGGATCGTCGCTGGTCGTGGTCGCGGCGGTAAGGTTTGGGTTTGATTTCGAGAGAACTTCGGCGAAGGGTGCAACCAGGACATGCTTCAGGAAAGGCAGCTTCGACAGGAACGGCTCGAACTGCGGCTTGAGGGGCGGCGAGACGAGCAGCGCCTTGGCGCGGCTGTCCTGCATCATGTATTCGTAGTCCTTCGGCGTGAGCAGCGTGTTGGCGGCGATCGGCACGATGCCCGCCTTGATCGCGCCCAGGAACGCCACCGGCCAGTCGATGGAATCGTGCATCGCGATGAGGATGCGGTCTTCCATCCGCAACCCCAGGGAAAGCAGGTGGTTGCCGAACCGGTTGACCCGGTCGGCGAGATCGGCGTAGGTGCACTGCCCCGCGTCGTCGATGTAGGCGACCTTGGCGCCGCGGCCCGCCGCCAGGTTGCGCCCGACCAGGTCTTCGGCTGCGTTGTATTCGCGGGGGATGCTCATGGCCGGTCTCTCTCGGTTGATTGCGTCGCTCCGGTGCTCCGGGCGAGGGATTCCCGGGCGAGCGCGCGCCAGCCCTCGCCCCACTCCACCGCCATCTCCTCGGGCAGCACCCCCGAGGAGGCGTCGTGCTGCACGCGCTCGCCGATGCGTTGCGCGCCCAGCTCCCGCAGGATCTCGTCGAAGCGCTTGCCGCCGAAGTTGAAGGTCTCCGCGTACGTCCTGTCACCGAGCCCGAACAGCCCGTACCGCACGCGCGACAAATCGGGACGCTTCGCCTTCAGCTCCTCGTACAGCGCCTTGGCGTTGTCCGGCACGTCGCCCTGCCCGTAGGTGGAGGTGACGACGAGGAAGATGCCCTCGCGCGAGAAGACGGACGCATCCACCTTCTCCATCAGCAGCGTCTCGACCTGGGTTTCGCCGTCGTCCCACACGAGTTCCAGCTCCTGCGCCACGAGCTGCGCGGTGCCGGTCATGGTGCCGACCAGGAGGGTGATCTTCATGCGGGATGGAAATTGGATTGACAGACAATATATTGCACCATAGAATCCTCGTCAAGCACTATACTTCATGAACGCTCCCCTCACCCCCGCGCAGCAGGAAGCCGCGTATCTGGCCCGCCTCGGCGACCGCGTGCGCGCCTGGCGCGGCGCCAACGGCATGACGCGCAAGTCGCTCGCCGCCGCCTCGGGCGTGTCCGAGCGCTACCTCGCGCAGCTCGAGGCAGGCCAGGGGAACATCTCGGTGCTGCTGCTGCGCAAGCTCGCGCGCGCGATGTGCGTCGCCATCGAGAGCCTGGTCCGCGAGACGCCGGAATCCGATTCGGCGGCCCGCCGCATCGCCCTGCTGGGGCTGCGCGGCGCGGGCAAATCGAGCCTCGGGGCCAAACTTGCCGCCTCGCTGGGCGTGCCATTCATCGAGCTGGACGCGGAAGTCGAGCGCGAGGCCGGCGTGAAGCTGGGCGAGGTCTTCGC
>JAYRND010000059.1:0-1502 GCA_041904885.1 Burkholderiales bacterium
GCGCTGGTGGCAAGTCGGCGCTGCTCGCGCTGCAGATGTGGGTGGAGGACGTCAACGCGAAGGGCGGCCTCCTCGGGCGCAAGATCCAGTTCATCTCCTACGACGACCAGACCAACCCGAGCCTCGTGCCCGGCATCTACACCAAGCTGCTCGACGTGGACAAGGTGGACCTGCTGATCGCGCCCTACGGCACCAATGTCACCGCGCCCATCATGCCGCTCGTCAAGCAGCGCGACCTGCTGCTGATGGGCAACTTCTCCTTCGACGCGAACGAGAAGATCCGCCACGACAAGTGGTTCAACAACGCGCCCTGGGGCGGGGGCGCGCTCGCCTGGGGCGGCCCCTTCCTCGACGCCGCCGAGAAGCTCGGCGCGAAGACCATCGCCATCATGGCGGCGGACGCCGAGTTCGCGCAGAACCTGTGCACCGGCGCGCGCGCGATCGCCAAGGCGAAGGGCTTCCAGACGGTGTACGACCAGAACTACCCGCCCAACTCGGTGGACTTCTCCTCGATCATCCGCGCGGTGCGCGCCGCCAAGCCGGACGCGGTGTTCATCTGTTCCTATCCCCCGGAATCGGTGGCGATCGTGCGCGCGGTGAACGAGCTGGGAGTGGGGCCGACGGTGAAGATGATCGGCGGCGGCATGGTCGGACTGCAGTTCACGCCCAACATGGAGGCGCTCGGGCCCCTGCTCAACGGCTTCGTCAACTACAACAGCTGGGTGCCCGAGAAGACGATGGACAACCCGCAGGTGCGCGAGTTCCTCAAGCGCTACGAGGTGCGTGCCAAGCAGGAAAAAGTGGACCTGCTCGGCTTCTACCTGGCGCCGTTCAACTACGCCATCGGGCAGATGCTGGAGCAGGCGATCAACGCCACCAAGGGCATCGACCAGAAGGCGCTGGCCGCCTACATCCGCAAGAACGAGATGAAGACGATGGTCGGCAATATCCGCTACGACGCGGTGGGCGAGTGGGCGACGCCGCGGGTGCCGATGGCGCAGTTCCGCGGCATCAAGCCGAAGGACGTCGACCAGTTCCGCCAGGCCGGCAAGCAGGTGATCATCGGGCCGGCGGCGCTGAAGACGGGCGACGTGATCGCGCCCTTCGACAAGGCCAGGAAATAGCCCGGGCGCGCTTCACCTGGATATCCAGCTTCTCCTGGAGGCGGTCCTCGCCGGGATCCTCCTCGGCTGCTTCTACGCAGCGGTCAGCGTGGGGCTGTCGATCGCGTTCGGCCTGCTCGACGTTCCGTACGTGGCGCACCCGTCATTCCTGGTGCTGGGTGCGTATGCGACCTACGTGGTCGCCGGCCTGGGAATGGACCCGCTCGTGGCCGGCCTCGTGCTGATGCCGTTGTTCTTCGTCCTCGGGCTCGGGATCTACCAGTTCTACTACCTTACCTTCGAGCGCCGCGGCACGGACCAGGGGCTGCGCGGCATCGCGTTCTTCTTCGGCGTGGCCTTCATCGTGCAGGTGGCGCTGATCCTGGTGTTCGGCGTGGA
>JAYRND010000060.1:0-11534 GCA_041904885.1 Burkholderiales bacterium
CGAGGTTCCGTTCGACGATGAGGCGGAGGCGTTTCGCAACATCAATACCCGCGAAGAGCTGAACAGCGCATGACGACCATTGCCCAGGCGGTGAGCTGCATCGACGGCTACGACCCGGACGCGCTGCGCGTGGACAAGGCGGCGGCGGCGATCCGCGCGTGCCTCGTTCCCGTGACAGAGACGGAGACCGTGCCGACCAGGCAATCCCTCGGACGGATCCTCGCGCAGGACGTCGTGCCCTCGATCAACGTCCCCGGCCACGACAACTCCGCGATGGACGGGTACGCGGTTCGCGGCGCGGATCTTTCTTCTTCACAGAGCATTTCCTTGCGGGAAATCGGCACCGCGTTCGCAGGACGGGTTTTTTCCGGCGAAGTAAGGCCGGGCGAGTGCGTGCGCGTCATGACCGGCGCCGTCATGCCCAAGGGCGCGGACACGGTGGTGGTGCAGGAGGTCTGCAGCGCCGACGGCAAGCACGTCTCGATTCCGGCCGGGCAGAAGGCGGGCCAGAACGTGCGTGCCGCCGGCGAGGACCTCAAGGCGGGCGTGCCGGTGCTCCGGCCCGGCCAGCAGCTGCGCGCCGCCGAGCTCGGCCTGATCGCCTCGCTCGGCATCGGCGAAGTCGCCGTGCGCCGGCGCCTGCGCGTCGCCTTCTTTTCGACCGGCGACGAGCTGGCCTCGATCGGCACGCCGCTTGCCCCCGGCCAGGTGTACGACTCCAACCGCTACACGCTGCACGGCCTGCTCACGCGCCTCGGCGTCGAGATCGTGGACATGGGCGTGGTGCGCGACGACCCTGCCGCGCTCGAAAAAGCCTTTGCCATTGCTTCGGGACACGACGCAATCATTACAACGGGCGGCGTATCCGTGGGCGAGGCCGACTTCATCCGCCAGCTCATGGCCAAGCTGGGCGAGGTCCTTTTCTGGAAGATCGCCATGCGGCCCGGCCGGCCGATGGCCTTCGGCAGGATCGGCAAGGCGTTCCTGTTCGGCCTGCCGGGCAATCCGGTCGCGGTAATGGTGACGTTCTGCGAGTTCGTCAGGGAGGCGCTGCTGTTCCTGTCCGGGGCGAGCACGACCGAAATTCCTCTGCTGCCCGCGATCAGCTCGCAGCCGATCCGCAAGGTGCCGGGGCGCACCGAGTACCAGCGGGGCGTCGTCTACCAGGAGGCGGGCTCGTGGAAAGTCCGCACCACCGGACAGCAGGGCTCGGGCGTGCTGCGCTCGATGTCGGAAGCCAACTGCTTCATCGTCCTGGAGCACGGGCGCGGGCCGGTGCAGGCCGGCGAGCCGGTGCAGGTGCAATTATTCGAGGGACTGCTATGAGGGCCAGGAAATGAGCGCCGCCGGACCGATCCATCCCGCGCTTGCCTCTGTGGCGCGCGCCGCCAAGGCCTTCGGCAAGGCGTTGCGCACCACCAACGTCGCGCCGCCCGGGCTCGCCGAGGCCCTGCGCGAGGCGGTAGGGGCGAACCGCAGCTGGCTGCGCCCCGAGCATCGCGTCGGCGACCCGGAGCGCTACATGCGCCACCTGCTCTACGTGGACCCGGACGACGAGTTCGTCATCACCGCCATCTCCTGGCTGCCCGGCCAGAGCAGCGCGGTGCATGGCCACTACGTCTGGTGCGCCTTCGGCGTCGCCGAGGGCGAGCTGACTGAGGAGACCTTCCGCGCGCCGGGCCCGCTGCTCGAGCCGCTGGGCGCGAAGACCCTCCGCGCCGGCCAGCTCGCCGACATCGACCTCGGCGGCCCGACCTACCATCGCGTGTCGAACCGCACCGGCCGGCCGCTCGTCTCGCTGCACGTATACGGCGTGGCGGCGGACAAGCTCACCACCGGCATCAACCGCATCTACGCGCCGGAATGACCCACGCCGACCGGCGAGCGGTCGCTGCCTGGCTGTTCGTCTGCGCGGCGCTCACGTTCGCGATGGTGGTGGTGGGCGGCATCACGCGCCTGACCGAATCGGGCCTGTCGATCGTCGAATGGCAGCCCCTGGTCGGGGCGCTGCCGCCGCTCAACCAGGCCGACTGGGAGGCGCTGTTCGCCAAGTACCGCGCCTCGCCGCAGTTCCAGAAGGTGTTTCCGGACATGACGCTGGAAGGCTTCAAGGGCATCTTCTGGTGGGAATACATCCACCGCCTGCTCGGCAGGGTGATCGGCTTGGTCTTTCTCATCCCGCTTTTATTCTTTTATTTCAAGAACAAACTCACAAAATCCCTTACCTGGAAGCTCGCCGGCGTATTCGTGCTGGGCGGCCTGCAGGGCGCGATGGGCTGGTACATGGTCGCGAGCGGGCTCGTCGACGACCCGCGCGTCAGCCACTTCCGCCTGACCGCGCACCTGGGCCTCGCATTGGTGATCTTTTCGGCCGAGATCTGGCTGGCGCTTGGACTTCTCCAGGCAGGCAGCGCGAGTTACCGGAAACTCCCCCTCGCCGTTGCGGGCACGGTATTCCTGATGGCGCTCACGGGCGGGTTCGTGGCCGGCCTGCGGGCGGGCCACGCCTACAACAGCTTCCCGCTGATGAACGGCCACCTCGTCCCGCCCGAGGCATTCATGCTGGAGCCCTGGTGGCACAACTTCCTGTGGAACGTGGCCACCGTGCAGCTCGTGCACCGGACGTTCTTCTGGGCGCTTCTGGTTCTGATCCCCTGGCTGTTCTGGGAAGAAAGGCGGTCGACGGCGGCGAAATGCCTGCTTGGCGCGTTCGTCCTGCAAGCCTCGCTCGGCATCGCCACGCTCTTGCTCGTGGTGCCCGTCCCTCTTGCCGCCGCGCACCAGGCCGGCGCCGTGCTGCTGCTCGCCTGCGCGCTGTGGACAGCGCAGGTATCGGGGCGAAGCGCCCCCTTGGCTTAGAATCGGCAGCCATGGAACACGTCATCCTGGTGAAGCTCGGCAAGGGCAGGGAGTACGAATTCAGGCTGCATGAGCGCGATCTCGCGGGCGCCACGCCCCAGTCGGCGCGACGCTGGTTCGAGCAGCAGTTCGCGGACATGGGCTGCGTGCCGACCAACCCTACCGGCAAGACGCTCCTCGTCGACCTGATCGTCGGCGTCGCCCGGGCCATCGGCGACAAACCGTTCCAGGGTGGCGAGGGCCTGGCGCGGGACTTTGCCAGAAATGCGATCGCGGTCCTGCAGAAACCCGCGGTCACGATCGACGTCGAATCCCTGTCGGTACACTGACCGCGCCTAGAACCGGCGCTTCGATTCCATCGGATCGCCGACCAGCTCGCGCAGGCGCGCGGCGCCGATCACCTGCACGCCTTCGGTCATGGTCGCCAGCGTCTGGACTGCGAGCTCGGCGGCGCGGCGCACCCGCACCGGCTGCACGCTCTTCGGCGTGAGGTAGCTGCCCAGGGTTCCCGTCACGGCGCGGCCGACCGCCGGGAAGAAGCCGCCGCCCTCCTCGCTCCTGCCGTCCTCGCTCGGCCGCAGGACCAGTACGCGCTCGAAACCCGCGCTGACGATGCTCATCTCGTCCTGGCTCTGGATGGCGGGCGCCGTGCCGATCTGCAGGATCGCCTCCAGCGGGGTGATGATCGCGACGCGGCGCGAGCCCGCCGCGCGCAGGGAGAGCGCGATCTGCGCCGCCTGGCCGCTGCTGATGGCCACGTAGGGCTTGTCGATCTTCCAGAACGAGCGCGCCGCCGGCTCGATGCACAGGAACAGGTCCTCCGGAACCCATCGCAGCTGCGCCGCCGGTTTCCAGTCTGCGGGCGCGCCTTTTGGCACCAGCAGCGGCTCCAGCTTCGCCACGTGGCTGCGCATGGGCTTGCCGACCCCGACCGCGACGCGGGCGTAGGCCGGCGACTCGAGCAGAACGTTGAGCAGCTCGTCGCCCAGCTTGCCGACATTGCCGATGACCAAGGCGCCGCGTCCGCTCATGCGAAAAGCACCAGGAACCCGAGGACCGCGAACAAGGCCGCGGCGGTCGACTGCAGCAGCCGCATCGGAACGCGCCGCAAAAGCGCGTTGCCCAGATACACGGCGGGCACGTTCGCGATCAGCATGCCGAAGGTGGTGCCGGCAACGACCGCGGCAAGCGCGGAGTAGCGCGCCGCGAGCGCGACGGTCGCGATCTGCGTCTTGTCGCCGATCTCCACCAGGAAGAACGCGACCAGCGTCGTCAGGAACGCCCCGTACTTCCGGTTCGACGCCTCCAGGCCGTCCGCCTTGTCCGGAACCAGGATCCAGGCCGCCATGGCGAGGAACGAGGCCGCCAGAATCCACCGCATTGCCTCCGCGCCGGTCAATTCGGCGATCCACGCGCCGAACCCCGCGGCGAGCGCGTGGTTGGCCAGCGTCGCGAGCGCGATGCCAAGGACGATGGACAGGCGCCCGCGGTAGCGCGCCGCGAGCATCAACGCCAGCAACTGCGTCTTGTCGCCCATCTCCGCCAGCGCCACCACGCCGGTGGAGACGAGAAAGGCTTCCACCTACGGCCCTGGCTTGCGCTCGTCGGCGAGCCGCACGACGTTCGCCCCGCCCGCGGCGGGCGGCTCGAGCTCTGCCGACTCGATTTTCTGGAACTGCTGGGAGATCTTGCGGCTGGACACCTGCACGTCCTCGGCGTCCTGGTGCGCCTGGCGGATGTGGTCGGCGAGCTTCTTCATGCGCTCGTCGAACCTGCGGAAGTCGGCGCCGAGGCGCGCCAGCGCCTCCTTGATGACGTGGATCTGCTTGCGCGTCTCGACGTCCTTCAGCACCGCGCGCGCCGTGTTCAGCACGGCCATCAGCGTGGTCGGCGAGACGATCCAGACGCGCTTGCCGATCGCGTACTCGACCACCTCGGCGTGGTAGGCGTGGATCTCCGCGAACACCGCCTCCGCGGGCACGAACATCACCGCGCCGTCCGAGGTCGCGCCCGCGATGATGTATTTCCTGGCGATGTCGTCGACGTGCTTGCGGATGTCGGCGCGGAACTGCTTCTGCGCGAGCGCACGCTGGTCCTCGCCGCCCTCGAACATGCGGTTGTAGTTCTCCAGCGGAAACTTCGAGTCGACGCAGACCAGGCCCGTGGGCTCGGGCAGCCGCAGCGCGCAGTCCACGCGCGTGCCGTTGGGCAGCGTGTACTGGAACTCGAAGGCCGCCGGCGGCAGGACGTTCCTCACCAGCGCCTCCAGCTGCACCTCGCCGAAGGCGCCGCGCGTCTTCTTGTCGCCGAGCAGCTCCTGCAGGCTGACCACGCTGCCGGTGAGCGTCTCGATCTTCTTCTGCGCCTCGTCGATGGTCGCGAGGCGCTGCATGACGCTGACGAAGGTCTCGTTGGTCTTCCTGAAGCCGTCCTCCAGGCGCTCGTTGACGCGGTTCGAGATCTGGTCGAGCCGCGCGTCGAGCTTGCCCGAGATCGATTCGCGCAGCTCGCCCAGCTGCCCGCCGAGCCGGTCGCCCTGCTTGACGAGGCCGTCGTGCAGGTCGGCGAGCATCTGGCGGTGCTTCTCCTCGAGGGTCTTCTGCACCCGGAAGACCAGATACACGGCGACCACGAGTACGCCGGCGGCGACAAGGAGGGCGATCTCGGCCATCGGGCGATTCTAAGGGAGCGGCCCGCGGGAGCGCATCATTTTCCCGGCGGGTCCGGCTGGAAGAGCGGCAGCGACGGCACGAGCAGGTGGATCGCGATGTTCTTCTGCCCCTCGTAGTCGTTGTTCGACAGCAGCACTACGCCGCGCCTTCGCTCAAGGTCGAGGCCCACGTAGGCGGTGAAGCCGTCCGTGGCACCGCCATGCGCGAGGAGCTCCGTTCCCAGGATCTTCGTAGGGAACCAGCCCAGGCCCATCGACAGGGCGGCGGCGAGGCTCGACTCGCGCAGGCCCAGGCTCGCCTCCAGGAAGCGGACCATGTCGCTGCCCGTGCTTCGCAGGGACCCCGCCCCCGGCATGCCGCGCACGTCGCCGAGCGGCAGCGGCCGGTCGAGGTTCGCGTGCCCGAGCGCGTGCGCAGCGTGGAGCTCGGGCGTAAGCCGAATCCCCGTGCGGCGCATGCCGAGCGGATCGAGGACGCGGCTGCGCAACGCGGTCTCGAATTCCGTGCCGGCACGCCGGGCGAGCAGCTCTCCGAGCAGGGCGGGGCCTACGTTCGAGTACAGCTGGAACGTCCCCGCCTTGCGCGTGGGCCTGTAGCGATTGAGGAACTTGTACAGCGCCTCGTTCGTGTAGACGTCGCGCGGATTTTCCGGATCGACGGGACGAAGGTTGTCGGGAAAGAGCGGGAAGCCGGCGGTATGGCGCGACAGGTGCAGCAGAGTGATCTCCTTCAGGTACTGCGCCCTGACCGACCGGGGCAGGTACCGGGCGACCGGATCGTCGAGACGCACCTCGCCGCTTTCCACCATCTGCGCGAGCAGGAGCGAGGTGAACACCTTGGTGACGGAGCCGACCTCGAAGACCGATTCGCCGGTGACGGGCTCGTCGCTGCCCTGCCGCGCGCGGCCAACAGCGACGACGCGAGAGCCTGCCGGGTCGGCGAGGCCGACCACGATGCCGATGGCGTGCTGCGAGACCTCGATGCGCTGGCGCAGCATTTCGCGCACCTCGGCGTCCGGCGGGAACGCGCTGGCACCACGCGCGGCAAGGAGCAGCAGTAGCGCGAGGACGCTATTCCGAATCGCGCGGCCTGCCGCGGTCGGCGATTTCGCGGCGCAGGCGCAGGTTCTGGATCACGATCGCGGCATGCGCGGCAAAGATCTTCAGGAGCTCGACGACCTCGGCGGCGATCGGCCCGGGCATCGTGCGGCCCACCGATAGCGCGCCGACGACGTGGCCTTCCTGCAGCAACGGCACCGTCAGTACAGCGCGGTTGCCCACCTTGAGCATCAGGTTCTTGTGGCTGCCGTGGTAGATGTCGTCGACGATGTCGGCAACCTGGGCGGGCGCCAGTGTCACCGCCGTCTCGCCGACCGTCCCGTCGCCCTTGCGGATCGGCGTCCGGCGCAGCGCCGCCAGCATTTCCGGCGCGAGCCGCTCCGAGGCCTGCAGGCGGAATTCCGCGGCGCCCTCGTCGTATTCGAAGATCGCCCCGTTATCGAGGCCCGTCAGCCGTATGGCGCGCTGCACGATCGTCTGCAGCACCGCTTCCGGCTCGAGCGACGAATTCATGGCGCCGCTCACGTCGCTGAGCGCCGCGAGCCGGGCCTCGTACTTGGCGAGCGCCTCGGTGCGTCTTTGCAGCTCCTTGAAAAGCCAAACGTTTTCGATCGCGATCACCGCCTGGTCGGCGAAGGTCTCCAGCAAGCCGATGTGATGATCGCGGAACGGGCCGCTCTCCCGCCGCGACACGCTGATCGAGCCGATGCCGACGCCGCGGTGGAGCATCGGCACCGCGAGCATGCTCCGGTAGCCCCGCGCGCGCGCCACCGCGCGCGCCTGCGGATGGACTTCCGGATCCGCCTCCACGTCGGCGCGGTAGGACGGCGCGCGCGTCAGGACGGCCCTGCCGGCATTCGTCGAGCCGATGGGCGCCGGGTAGAGTCCGCGAAGCGCCGCGTCGCCCGCGTGGCTGGCGCCGGTGAACGCCGCCAGGTGCAGCATGCCGTCCACGACCCGGTAGACGGCCGCATCGACCGCGCCGATCAGGCGCCGGGCGTTTTCGGCGATCGCATCGAAGACGGGCTGCTCGTCCTCGGGAGACCGGGCGATGATGTTGAGGATCTCCGAGGTGGCGACCTGGTGGGACCGCGCCTCGGATTCTGCAATGCGCGCGCGATGCAGCATGTCCTGGATCGACTGCCGGACCTTGCTCGCGCGCGTAGAGGGCGACCGCGATCCCGGTTCTGCCGTGCCCTCGCGCATGTCATCCCTCGGCCCCACCACATCCCCCCCAATTGCTGCGGGATACCGCTAGCAGTCTAGCACCCGGGCCCCTTGGTCAGACCGAGTCCCGCAATGTAAGCGCGGGCGAGGCCTGCAGCACCTTTCGCGCCGACAGCCAGGCGTTGAGCGAGAGCAGCAGCAGGCCGGCGAGCGGCCCCGCGATCCACAGCTCGGGGCTGGGCGGGAGGTCCAGCTCGAACACGCGCCGAGCGAGCAACTGGCCGATCGCCGCGGAGCCGAGCGTGGCGAGCAGGCCCGCGAGCAGCCCCATGGCGAGGAACTCGACGCGCTGGCTGCCGGTCACCTGCGCGCGCGAGGCGCCGTAGACGCGCATCACCGCCGCCTCGCGGCGGCGCTCGTCCTCGGTGGCGACAAGCGCCGAGTAGAGAACGAGCAGCCCCGCGCCGAGCGCGAAGAGGAACACCACCTGTACGGCGGTGATGACCTGGTCCACGACCCCCTGCGCCTGGCGCAGCGCCGCGCCCACGTCGACCACGGTAAGGTTGGGAAAGCGGGTGGTCAGCTCGTTCACCAGCGCCTCGTCGCCCTGCTCCAGGCGGAAGGCCGAGATGAAGCTCGCCGGGAAGCGCCCGACCAGCGACTGCGGGCCGATGACGAAAAAATTCACCTTCATCGAGTCCCAGCGCAGCCGGCGCATCGAGGTAACGCGCGCCTGGAACGACTCGCCGCCCACGGTGAAGGTGAGCTCGTCGCCCATCTTCCAGCCGAGCGTCTTCGCGATCCCCTCCTCGACCGACACCGCGTTCTCCTTCGGCGAGAACCACGCCCCCTGCACGACGGCGTTGTGCGCCGGAACCTGGTCGGCGTAGGAGAGGTTGAACTCGCGCTCGACCAGGCGGCGCGCGCGGTCTTCCGTGTAGTCGGCTTCCGAGACGCGCTTTCCATTCACGGCCGTCAGGCGCCCCCGCACCATCGGGCTGAGCTCCGGGATCGCGATCCTGCGCGCGGCGAAGAACGCCTTCACCTCCGCGAGCTGGTCCGGCTGCACGCCGAGGAGGAAGCGGTTGGGCGCATCCGGCGGCGCGCTGCGCCGCCACGCGTCCACCAGGTCGTTGCGCGTCAGCGTGAGCAGGAGAACCGCGGTGAGGCCAAGGGCCAGGCTCGCGACCTGGATCGCGTTGCCGCGCGCGTGCCGCCGCAGGTTGGCCAGGCCATAGCGCAGGGCTACGCTCTGCCTGCCGATCGTCCTGGAAAAGAAGCTTCCGGAGAAAAAGCGCAAACCCAGCCAGGCGACGACGGCGAACAGCGCCACGGCGACGCCGAACCCGCCGACCACGGTCACGCCCATGCGCAGGTCGCCCGCCTGCCAGATGAGCAGGCCCGAGAGCGCGGCGAGCCCCACCGCGTAGGTCGCCAGCGTGCCGGTGCGCGCCGCGCCCGCCTCGCGCCGGATCACGCGCACCGCGGGCACGTTCTTCAGCTGCACCAGCGGCGGCAGCGCGAAGCCGAGCAGCAGCACCAGTCCCACGAGGAAACCTTGCGCCGCGGGCAGCAGGGACGGCGCGGGCAGGTCGGCGCGCAGCAGCCCGCCGAGGATTTCCGCGATGACGTGCTGGGCCGCGACGCCCAGGACGACCCCGGCGAGGCAGGCCGCCGCGCCGAGGAGCAGGAACTCCATCCCGTAGAGGCCCAGCAGCTTGGCCTGCGTCGCGCCGAAGCATCGCATCACCGCGCAGCCGTCCAGGTGCCGTTCCACGAAGCGCCGCGTGCCCAGCGCGATCGCCACGCCCGCGAGGATGGCGGCCAGCAGCGCGGTGAGACCGAGGAAGCGCTGCGCGCGCTCGATCACCGCGCGCACCTCCGGCCGGCCGCTCTCCAGGTTGTCCACGCGCTGGCCGCGGCCGAGCGCACCTCGCGCCCAGGCCTCGTAGCCGGCGAGCGCATCGCGCGCGCCCGCGGCGTACAGGTAGTAGGACACGCGGCTGCCGGTCTGCACGAGGCCCGTCTCCGGCACGTCGGCAAGGTTCATGAAGATGCGCGGAGCGATGTTGAAGAAGTTCGCGCCGCGCTCGGGCTCGAGGGTCAGCACTGCCGCGATCTTCAGGCTCGCCTTGCCGAGCTTGAGCGTGGAGCCCACCGGCGCGGCGAGCGAGGTGACCAGCCGCTCCTCGATCCAGATCTCGCCGCGCGCGGGCCCGGCGGCCGCGGGGCCGTCCGCGGCGTTGACCGCAGGCGCGATGCGCAGCCTGCCGCGCAGCGGGTAATTCTCGGTCACGGCCTTCACCCCGGCCAGTTGCGAATTTTCGCCATTGATGGCCATGCTGATGAAGGTCGCCGCCTCGGCGCGCTGCAGGCCGCGGCGCGCGATCTCGTCGGCGACGCTCCGTTGCCACGGGTGGTCGGACACCAGCACCAGGTCCGCGCCCAGCAGCTGGTGGGCGTCGCGCACGAGCGCGCGGCCGACCCGATCGGCGAAGAAGCCCACGCTGGTGATGCTGGCCACCGCCACCACCAGCGCCAGCGCGAGCACGCGCAGCTCGCCGGCGCGCCAGTCGCGCTGCAGCATGCGCAGCGACTGCTTCATGCGGCGATCCTGCCCGCGGCGAGGCGCACGATGCGCCCGCAGCGCTGCGCGAGGTGCTCGTCGTGGGTCACCATCACCAGCGTGGTGCCGAAGCTGCGATTCAGGCCGAATACCAGCTCGATCACGCTCTCGCCCGCCTCGGCGTCTAGGCTGCCCGTGGGCTCGTCGGCGAAAAGTAGCTTGGGCCGAGTCGAGAAGGCGCGAGCGAGCGCGACGCGTTGCTGCTCCCCGCCCGAAAGGTGCTTGGGGTAATGCGAAATACGCTCTCGCAGGCCTACTTTTGAAAGAATTTCAAGTGAAACAGCCTGCGCATCGGCGCGCCCCGCGAGTTCCAGCGGCAGCATGACGTTCTCCAGCGCCGTCAGCGAGGGCAGCAGCTGGAACGACTGGAACACGAAGCCGACCGACCGGCCGCGCAGCTCGGCGCGCGCGTCCTCGTCCAGCGCGAAAAGGTCCGCGCCGTCCAGCGCCACTGTGCCCGTGGTCGGCGTGTCCAGCCCGGCGAGGATCGCGAGCAGCGTGGACTTGCCCGAGCCCGAGGCGCCGACGACGGCGACCGCCTCGCCCGCCGTGACGGCAAGGTCGATATCCCGCAGAATGACGAGGTCGCTGTCACCGCTCTTCACCGTCTTGCCGATGCCGCGCGCGCTCAGAATACTTTGTTGGCTCTGGTTCATCTGCCTTGGCTGGGCGGCGCCTGCCGCACATGGAAAAACGGTGCTCGTCTATGGCGACAGCCTGTCGTCGGCGTACGGCATGCCGGAGCAAAGCGGCTGGGTGGCCTTGCTCGCGCAGCGCCTGAAGCGCGAGCGGCCCGATTATAGCGTCGCCAACGCGAGCATCTCCGGGGAAACCACGGCCGGCGGAGCCGCGCGCATCGGCGCCGTCCTCGAGCGCCACCGGCCGGCGATCGTGATCCTGGAGCTCGGCGGCAACGACGGCTTGCGCGGCCTGCCGGTCGCGCAGATGAAGAAGAACCTCGCGGCAATGACCGAGCGGGCGCAGAAGGCCGGTGCGCGCGTGCTCCTGGTAGGCATGCGCGTCCCGCCCAACTACGGCGAGGCCTATTCCCAGGCCTTCGAGCGCGCGTTCGGCGAAGTGGCCCGGGAACGCAAGGCCGCCCTGCTGCCGTTCCTGTTCGAGGGCTTCGCCGAAAAGATGGAACTCTTCCAG
>JAYRND010000012.1:0-11527 GCA_041904885.1 Burkholderiales bacterium
CGCCGCAGCAGCGACGCGTTCGCCGCCTCCCGGACCAGGTCGAGCTCGTCGTCGAGATGGCGGGCGAACTCGGCGACCACCTCGCGCGGCCGGAGCCGCCGCCCGTCGGCCCAGTAGCGCTCGAGCAGGCCGGCCGCCGTCTCCAGCAGCAGCACGTCCCGCGCGATCGCGCGCTCGACGCCCGGCCGCAGGATCTTCACCGCCACCTCGGTGCCGTCTTTCAGCGTGCCGAAATGCACCTGCGCGACCGAGGCGCTGGCGACCGGCTCGCGCTCGAATTCGCGGAAGGCCTCGTCGATCCCGCGGCCCAGGCTGCGCTCGAGCTCGGCGATCGCAGCGTCCGCGGCGAAGGGCGGTACCCGGTCCTGCAGCTTCGCCAGCTCGTCGGCGATGTCGGTCGGCAGCAGGTCGCGCCGCGTGGAAAGCATCTGGCCGAACTTGACGAAGATCGGCCCGAGGGTCTCCAGCGCCTGCCGCAGGCGCACGGCGCGTGCGCCGTCCTGCTTTTCGCGATTGGGGTCCGCGCGACCGGCGTAGCGCGGCAGGAGAAGGTGCAGGCGAAAGCGCAGTCCGACGTGCAGGATGCGGGCAAGGCGAAGCAGGCTGCCCATCTCAGCCGCCCAGGCGCTCGACGCGCTTCTGCAGCCGCTCCAGGGCGTCGCGCAGCCGCGCCTGCTTCACGCCGACCTCCTCCAGTTCGGCGCGCCTTACGAGCAGCGGCTTCTCTTCGGTGGCGTACTCGACCAGGCCTTCGGCGATCCGACGGGCGGCGTCCGCGTGCCAGGCCATGACGCCACGCGCCGCGGCCGCGATGCGGTGCGCAGCGACGTCGCCGACGACGCCGGCGAGCTCCTCCTCGAAATCCCAGCGCAGGTGGCGGGCGAGAAACAGGATTTCGCTCGCCAGGCGCGCATTGCCCGCGACTTCGACCGAGCGCAGGAACTCCTCTTCGCCTTTCGCCGCCGCGGAGAGCGCTCCCGGTCCGAGGGTGATCACCAGCACGGCGCTGCCCGCCGCGCCCTCCGGGCCGCGCGCAAGCAGCCTGCCGTCGGCGTCGATGACGAAGGACAGCGCCGGCAGCGGCGGCGCGCGCAGCTCGAGCCCCTCGCCCGCGAACGGCGCGAGACGCTCGCGCGCCCAGGGCTCGGAGTCGAGCAGAACATTCAGCGCAACGGCGAAGGGGGATTCGAAAATCATGGGCCCAAAAAAGAAAGGCCACCCTAGGGTGGCCTTTCATGCAAGCCAATTTTAATGATTAATGCATCTGCTGTATGCCCGCGAGCTGCCAACCGCCCGGGCCGCTGACCGGCTTGGCGAGGTTCCAGACCTCCTCGAATCCCTGCGGCGCCTCGCCCGGCGATTCGCGCAGGCTGCCCGAGAAGCGCACGCTCGCCCAGTGCCGGTCGCCCTCGGTCACGACCTCCAGCAAATCGGCGTTCAGCGCCATCACGTCGGTCTGCTGCTTCGCCCCGCCGCGCGCGACGACGTCCTTCTTCAGCTCGTCGAACAGCTCGTCGGTGGCGAACTCGCGCAGCACCTCGAGGTCGCCTTGGTCGTTGGCGATCTGCAGCTTCATGTAGTTCAGCTTCGCGCCGCGCAGGAAGCCGGCGACATCGAAGTCGGGGGGCACGTTCGCCGCCGCCAGGCGCGCAGGCTGAGCGTCAAATCCGGCTGCCTGCGAAGGAGGCGGTGCTGCCACCGTTTCGCTTCCCATGCCTGCATACTGGAAACGCTGCGGGGCTTCGCCCCGCTTTTGCGCGAACATGCGCACGAGGAACATCGCGCCGAACGCGAGCAGGGCGAGCAGCAGCAGGCCGACCATCAGCCCCCCCAGGCCGTTCGCGCCCATCAGCCAGCCGAGCGCACCACCCAGCGCAAGTCCGCCGAGCAGCGGCGCCCATTTTGCGAACCCCGTCGCGGGCTGCGGCTGCGCCGCCGTCGGCGACGCAGCAGGCGCGGCGGCAGTCTGCTGCGCCGGCTTGGCGGGCGCCGCGGCAGGCGGCGTGCTCGCCACGCTGCGCTGCGCTCCGGTCGAGCGCGCGCCGCCCAGGCGCGCTGCCTGCGCGTCATTGGCGGCGAGAATCGCGCATAGCGTTGCGGCCAGAACTGCAAGAACGGTGCTTTTCATGTCTCTCCTCGATTTCCCGGGCCGACCGTTGTCAGCTTCCTGTCAGGAAAGGAATCCTACCCCAGTTTGAAGCCGCGATGCACGGCAACCGCCCCGGCGGCAAGGTTGAAGTATTCGACTCGCTCCAGCCCTGCGCGTTCCAGCATCCGCGCCAGGGTCGCCTGGTCGGGATGCACGCGGATGGATTCCGCGAGATACCGGTAGGCCCCGGCATCGCCGGCGACTTTCTCGCCCAGCCAGGGCAGAACATGAAATGAATACACGTCGTAGGGTTTCTGCAGCGGCTTCCACACCTGCGAGAACTCGAGCACCAGCAGCCGCCCGCCGGGCTTCAGCACCCTCGCCATCTCCGCCAGGGCGGCATCCTTGTGCGTCATGTTGCGCAGCCCGAAGCCGACGCTGACGCAGTCGAAACGCCCGTCCGCGAACGGCAGGCGCTCGGCGTCGCAGCGCACCGCCGGCACCACCCGCCCCGCATCGAGCATCCGGTCGCGCCCGCGCGCGAGCATCGGCCCGTTGATGTCGCTCATCCAGACCTCGGCGCCGCGCGCTGCGATCGCCCGCGCCAGGTCGCCGCTGCCGGAAGCGACGTCGAGCACGCGCTCGCCCGGGCGGATGCGCGCCACGGACACGGCGAACGCTTTCCACAGGCGGTGCAGCCCCAGCGACATCAGGTCGTTCATCAGGTCGTAGCGACCGGCGACCCGGTCGAAAACCTCGCCGACACGCCGCGCCTTTTGATCCTCGGGAACGCGCTGGAAGCCGAAGTCGGTATCGGTCACGCGTATTTACTCCCTGCTTGCGCCGGCCTTGCGCAAAGTTTCCAGATACTCCCCCCAGAGACGGTCCTGGTTTTCGCCGAGGTGGTAGAGGTACTCCCAGGAATAGATGCCGGTCGCGTGGCCGTCGGAGAAGACCGGCTGCACCGCGTAGGAGCCCACCGGCTCGAGCGAGCGGATCTCCACCTTGCTCTTGCCCACCTGCAGCACTTCCTGTCCCGGCCCGTGGCCGCGCACTTCCGCGGAGGGCGAGTGCACGCGCAGGAACTCGTACGGCAGGCGGAACGCGCGGCCGTCGGCGAACGCGATTTCGAGCACGCGCGACTTCTGGTGCAGGGTGATGCTGGTCGGCACGGGTGCCGCTTCCACCGGCGCCTCTTCTCCGGACACTAGGCGATCATCTCGTAGCTGCAGCGCTCGTAGTCGTTGCCCCGGTCGATGACCTCGGTAAGCAGGACCCTCACATGGCTCTCGACGTAAACCTCGATCACCCGCCTGGGTTTGTACCAGCCCGCGGGCAGCACCAGCGAAGGCGGCGAATTGAGCGAGGACACTCCGGTCAGCGAAAGCGCCTGGATGTACTTCGCGTGAAACACGTTCAGGCCGGTCGCGCGCACCGCGGTGGCCGCGGGCAGCCCGGGCAGCAGGCGCACGCCGCAGAACAGGTCGCCGGCGTCGTTCTGCATCAGCCAGCGCACCTGACCGAGCATGAAACTCTTGGAGTCCGCGGGGCGCACCGCGATCAGCTGGCCGTGCGTGTAGCGCTTGCCGGGATTGCCCGCGCGGCGCACGAGCTTCAGGCCCTGCGCGCTCTCGTCCTGGATCTGCCAGTGCTCGAGCAGGTAGCCGTGCACCACGCTGTAGTCGTCGTCGTCCCGCGTGCTGACGCGGCCGAAGGCGGCGATCTGGTCGCGCTGCGCGGCGGTGAGCTCCTTCGACTCGCCGGGCTGCTTGAACACGTGCCCGGAGATGTAATAGTGGATCGCGCCCATGTCGTTGCAGGCCTGCGCGACATCCGTGACGCGCTTGCGCTCGGCGCCGCGCGGCTGCTTCGCCTGGCACCACTGGCGGTACAGGTAGACCAGCAGCTGCTCGCAGGACGGCTGCACGCAGTCCTCGCCCAGGGCGAGCTTCGCCGGCGACTCGCCCTTGCGCAGGAGGCCGATCCTGTTGCGCAGGCTCTTCGCGAGGCGCTTCACGTCGAGGTAGCGCGGCTCGGCGGCCTTCGGCCCTTCGCGCTCCGGGCAGAGATCGCTCTCCAGGTCGGCGACGAGCGGCGGAACGTCCTCCTCGGGCGCCTCGCGGGCGACCTCCACCTTCTCGGCCCAGCGCTCCAGCAGGAAGGCGACGAAAGTGAGCTGGCGCTGGCTGATCTCGTTCGGGCTCGCCATGCCCAGCAGCAGCGCCCGCACGTAGGCGATGCGCGGCGAGGTTTCGTTGACGTCGCGGTTCAGGTAATCCTTGACGCTGTCCTCCGCGACGCCCAGCTCTTCGGCACGCGCGTAGCCCTCGTGCAGCGCGCGCCACTCGCGCGGCGCGACCTGCCGGTAGGCGCGGTGGCAGTGGAACATCTTCAGACCCGTGTAGAGGAGCGCGCGCTGGCAGACGAGGGCAGCCTGCCCCGACACCCCGGAATCGCCTGCGATCACCGCCTGCAGGCAGTGCTGGTAGCCCAGGTGCATGGCATCCCAGAGCGAGAGCGTGTCGTCGAACACCGCGCTCTCGGCCTCGCCCATCGGCAGCGCGCGGTTGCTGAAGCGCCGCGCCTGCTCGATTTCGACGAACTGGACCGCCTCGCGCAGTACTTCCAGGGTCGCCAGCCGGCTGACCGCCTTGGTTTCGTAGCGATTGAACTGCTGCAGCTGCGCGAGCAGCAGCTGTTGTGCGGCGGCGACATTCGCCAGCGGCACGTTCTCCAGCCAAGACTTGGCGCTGGCCGCGTCGATGAACTCCGGCGCCGCGTCGGCCGAGAACCCGGGCAGCTGCATGCTTTTCATGCGGCGATTGTAGGGGATTTGGGCGGCTCCCGGCCCCCGGCATCCTCGTTTTCGAACACGTCGCGGTAGCTGAGATAGGAGCCCGCAAACCAGACCGGCAGCATCGACCAGAGCACCGCGAACATGGCCGAGTTCGCCTGCAGGGCGCCCGCGCCGCCGAACAGCACCGCGGCGGCGAGCGCGAGCATCAGCACCAGCGCGAATAGCAGCAGCATCCCTAGTCCGTAGGCGAGGAAGGGGCGCCAGTTGATGAAGGTCGCGGCGGCGCTGAAGAACACCGCCTTGCCGGTCGCGATCCCCTGCCAGGCAACGAGCAAAGGGGCGTACCAGAGCGCGGCCAGCATCGCGGTCTGCGCCAGGGCGCCGATCATCATCGCGTTCTGCAGAGCGGGCCCGCGCAGCTCGTCGAGCTCAAGACGCGTCATGCCGATCATCGCCTGCGCGAAGCGGCCGCCGTCGGCAGGGACCGTTGCAGCGAGCACCGCCAGCATCCCGGCCAGGTACACGCCGCCGAGGCGCAGCTGCGCGGCGAAGTTGCGCCGGAAGCCCGCCAGCAGCAGCTCAGCGCCCGGCGGCTCGCGGCGCGACGCCGCGCGTGCGATCTCGTGCGGACCGACCACCAGCGCGGGCACCAGCAGCCACACCAGCGCGAAGCCGACCAGGGGCATCGACATCGCCACCGTGAGCGCGACCAGGAACGCCAGGCCGTACAGCAGCTGGCGCAGCGGCGCGAAGCGGAAGATGAGGAACGATTCCGCGATCCAGCGCATGCCGTCCGCCGCCCCGAGGCGATTTGCGCGCACGTCAGTCCTTCCGCGCCATCGGCGTCAGCCCGTCCAGGGGGACTGCGCCCCGGTCGAGGCGCGCAGCTCGAGGATCCTGCGGAAATGCTCCGGGTCGTGCACCTTGACCAGCTCGCCGGGCCGCGGCAGGTGCATGTCGTGCAGCCGCGAGAGCCAGAAGCGCAGCGCCGCGGCGCGCAGCATCACCGGCCAGGCGGCACGCTCGTCCGGTTGCAGCGGGCGCACCGCAGCGTAGGCATCGAGCAGCGCGCGCGTGCGGCTGTCGTCCAGCCGGCAGTCGCTCTCCGGGTGCACGAGGCACCAGTCGTTGACGCACACCGCGATGTCGAAGATGAAACAATCGACGCCGGCGAAATAGAAATCGAACACGCCGCTGATGCGCCCGTTCATGAACACGGCATTGTCGCGAAAAAGGTCCGCGTGCACCGCCGCGCGCGGCAGGTCGGGAAAGCGGCGCTGCGCCTGGTATTCGAGCTCGCCTTCCAGCAGAGAGAGAGCGCCGGCGTCGAGAAACGGCCGCACGTCCGCCGCCGCGCGGCGCCACCACTTCGGGCCGCGCGGGTTCTCGAGGTAGCCGCCGTAGGAGCGGGCGGCGAGGTGCATGCGCGCGAGCAACCCGCCCAGCTCGGCGCAATCGCGGGGGCCGGGATGCTCGACCGACGCCCCCTCCAGGCGAGTGACCAGCGCGGCCGGTTTGCCGTTCAGCTGCGACAGGTACCGGTCGTCCAGCCCGGCGATCGGCGCCGGGCAGGGAATGCCGTGCCGCGCGAGATGCGCCATCAACTCCAGGTAAAAGGGCACCTCGCTCGCCGGCAGCCGCTCGAAAAGGGTGAGCACGTAGCGGCCCTGGCTGGTGGTGACGAAGTAGTTGGTGTTCTCGATGCCCGCGGCGATCGGCTCGAGAGACAGCGGCGCGCCGACCGAATAGCCCTTCAGCCAGGCAGCGAGCTGGTCGTCAGATACGGGAGTGAAAACCGACACGCCGGCGGGACTTCAGCGGTCCAGGCAGCTCACTCGAAATTCGTGATCGTCCACATCGGCGGGCGGATCCCGGAATCGAGGGATTCGCGCGCTGCCGGGTTGCCGGTGCCGAGATACTCGTTGAGGTAATAGGGAACCCCGCCCGGCGGCGTCACCTTGATCGTCACCACGCGGCCGCCGTCGCGGATCTCCTCGACCTTGTCGCCTTCCTGCGGAGCGATGCGCACGGACGGCTCGTCCGCGCCGTCGCGGATCACGGGCGGCGGCGGCGCTTCGGGCAGCGGCTCGAGCTTGGGCGGCGGCTGTTGCGCAAACGCGCCCGTCGCGGCAGTCAAAAGAACCGGAAAAAGCACGCCTCGCATGGCAGGATTCTACCCCATGGGCAAGACACTCCTTCTGGTCGACGGTTCGTCCTACCTCTACCGCGCGTTTCACGCCCTCCCCGAGCTGAAAAGCCCGCGCGGCGAGCCGACCGGCGCCATTCACGGGGTGCTGAGCATGCTCAAGCGCCTGGACGCGGACCACGGCGCGGCCGCGCGCGCCTGCGTCTTCGACGCCAAGGGAAAGACCTTCCGCGAAGAGGCCTACCCCGAATACAAGGCGCACCGCCCGCCGATGCCGGAAGACCTCGCATCCCAGATCGAGCCGCTCAAGCAGGCCATCGCCGCGCTCGGCTGGCCGGTGCTGACCGTGCCCGGGGTGGAGGCCGACGACGTGATCGCGACGCTCGCCGAGCAGGCGAAGCGCGCGGGCTGGCGCTGCGTGATCTCGACCGGCGACAAGGACCTCGCGCAGCTCGTCGACGACCGGGTGACGCTGGTCAACACCATGTCGAACGAGACGCTCGATCCCGCAGGAGTGCGCGGCAAGTTCGGCGTCGACCCGGAGCGAATCGTCGACTACCTCGCGCTCACCGGCGACGCCGTCGACAACGTGCCCGGCGTCGCGAAGGTCGGCCCGAAAACGGCGGCCAAGTGGATCCAGCAATACGGGTCGCTCGACCTGGTGATCGCGCGCGCCGGGGAAGTCACGGGCGCGGTCGGCGATAACCTGCGCAAGGCGCTCGACTGGCTGCCGAAGGGCCGCGAGTTGCTGACCGTGAAGCGCGACGTGAAACTGCCGGTCGGCCTGGACGACCTGGGCGCGAAGAAGCCGGATGCGGCGAAACTCGCCGAGTTCTTCGAGCACTACGGCATGAAGACCATGCTGCGGGAACTCCAGGGCAACGCGCCCGCGCCTGTCGCACCAGCCTCGCCTTCCGCACCTGACGTTTCGTCGACAGTCGACCGGCGCAAATACCTGACACTGCACGGCGAGCGTGATCTCGCCCCATTCGTCAAAAGGCTCGAGCAGGCCGGGCTCGTCGGCTTCGACACGGAAACCACGGGCCTGGAGCCGATGCTCGCGAAGCTGGTGGGCATGTCCTTTGCCTTCGGCGACAGCGCCTGGTATCTGCCGCTCGCGCACGAGTACCCCGGCGCGCCGGAGCAGATCGGCGCCGAGCGGGCGCTCTCGATCCTTCGCCCCTGGCTGGAAAGCGAGCGCCACCGCAAGGTAGGCCAGAACCTGAAATTCGACGCCCACATCCTCGCCAATCACGGCCTGCGCCTCGGCGGCATCGCGCACGACACGCTGCTCGAATCCTACGTGCTCGAGGTGCATGAGCGCCACGACATGGACTCGATGGCCATGCGGCATCTTGGCTGGAAGACCATCACCTACGACGAAGTGACCGGCAAGGGCGCTTCGCGCATCCCGTTCTCCGCAGTGGAAATCGGGCGTGCGACCGAGTACGCCGCCGAGGATGCGGATTTCGCGCTGAGCGCGCACGAGGTGCTGTTCGCGAGAATCGCCGCCGACGCAAAGCTGAAGTTCGTCTACGAGAAGATCGAGATGCCGGTGCTGGAGGTGCTGCTGCGGATGGAGCGCAACGGCGTGCTGCTCGATTCCGGCAAGCTGGAGGCGCAGAGCCACGAGCTCGGCAAGGAGATGCTCGCCAAGGAGCAGGAAGCTTACGCCGCGGCCGGCCAGCCGTTCAACCTGAACTCCCCCAAGCAGATCCAGGAGATCCTGTTCGAGCGGCAGAAGTTGCCGGTGAAGAAGAAGACGCCAAAGGGCCAGCCGTCGACCGACGAGGACGTGCTAGCAGAACTGGCGCTCGATTACCCGCTCCCGAAGCTTCTGCTCGAGTACCGCGGCATCGCGAAGCTGAAGTCAACCTACATCGACAAGCTGCCGCGCATGGTCGATCCGAACACCCGGCGCGTGCACACCACCTACTCGCAGGCGACCGCAGTCACCGGCCGGCTGGCTTCCAACGATCCCAACCTGCAGAACATCCCGATCCGCACGCCGCAGGGCCGGCGCATCCGCGAGGCATTCGTCGCGCCGCCGGGCCGAAAAATCCTCTCCGCCGACTACTCGCAGATCGAGCTGCGCATCATGGCGCACCTCTCGGGGGACAAGGGCCTCTGCCACGCGTTCGCGCACGGGCACGACGTGCACCAGGCGACCGCCGCGGAAGTGTTCGGCGTGCCGCTGGAGAAGGTCAGCAAGGACGAGCGGCGCACGGCCAAGGTGATCAACTTTGGCCTCATCTACGGCATGAGCGCCTTTGGCCTCGCGCAGAACCTCGGCATCGAGCGCGCCACCGCGCAGGCCTACATCGAGTCGTACTTCAGCCGCTATCCCGGGGTGAAGAAGTTCATGGACGAGACGCGCGAGAAGGCGCGCTCGCTGGGCTACGTCGAGACCGTCTTCGGTCGGCGCCTGCGCCTGCCCGAAATCCAGTCAGGCTCGCCCGCCCGCCGCCAGGCCGCCGAGCGCGCAGCGATCAACGCGCCGATGCAGGGCACCGCCGCAGACCTGATCAAGCTGGCCATGATCGCCGTGCAGGATTGGCTCGGGCGCGAAAAGCTCTCGAGCATGCTGGTCATGCAGGTGCACGACGAGCTGGTGCTGGAAGTTCCGGACAAGGAACTGGATCAGGTCAAGGCCAAGCTGCGCGACCTGATGCAGTCGGTCGCGAAACTGGACGTCCCGCTGATCGTCGACATCGGCGCCGGCGACAACTGGGACCAGGCGCACTGATTCAGTCGATCCGGGCGCCTGAGCGCTTGACCACCTCCGCCCATCGGGCCGAGTCGCGGCGGATGGTCTCGGCGTAGTCTTCCGGCGTGCCGCCGCCCGGCTCGTCGCCGATGAGGGCAAAGCGGTCCCGGAATACCTGCGAGCGGATGGCCTCGTTCACCGCCGCATTGAGACGCTCGAGCACCGGGCGCGGCAGGCCCGCCGGCGCGATGATGCCGGTCCAGGTGCTCGCCTCGTAGCCGGGCACGCCGGCCTCGGCGATCGTAGGCAGTTCGGGAAATGCCGCCGAGCGCCTGGACCCGCTCACCGCCAGCGCGCGCACCTTGCCCGAGCGCGCGTAGGAGGAGATCGTGTTCAGGCTTTCGAAGATGACCTGGACGTGCCCTGCGATGAGATCGTTGATCGCCATCGCGCCGCCCTTGTAGGGCGCGTGCACCATCTCGATCCCGGTCATCGACTTGAACAATTCGCCCGCCACGTGCCCCGGCGAGCCATTGCTGGAGGATGCATTGACCAGCTTGCCCGGGTTCTTCTTCGCGTACTCGACCAGCTCGCGCACCGAATGCACCGGCAAGGAGGGTGAGACCGCAAGCAGCAGGTGCCCGCGCGCGACCAGCGCGACCGGTTGCAGGTCGCGCTCGATGTCGTAGGGGAGCTTCGCGACCATGTGCCGCGTGATCGCCATCGCGCCGATCGGCCCCAGACCGATGGTGTAGCCGTCGGGGGCCGATTTCGCAATCGCGTCGATGCCGATGGTGAGCGCGCCGCCCGGCCGGTTCTCGACCACCACCGGCTGGCCGAGCGGCTTCGCCATCTCGGGCGCGAGGATCCGCGCCACGGCGTCGGTTGCGCTGCCTGCCGCCTGCGGCACGATGCAACGGATCGGCCGGTCCGGATACTGCGCGGCGGCCGGGGAGGCAAGGGCGGCGACCAGCAGCCCGGCCGCCGCCCGCCTCACGTCAACCCTTCAAGCACGAGCTCATGAAGGCCTTGCGCTCGTCGCCTTTCACCTTCTTGTCGGCCGCCTGCTTGTTGCAGTCCGCCATCTTCTGCTGCTGCGGCGTCTTCTGCTTGCCCGCCGCCGCAGGCTCCTCGCCCTTCAGGCAGGAACTCATGTAGCTCTTGCGCGCGTCGCCTTCCAGCTTCTTGTCGCCGGCCTTCTGGTTGCAGGCCTTCATGCGCTCCTGCTGCGCCTTCTGCTTCTCGCTCGGCTCCTTCTTGGCCTTGTCCTGCGCCAGCGCGGCCGACCCCGCGGCCAGCAGCGCACAACTCACTGCAACGATCAGTTTTTTCATTTTGCTCTCCCCTTTGGTTGTCTGAAGACACAATTCACTTCATTGCGCCGAACACCTTCTTGATGATATCGCTGCCCGCGCCGAGCGGATTCTGCCGAATCTTCTTCTCTTCCTCGCCGACCATGTAAAAAAGGCCGTCGAGCGATTTCTGCGTCACGTATTCGTCGAGGCTGGCGTTCTCCTTCTTCACCAGGCCGAACTGCGCACCCTTCTGCGCATACTCGTTGTAGGTCTGGGCGAGCTGCACCTTCGAGGTCGCTTCCTTCACGATCGGCAGGAACTTCTCCCGCAGCTGGGCGCTGGTGGTGCGCTTGAAGTACTCGGTGCCGGCGGTCTGCCCGCCGGTGAGGATGCCCTTCGCGTCCTTCAGGCTCATCTTCTTGATCGAGTCGACGAAGAGCGCCTTCGCTTCGGGCACGGCCTGCTCGGCGGCGCGGTTCATCGAGACGATCAG
>JAYRND010000061.1:0-4581 GCA_041904885.1 Burkholderiales bacterium
AGGAACACGATCCCCGGCTGCGCCGCGGGCACCGTGCGCTTCAGCACCCGCAGCGTGCGCTCGGCGACCTCGTCCACGCCCGCCTGGCGCGCGTTCGTCTTTCCCGAAACCACCATGCTGGTCTTCAGGATCAGGTGCTCGGCCGAAACGTTGTGCGCGGACATCGCCGCGTAGGTCGCCCGCAGCGTCGCCTCGGTGACCTCCTCGCAGCGCTCGATGCTGTGGCCCCCGTCGAGCAGAACCTCCGGCTCGATCATCGGCACGATGGACGCTTCCTGGCAGAGCGCCGCGTAGCGCGCCAGCGCGTGCGCGTTCGCGTACAGGCAGGTGTGGCTGGGAATTCCCTCGCCGATGGTGATGACTGCGCGCCACTTGGCGAAGCGGCAGCCCGCCTTGAAGTAGCCGGCGAGCCGCTCGCGCAGGCCGTCGAGCCCCTCGGTGACCTTTTCCCCAGGGCAGAGCGCGAGGTTCTTCGCGCCGGTATCCACCTTGATTCCCGGCAGGATGCCTTTCTTCGCCAGGTAGTCCGGGAACAGCACGCCGTCCTCGGTCTTCTGTCGCGTGGTCTCGTCGAACAGGATCACGCCCGAGATGAATTTCTCGATGCCGGAGGTGGTAAAGAGCAGCCCGCGGTATGCCCGGCGGTTTTCCTCGGTGCAGGGCGTGTCGATGGTCTTGAAGCGGGTCTCGCAGGTCCCGCTCGACTCGTCGGCGGCCAGGACGCCCCGGCCCCTGGCGACCATCGCGGCCGCGGTCTTGGATAGTAATGCCTTGTCCATTCGTTTCCTCGGTGCCCTGGAATTTAGGCGCGCGATCGCGCGGTCGGATTCTATCGCGGCGCAGCGCGTTCACCTAGAGGCGCGCCCGCCCGCGCGCTCGGTCATGCGCCCTCTCGGATGCGCTCGAAATGCTCGATCGGCGTCACCCAGAGGACGCCGTCGCCCGGCTGCCCCGTGTGGCAGGCCTCGCGGATCAGGGCCACCAGCTGCGACACCTTGTCGTCCGGAGCCACGATCTCGATGCGCACCTTCTGCGAGTAGTCCGCCAGCTCGCTCTTGATGCCGGCCGGGAGCGGCTTGTCCGGGTGGTAGCCGGAGCCCTCCGCGCGCGTCACGGTCATGCCGGGGAAGTCGGGAATCCTCCGGACCGCCTCGCGCACCCGCGCGAGGCGCCCGGGCTGGATCACTGCCTTGATTTCCTTCATGCCTCGATCCTCCTCTCCTCGAAAAACCGGTAGAGCACCGGCACCACCACCAGCGTGAGCAGCGTGCAGGTGATCAGGCCGCCGATGACCACGATGGCGAGCGGACGCTGCACTTCCGAGCCCGGGCCGGTGGCGAACAGGAACGGAATCAGGCCGAGCATCGCCACCGTCGCCGTCATCATCACCGGACGGAAGCGCTGCGTCGCGCCCTCCACCACGGCGCGCCCGAGGTCCATGCCGTCATCGCGCAGCTTGCGGATGTAGGTCACCAGTACGACGCCGTTCAGCACCGCGATGCCCCACAGCGCGATGAAGCCGACCGACGCCGGCACGGACAGGTACTCCCCGGTGACCGCCAGGCCGATGATGCCGCCGATCGAAGCGAAAGGCAGAACCGTGATGATCAGCGCGGCAAAGCGCACGGAGTTGAAGAGCAGGAACAGCAGGAAGAAGATCGCGGCAACGGTCACCGGCACGATCACCTTCAGGTGGCCGAGCGCGCGCTCCATGTTCTGGAACTGCCCGCCCCACTGCAGGTAGTAGCCCTCGGGGAGCTTCACCTCGGCCTCCACACGCTGGCGCAGCTCGGCGACGAAGCCGCCCAGGTCCCGGTCCTTGACGTTGATGCCGACGACGATGCGCCGCTTGGCGGTCTCCCGGCTCACCTGCGCCGGCCCCTCGGTGACCTGGATCTTCGCCAGGCTGTCCAGCTGCACCTGGGCGCCCGAAGGCGCCGTGAGCGTGATGGCGCGGATCTCGTCGACCGAATCGCGCAGCCGCTCGGGCAGGCGCACTACGGCCTGGAAGCGGCGCTCGCCTTCGTAGATCTCGGTCGCCACCTTGCCGCCGATCGCCATCTCGATCACGTCCTGCACGTCCGCGACGTTGAGGCCCTGGCGGGCGATCGCCCGCCGGTCGATGTCGATGGTGAGGTACTGCTGCCCGCCCACCCGCTCGACACGCATGTCGCGCATGCCGCGCACGCCGCGCGCCACGCGCGCGATGTCCTCGGCCGCCGCCTTGAGCCGGTCGAGGTCGTCGCCGAAGACCTTCACCGCCACGTCCGAGCGCACGCCCGTCACCATCTCGTCGACGCGGTCGGAAATCGGCTGCGCCATCACCAGCTGCACACCGGGCAGCGTCCTCAGCTTTTCGACGATCGCCGCGGCGATGTCGTCCTGCGTCCAGCGGTCGGGCCATTCGCTGCGGGGCTTGAGGCTGACGATGGGGTCCGCCTCGTTCGGCCCCGCCGGGTCGGCGGGCGATTCGCCGCGGCCCAGGCGCGACACCGCCATCTTCACCCCCGGCACCTCCATGACGCGGCGCATCGCCTCCTGCTCCATCGCGATCGACTCGTCGATGGAGATGTTGGGCACGCGGTCGATCGCCGGCGAGATGGCGCCTTCCTTCATCTCCGGGATGAACGCCGTGCCGAGGAAAGGCACGAGCGCGAGCGAGGCCGCGAAAGCGAACACCGCGGCCGCCACGGTCCTGCGCTCGTTGCCAAGCGCGGCGCGTAGCAGGCGCAGGTAGGGCGCCTTGAGGCGCGCAATCATCCAGGTGTCGTGCTCGGCGCCCCCGCGCAGCGCGTAGGAGGCGAGCGCCGGGGTCAGCGTGAGCGAAAGCACGAGCGAGATGGCGAGCGCGATCGCGATGGTGTAGGCCAGCGGCGCGAACATCTTGCCCTCCATGCCCTGCAGCGTCATCAGCGGCAGGAAAACGAGGATGATCACGCCGATGCCGAAGATCACGGGCGTCGCCACTTCCTGCACCGCCTCGAACACCACGCGCGCGCGGCTCTCGCCCGGCCGCTGCCCCAGGCGCGCGAAGGCGTTCTCCACCACCACCACCGAGCCGTCCACCATCAGGCCGATGGCGATGGCGAGGCCGCCGAGCGACATGAGGTTCGCCGACAGTCCGTAGTGGTTCATGACGAGGAAGGTTGCAAGCGGCGTCAGCACCAGCGTCGCCACCACGATCACCGAGGAGCGCAGGTCGCCGAGGAAGAGGACCAGCACGACGACCACGAACAGCACGCCCTCGAGCAGCACCTTGGTCACCGTCCACAGCGCGGCGTCGACCAGCTCCGAGCGGTCGTAGTACGGCACGATCTTCAGGCCGCCCGGCAGCAGGCCCTGGGCGTTGATCTCCGCGACGCGCTGCTTGACTCGGCTCACGACCTCCTTGGCGTTGCCGGCGCGGATCATCATCACCACGCCGCCGACGGACTCGGTCACGCCGTCCTTCACCATTGCGCCGAAGCGGACCTCCTCCCCGAACGCGACCGTGGCCACGTCGCGGACGTAGACCGGCGTGCCGCCGACCTCCTTCAGCACGATGTTGCGGATGTCCTCGAGGTCCCGCACTAGGCCGATGCCGCGCACCAGGTACTGCTCGGCGCGCTGCGGCAGCACCCCGCCGCCGGTATTGGCGTTGTTGCGCGCCAGCGCCTGCCAGACGTCGTGGATCGACACCTTGAAGTAGCGCAGGCGGTCGGGCTCGACGAGTACCTGGTACTGCTTGACGTAACCGCCGGTCGAATTGATCTCCGCCACCCCGGGAATCGAGCGCAGCAGCGGTCGTGCCACCCAGTCCTGCACGATACGGCGCTCGACCAGCTCCTCCTTGGTCAGCGCGCGCTTGCCGTCGTCCGATCGCTCGAGCGTGTACTGGTAGACCTCGCCGAGCGCGGTGGAGACAGGCCCCAGCACCGGCGCGACGCCGACGGGCAGCCGCGCGCCGATCTCGATCAGGCGCTCCATGACCAGCTGGCGCGCAAAGTAGACGTCGGTCTTGTCCGTGAACACCAGCGTAATCAGCGACAAGCCCGGCTTGTTGAGCGAGCGCATCTCGGTGAGCCCGGGCAGGCCGGTGACGCCGATCTCGATTGGCACCGTGACGAAACGCTCGACCTCCTCGGGGGAGCGGCCAGGCGCCTCGGTGGCGATCTGCACCTGGACGTTGGTGACGTCCGGAAAGGCGTCGACCGATAGTCGCCGCGCCGCATTCAGGCCGAATGCGAGCAACACCGCGGCGATCACCACAACCACAAGGCGCTGCGTGATGGCCGCGCGAACGAGGGACTCGATCATGGGATTCTGGCGGCGGAGGGTTGCGGGCGCTCAGCTGCCCGAGAGCTCGCGCCGCTTGCGCTCGTTGTTGAGATGGAAGGCGCCATCGAGGACGATGACGTCGGCCTCGCGCAGCCCGGACTGGATGACGCGCCGCCCCTCGAACTCGGCGCCCAGCTGCACCGCCTGGAGCCGGTAGGCGTTCTCCCCGCTGCGCACGAACACGAAGTCCCGGTTCTCCTCGCGCACCACGGCGTCGGCGGGCACGGTGAGGCGCCATTGCGGCGCGCTGCGGATCAGCATCGA
>JAYRND010000062.1:0-4454 GCA_041904885.1 Burkholderiales bacterium
AGTGGTTGCCGCCGCCCAGGCTGCCGATCTGGCAGAGCCAGGTCTCGTCGAACTTCCTCTGCATCTTCTCCACCGCCGGGTGCCTCTCGACGATGGCGCGCAGGCGCTTGTTGAGCAGCCGCGCCTCGCGCTTGCGCAGCGGGCCCGTCATCTTCGTGTCGCGATGCTGCGAGAACCCCACCGGCACTGCCGCCTCGATCGCGCTGCGCACGCGCGCGAGGCTCTCGGGCAGGTCCTTCGCCGCAAGCGAAAGCCGCACCGCGTTCATGCCGCAGCCGATGTCCACGCCCACCGCCGCCGGGATGATGGCCTGCTTCGTGGGGATGACGCTGCCCACGGTCGCGCCGATGCCCAGGTGCACGTCCGGCATCGCCGCCACGTGCCCATGCACGATCGGCAGCTTCGAGACGTTGACCAGCTGCTGCAGCGCGTCGGGCTCGATGTCGTCGGTGTAGAGCTTCACCGGGACGACGCCCTCCTCGAGGGTCCTCCTTACCGGCATGTGCGCCCGATCCCTTCCGCGTAGGGCGTGGCCTTCGTGCCGAACGCCTTCTCGATCCTGCTCGAGTCGAACAGGTACTCGAACTCGTACTGGTAGAGCATCTCGCGCGATTCGCGCACCTCCGGGTTGAACCAGCCGCCGATCATGGCCATCGTGCGGCCGAGCACCTTGTGCCGCGGCTCTGCGCCCAGCGACTTCGCCGCGAGCGCGACGAAGCCCCGGCCATCGGGCGGCTCAGCCGCGGTGGGCAGGTGCCAGCTGCGGTTCCAGGCCGACTCGCTCTCCGCGAGCAGCAGGAGCGCGCGCGCCGCGTCGGGCGTGAAGGTGAACGAGTGCGGCACGGCGTCGTTGCCGAGCCAGTACGCCGCCTGCCCTTTCGCCAGGCGTTCCAGCACGAGCAGGTTGAGCACGCTCGTGCGCTGCGCGGCCGGCCCGTAGAAGTCCGCCGAGCGCGCGATCATCGCCGTGAGGCCGCCCGCCTTGATCTCCTCCAGCAGCGCGGCGGCGATCTTCGCGCGCACCTCGCCCTTCGCGCTGCAGGGGTTGAACGGCGTGTCCTCGGTCATCGGTCCGCGCACGTGGCCGTACATGTAGACGTTGTCGAAGAAGACGAGCCGCGCGGCGGCGCGCTTGCAGGCCTCGATCGCATTCGCCATGATGCGCGGCCACAGCTCGCGCCACGCCGCGGTGTCGTATTTCAGTCCCGCGAGCAGGTAGGCGATCTTCGCGCCCGCGACCGCCTCGATGCACTTGCCGCGGTCCGCGAGGTCCGCGGCGAACGTCTGCGCTCCCGTAACCGGCCGCGGGTTGCGCCCGACCAGGCGCACGGGCTTGCCGGCGGCGAGCAGCTCGCGCGCCAGTTCCGTGCCGACCGCCCCGCCCGCGCCGAGGATTGCGTGCACCGCCGCCGGCGCTAGAGCTTGATGCCCTCGTCCGCCAGCACGCGCTGCACCGCAGGGCGCTTGAGCATGCGGTCCTTCATCGCGGTGAAATTCTTCAGCTCCGCCGCCGGCTCGCCGCGGCGCTGGTGCCAGAAGTAGAAGATGAAGGCGTAAGGATCGAGCACCGAGTACTCGCCGGCGAGCCAATCGCGGCCGGCGTACATGGCGTCGATCTGCTTCATGTACTCGGCGTAGCTCTGCTTCGCCTTGGCCTGGATGCCGGGAAACGCGGCCTTCTCGTCCGTGTAGCGCTCGGTGCGCCCGATGTGGCCGTTGGCCGGGTGCACGGTCGCGGCGAAGAAGCCGATGACTGAAAGCGCCCGCGCCTCCTTGACCGGGTCTTTCGGCCACAGGCCGAAGCGCTTGCCGAGGAACGGCAGAATCGCGGTGTTCTCGGTGAGCGGCGAGCCGTCGTCGAGCTTCAGCACCGGCACGCGCCCGAGCGGGTGGAGCTTCAGGTGCTCGGGCGTGCGCTGCTCGCCCTTGGCGAGGTCGAGCTTCTTCGGCTCGTACTTCTCGCCGCCCTCTTCGAGCACGATGTGGGGCGCCAGCGAGCAGGCGCCGGGAGCGTAGTAAAGCGTCAGCATTGGGTTCTCCGCAGGTTTAAATGGGGACAGACCCCAATTTTCTCATCTGGGCAAAGGCCCGCTGGAAAAAGAAAGGCCCGGCAGGCATGTCCTGCTCGGGCCCCGCGCTTCAACCCTTTGGGAGGAGGAGGATGAGAGTAGAAGCGCATCCTCAGCATAGGTGCGCGCGAACGCAGGCGCTGTGACGGAATACCGCGCCGGCATGGGAATATGACCGCCGGCGATTTCGCTATGACGAACGGTCGGCGTCGCGGGGCGGTAGCATTGGCGCGGGCTTGATTCCGGGAGGAGACCGGCCGTGTGCATGTTCGTGGTTCCGCATCCCGACCAGGCGGTGCAGGTGGGCGGCACGCACATCTTCGCGCGCATGGACGCGCAGGGCTGGCAGTGGCTCGCCTACGAGATGTCGGTGCGCGCGCCCGTGGACACGGCGATGGTGCTGCCGGTGCCGGTGGCGCGGCAGGAAGCCTCGGCGTTCCAGTTCGTGAGCCTGGAAGGCTACGCCGATCTGTTCGACCGCCTCGCCGAGGCGATCTACGTCTGGGGGCGGCAGCGCTTCTCGACCATGCTTTCGCTGAGCGCCGACGGCGGCTCCGGCCCGGCGCCGCTGCCGGTGCACCAGGTAGGCGCCTACGAGGCGAGCTTCGTGCCCAGCCTCGCCGACTTCGAGCGGCTCGATGCGCGCTTCGCGCTCCCGCCGGAGGTGCGGCGCCAGCTCCCCGACTACAGCCGCTTCGGCTTCGCCGTCTTCAAGCTCGCGGCCTCGCGCGCGCAGTCGCCCGAGCGCGTGCACGCGATGGCGTTCCGCTTCCTCGCGCGCGACCCGCGCACGCTCTTCTTCCCCACAGTGCACGTGCACGACGGCAGCTGGCACGAGAACGCGGTGTTCGACCACATGCTCTACCTGCAGGGCGGCCCCTGGACCCTGCCCGGCAGCCGCGTCTTCGTGAAGGGCAGCGAAACCACGGAGAGCGCCATCACCTCGGACTTCGAGCGCTGGTCGGACGCCGAGCGCCACGAGCGCAGCGACGGCCGCATGCTCGCGCCCTACGGCGTGATCCGCACCTCCTGGGCCGCGGCCGAGTTGGGCGGGCAGCCCGTGCTCGAGCCCGCGCGCTCGCAGGGCCTCATTGACCCCTCCCAGCCGATCGCCGCGATCGGGCTCTCGGGCCTGCTGCCCAATTCCGATACCCGCTTCGCGCTCGGCGGCAAAGCGCTGCCGACCTACCGCGCGAAGAAGCGCTCGGCGCGCCCGGGGCTGGACGACCTGGAAATCGTGTAGCCGGCGCGCCCGCTCAGGCGAGCAGCCGGGTGGCGAAGAAAATGGCGAGCCCCGCCAGCCCGCCGA
Organism: Burkholderiales bacterium; assembly: GCA_041904885.1. Lineage (GTDB taxonomy): Bacteria > Pseudomonadota > Gammaproteobacteria > Burkholderiales > SG8-39 > RBG-16-66-20. Next base: position 3,379 of record JAYRND010000062.1, read on the forward strand.
CCACCGTTCCGTTGATGCGGATGAACTGCAGGTCGGGCCCCAGCTCGCGCTCCATCTCGCGCACGAAGCGCTCCTCGTGCCACTCGTTGATGCGGTCCTCGATGAAGCGGCCGATCCTGGCGCGGTTCTCCTCCACCAGCGGCGGGATCGAGCGCAGCAGCTGCCCGTCGATCCAGGCGCGCAGCTCGGCGTCCTCGTCGATGCGGCGCCCGAGCGAGGCGGCGAGCCCGGCGATGCCGGCGTGGATGGTGGACTTCTCGTCCCTCAGGTCGGCCGCCAGCCAGTCGCGGAACTGGCGCCAGAGCGCGTCCAGATAGCCGCCGAGCGCGGGGTTCGCCACCAGCTCGTCGCGCAGCGCGTTTACTTTCGCGCGGGTGGCCGGGTCGCGCTTGAGCTTCTCGATGAATTGCGCGACGAAATCGTCGAACTGCCGGCGCAGCGCGTGCTCTTCGTCCGCGCGGATCTCGTGCACCGCACGCGCGACGCCGCTCACCACGCGCCGCGCGATCGACTCATCCAGGTTCCAGCCCGCCTTCTTGACCAGCTCCACCAGCGCGCTTTCCGCGACCACCGCCCGCGCGATGTAGGCCTGCGTCTCGGGCCGGGCGAGCGCCTCGTCCACCAGCCGCAGCGCCTCCTCCAGCAGCGCGTGGTGGCGCCGGTCCTGCGTCAGCACCTCCAGGATCCCGCCCGCCCCGGCGGCGACGTCCGCCTCCTTCAGCTTCGCCGTCACCACGCCGTGCAGGAAATTGCGGATGCGCGGATCGTCCAGCGCCGAGAGCATGAAGGCGAGCAGCCGCGTGCCGTAGCCCGCCAGCCGCGCCGTGTTCTCCTCCTTCAGCAGCCACTCGCGCAGCTTCGCCGCCGGCCCGAACGCGCCGATGCGCTCGACGATCGCCTTCGAGGACAGGAAATTGACCTGGATGAACTCCGACAGCCCCTCGGCGATGCGCGCCTTGTTGCGCGGCAGGATCGCCGTGTGCGGCAGCGGCAGCCCCATCGGCCGCCGGAACAGCGCCGTCACCGCGAACCAGTCCGCGAGCGCGCCCACCATCGCCGCCTCGCAGAACGCCGTC
>JAYRND010000063.1:0-19358 GCA_041904885.1 Burkholderiales bacterium
ACGCCCTCGGGATGGTCCTTCGTGTCCTTTGGATTGGCGTTTACTTCGCTGCGGCCCGCCAGCTTGAAGCCCGCCTTCTCGATGAGCGCAACGGCATAGTCCTCGCGCACGTAGCCCGACTTCATCTGCGCTTCCTGTGACAGGTCCATGCGCCCGCGATGGTCGACCACCCCGAGCACCCCGCCGGGCTTCAGCGCCCGGTGGAAGGCGCGCAACGCGCCCTCGACCTCGCCGCGCTCGATCCAGTTGTGCAGGTTGCGGAAGGTGAGCACGAAATCGGCGCTGCCCGGCGGCGCGACCTCGTGCAGGCCGGCGTTGAACTTCGTCACCACCACCGCGCCGTAGAGCGCAGGCTCGGCCTTCAGGCGATCGAGCAGCTTCTGGTGGTCTTCCTTGTAGGGCGAGACGGCCAACTCGTCGCGGCTGGCGGCGATGTAGCGGCCTTTCGCCTTCAGCCAGGGCGCGAGGATCTCCATGTAGTAGCCGCCGCTGCCCGGCAGGATCTCGACCACCACGCTGTCCTCGCGCACGCCGAAGAAAGCCAGCGTCCCGGCCGGGTGCCGGTACGGATCGCGCGCGACATTGCGCTCGCCGCGATGCGGCGCCCCGAGCAGCTGGGCGAAGGGTTCTTGAGGCTGTGCTGCCTGCGGCGCAAGCAGCAGGCACGCCCCCGTGAAAAGTGCGCGAACGTTTTTCATAGCATTTTGCTCATGTAGACGCTGAAGGGGTCCACCCGGTAGTCGGCAAACGGCCCGCAGCGGACGAAGCCGAAGCTTTCGTAGAGACGCTGCGCCGGAACGAATTCGGGAGTGGAGCCGGTCTCCAGGCTCAGCCTCGCGTACGCGCGCCGGCGCGCCTCCTCGACGATGTGCGCGAGCATGGCGCGCCCGACGCCTTTCCTGAGATGGGCGGCGGCGGTGCGCATGGACTTGATCTCGCCATGCGCGGCATCCAGCTCCTTGAGCGCGCCGCAGCCCAGCAGATCCTCCCCCGACCACGCGGTCCAGAAGGCGATCTCGGGCTTGCGCAGCGCCTCGATGCCCAGCGCGTGCATGCTCTCGGGCGGCGAGAGGCTCGCCAGGCTGCGCAGGTGCTCGCGCAGCAGGTCGTGCACCGCGGGCGCGCTGAGGTCGTCGCGCCGGATGCTGAGCCGCGAAATCATCGTCGGGGCACCCGCTACTCGGCGCGGATGTTGCCCGCCTTGGCAATGCGCGCGAACTTGGCGCTCTCGGCGCGGATGAACTCGCCGAAGGCCTGCGGGCCGCCGCCGGCCGGGTCGAGGCCCTGCGCGGCGAAACTCTTCTGCATCTCCGGCGCCGAGAGCGCGGCCTGTGCGTCGGCGCTGATCTTCGCGATCACCGCGGGCGGCGTGCCCGCCGGCGCGAGCAGCCCGTACCAGCTGGTCAGCTCGAAGTCGGCGAGGCCTGCCTCGGTCATGCTGGGCACGTCCGCCATCTGCGGCGAGCGCTTCTTCGAGGTCACCGCGAGCGCGCGCAGCCGCCCGGCCTGCACGAAGCGCAGCACCGAGGCCGCGGACGCATAGGTGACTTGCACCTGCCCCGAGACCGCATCCGCGGTCGCCGGACCCGAGCCCTTGTACGGGACGTGCAGGATGTCGGTGCCGGTCTGCAGCTTGAACAGCTCGCCCGCGAAATGGTGCACGCTGCCGCTGCCGGAGGACGAGTACGAGAGCGTGCCCGGCTTCGCCTTCGCGAGCGCGACCAGCTCCTTGACATCCTTCGCGGGCAACGAAGGATTGACCGCCAGCACCAGCGGCGCGCTGGCAAGCTGCAGGATCGGCGCGAAATCGCGCGCCGGGTCGTAGGGAAGCTTGCGCTCGGTCACCGGATTGAGCGCGAGCTCGGTGGCGTAGGCCATGAGCAGCGTGTAGCCGTCGGGCTTCGCCTTCGCCACCGCTTCCGTGGCGATGATCGCGTTCGCGCCTGGCCGGTTGTCGATCACCACCGGCTGCCCCCAGCGCGTGGCGAGCGGCTGCTGGATCAGGCGCGCGACGAGATCGGTGCCGCCACCCGGCGGATAGCCGACGATGATCCGCACGGGGTGGTCCGGGAAGGATTGCGCGAGCGCCGCTCCCGAAACGAGCGCCAGCAATGCCAGCAGGCGCGTCAATCGCATTTCGGAGGAGTGATTTCGGCCAGCAGCCTGGCCATCTTCGGCGCGTCGCCTTCGGCGATGTCGAGCGTGTAGCTCGCCTGCCCCTTCCCGGTCGCGCGCTCGACGATCACCTCGGGCCGCACGCGGTACAGGCCCACCTGCTTGTTCTTCTCCAGCAGCACCACGGTCGCATAGCAGTTGATCTTGGGCTCGCCCGCGCGCCAGGACTTGCCCCGCAGCGCGTTCAGCTCGCGTGTCAGCCCGCGGAGCTGCTCGCCGCCCTCAACCATCACCGAGGGCGATCCGTAGTTGCCGATCCTCATGGCCGAGACGGCGGGCAGCGGCGGCCGGGGCTCGGCGGCGGCGGCCGCGCTGAAGAGCAGGAGGCCGATCGCGCAGGACGCGGAGGCAGGGAATCTCATCGGAGGTCTCGGGAAGGGTCGCACATCATAGCCAACGCCTCACGCGAGCGGTATAGGCGGCGTACTCTTCGCCGAAAATCGCCCGCAGCATCCGCTCCTCCGGCCGGATCTGGAAGCGGGTGATGTAGAGCACGAACAGGGCCGGGCCCGCGAGAGGCAGGATCGCCTGCAGGCAGGCCGCCCAGGCGAGCAGCAGGAGGGCCATGCCGACGTACATGGGATTTCTCGTCACCCGGTACACCCCGCGCGTGGCGAGCGCCGTGCTGCGATCGGGCCGCAGCGGATTGATGGTCGTGCGCAGCGCGAAGAAGGCCAGCAGCCCGAGCACGTCGAAAGCGGCGCCCGCGACCGCGAGCGCGCCGACCACGACGTACCTCGGACCTGCGGGAAGCTCGAATTGCGGCCCGACGGAGGCAATCCCCCACATTCCCGCGGCGAGCAGCGCACCGACGACGGGCGGCGGGATCCTGTGCTCGAGCCAGGTCATCCGCGCGCCTGCAGCAGCGCCTGGTAGTGCCGGAGGTCGCCCTCGGAGAAGCAGCAGAAGATCACTTCCTCGAACACCGCAAGCGCACCAGCGGTCGCCGCGACCGTGGACACGGCGATTTCCGCGGCCAGCTCGAACGGATAACCGTAGACGCCGGTGCTGATGCTCGGAAAAGCGAGCGAAGCGATGCCGCTCCCGGCCGCGATCTCGAGCGAGCGCCGGTAGCAGGAGGCGAGCAGCTCCGGCTCGCCGCTGTCGCCTCCGCGCCAGACCGGCCCGACCGTGTGGATGACGTTCCCTGCGCGCAGCCGGTAGCCGCGGGTCAGCTTGGCATCTCCGGTCGCGCAGCCGCCGAGTCGGCGGCACTCCGCCAGCAATTCCGGCCCTGCGGCGCGGTGAATGGCGCCATCCACGCCGCCGCCGCCCAGCAGCGAGCTGTTGGCCGCGTTGACGATCGCGCCCACGGACAGCGTGGTGATGTCGGCGTGCAGGGCGCGAAGCGTTGCGGGCATGCGTGTCGTTCAGACCTCAGGACTTGCGGACCACGGGCAGGTGCACGCCCAGCCGGATCGCGAGCAGGCGGAGCGCCACGATGACGATCATGCCGATCCCGAACGCGAGCGCGCGGGGCACGCCCAGCGCGTGCAGGGCCAGGTAGGCGCCGATGCCGAGGATCGCGGCCGTGGCGTAGATCTCGCGCCGCAGGATCAGCGGTACCTGCGCCGTGATGACGTCCCGCAGGACGCCCCCGGTGACGCCGGTCATCGTGCCCATCAGCACCACGATGAGCGCCTGGCAGCCGGCGTCCTCCGCCAGCTTCGCGCCGGAGAGCGCGAACAGCGCCAGGCCGAGCGCGTCGGCGACCAGGAGCGTGGCCACCGGCGGCGGCCGCACCCGCACGTAGGCGATCGTCAACGCTGCCGACGCGGTGATGACGACCAGGTACCAGCTGTCGGCGATCCAGAAGATCGGGTGGCGGTCGAGCAGCAGGTCCCGGAGCGTGCCGCCGCCGATGGCCGTGATCGCAGCGACGACGACGATCCCGACGATGTCCAGGTCGCGGTCGCGCGCCGCAAGCACGCCGCTCGCGGCGAACACCGCGACGCCAAGGAGATCGAGCGAGTACAGGAGCATGGGCCGCCTGGTACCGTGCGCCGGCGCGCGATTCGCGCAGACCCGCCTAGTAGGACTTCGGCAGGCCGAGAACTTTCTCGGCGATGAAGTTGAGGATCATCTGCGGGCTCACCGGCGCGATGCGGCCGACCAGCGACTCGCGCAGGTAGCGCTCGACGTGGTACTCCTTCGCGTAGCCGAAGCCGCCGTGCGTCATCACCGCCTGCTGGCAGGCGTCGAACGAGGCCTCGCCGGCGAGGTACTTGGCGGCGTTCGCCTCCGCGCCGCAGGGCTTGCCGCTGTCGTAGAGCCAGGCCGCCTTGAAGACCATCAGGTTGGCGGCCTCGAGCGCCATCCAGTTCGCCGCGAGCGGGTGCTGGATGCCCTGGTTCTGGCCGATCGGCCGGTCGAAGACGATCCGCTCCTTCGCGTAGGCCGCGGCGCGCTTCACGGCGCAGCGCCCGAGGCCCACCGATTCCGCGGCGATCAGGATGCGCTCGGGATTCATGCCGTGCAGGATGTACTCGAAGCCCCGGCCCTCCTCGCCGATGCGGTCCTCCTCCGGCACCGGGTAGGCGTCGAAGAACACCTGGTTGGAGTCCACCGCGTGGCGGCCCATCTTCTCGATCTCGCGCACCTCGATCCTGCCGCGGTCGAAGTCGGTGTAGAAGAGCGTCAGTCCTGAATCTGTTCTTGCCAATAAAAGAACTTTTTCAGCAACCTGCGCGGTTGAAATCCAGACCTTCTGCCCGGAGACGAGATACTGACCCTTCTTCTTCACGGCCTTTACTTTGATCTTCTTCGTGTTCAGGCCGGTGTTGGGCTCGGTGACCGCAAAGCAAGCGCGCTCTTTTCCCGCGATGAGCGGGGGCAGCATTCTTTGCTTTTGACTTCTATTCCCAAAAACAACGACGGGATTGAGGCCGAAGATATTCATATGCACCGCCGACGCGCCGGAGAATCCGGCGCCCGACTCGGCGATCGCCTGCATCATCACCGCCGCCTCGGTGATCCCCAGCCCGGCCCCGCCGAATTCCTCCGGCATGGCGATGCCGAGCCAGCCGTCCTTGGCGAGCGCGCGGTGCAGCTCGGCGGGAAAGCCGCCCTCCTTGTCCCTCTTCAGCCAGTAGGCGTCGTCGAACTTCGCGCAGATCCGGGCGATCGCCTCGCGGATCTGCTCCTGCTCCTCGCTGAGCGCGAAGTTCATTGCGCGTCTCCCGGCGGCGCGACGGCGGCACCCTGGACGCCGTGGCTCGCGAGCGAGCGCGCGACGAATCCGGACGCCTTGGCGTCCTCGATGAAGTCGCGCACGAACTGCGCGCCCGCCTCCTTGCCGAGCTGGCTCGCCATCGCCTGGTTGATCACCATGAAGCGCCCGGGAAGCAGGCGCGCCCCGGAGGTTTTCTTCGCGTCCATCTCCAGCTGCTGCCGCACGCCGGCGGCGACCTCATAGCCGCCTTTCATGAAAAAGTCGACGACTTCCGGCGACGTAGGGCTGCGCACGAGCGCGGCCTGCTTCAGCGCGCGCGTCAGAAACAGGTCGTAGGCGCTGTTGCGTCCCACCACGACTCGGGTGCCCGGCCGGTCGACCTCCTCGTTCGCGCGGATCGGCGAGCCCTCGCGCACGAGGTAGGCGCCCTCGATGATTACGTAGGGCGGCGACTGCGCGATCTCGGCGGCGCGCGCCGGATCGAGCGCGACGAAGGCCACGTCCCAGCGCCCGGCCCGTCCCGCCTCCACTGTCCTGCCAGCAGAATCGAACGGCAGCAGCTCGACCGGCACGTTGAGGCGCTGCGCCAGCTCTCGCGCGAGGTCCACCGACACGCCCTGCAGCTCGCCGCCCGCGCCGCGCGAGGCAAGCACCGGGTTGCCGAGGTTGATCGCCGCGCGCAGCTTGCCGCCTGGCGCAAGGTCGGACACCGCCGCGGGGGAAGGCAGGGAGCTCGCGCATCCTTGCAGGAGAAGGACAAGAACCAGGGCGAAGAACCGCATCCTCACTTCCTCACGTTCGCCGGATTCTCCATGTACGGAGGCGCGTAGATCACCATCACCTTGACCTTCGGCGTGGTGGCGATGAACAGGTGCTTCGCGTCGGCGGGAAAGAAGCAGGCCTCGCCCGGCTTCAGCTCGAACTTCTCCGGGTTCACGCCGTCGTTCACCTCCACGTGCGCTTCGCCCTCCAGCAGGTAGCAGACCTGCTCGATGCCCGGGTGCGCGTGCGGCAGCGCGCCCTTGCCGCGCTCGACCTCGCCGATCAGCACCTCGACCTGCTTCGCGCCCACGGTCTCCGGCCCGATCATGCGGAAGTTCCGGGTGCCGGTGTGGTTGGCGGGCGAGTACGGCTGCACGTCCGACTGGCGAATGTGGTACTTGGCTTTCATCCGGGGGCCTCGATCCAGTTGTACAGCGCCAGCCCGCCGTCCACGACCACCGAAGTACCGGTCATGTAGGAGCCGTATTTCTCCGACAGCATCGCCACCGCCATCGGCGCGATGTCTTCGGGCTTGCCGAGCCGCTTGAGCGCGATCTTGCCTTCGAGGCCCGGCAAACCCTTGAAACCCTGCCCCGGGAAGGCGCCGGGCACCAGCGCGTTCACGCGAATGCCGTGCGACCCGAGCGCGCGCGCGAGTTCCTTCATCACCATCGTCTGCGCGGCCTTCGAGGCGCTGTAGTGCGGCAGGTTGCGCGGCGATTCCGCGTGCAGCGAAGTAACGAACAGCATCCGGCCGCGGATCCTCTTGCGGACCATGTGCTCGCCCAGCGCCTGGGCGATCAGGAATCCGGAATTGACCTGCACCTCCAGCATCTCCCGCCACTCGGCCTCCGTCACCGCCAGCGCGGTCTGGGTTTCCCTGCGCGCGGGAGAAGCGGAGTGGACAAAGATCGAAACCGTGCCGAGGGTCTGAATGGCTTTCTCTACGAGCTTGCCTGCCATGCCGGGCCAGGAAAGATCGAATTCCCGATCGACCCCGAAGACGGTCGCGCCCTCCTCCTTCAGCGCAGCCGCGATCGCGCGGCCGATGCCCTGCGCGGCACCGGTTACGAGCGCCGTGTCATTCTGCAGCAGCGGCATGACCGGCGGCCGGGACGGCCCTGCGCCCGCCCGCGAGGAGCAGGTAGGCCGTGGGAATGACGAACAGCGTGAACACGGTGCCGAGGGCAAGCCCGCCGACGATCACCCAGCCGATCGGCTGGCGCGCCTCGGCGCCGGCGCCCGTGGCGAGCGCGAGCGGCAGCGCGCCGAGCACCATGGCGCCGGTGGTCATCAGGATCGGCCGCAGGCGCAGGGCCGCAGCTTCCGTCACGGCTTCCGCCGCGCGCATTCCCCGGGCTCTCAGCTGGTTGGCGAACTCCACGATCAGGATGCCGTGCTTGGTGATCAGGCCGATCAGCATCACCAGGCCGATCTGCGAATAAACGTTGAGCGTGCCGCCGGTGAGCTTGAGCGCCGCCAGCGCGCCGGTCATCGCCAGCGGCACGGTGAGCATGATCACGAACGGCGAGACGAAGCTCTCGAACTGCGCCGCCAGCACCAGGTAGATGAAGGCGAGCGCGAGCACGAAGGTGACCAGCAGCGCGGCGCCCGACTCCTTGAACTCGCGCGAGGGGCCGTCGAGCTCGGTGCGCGCGCTGGCGTCGAGCACCTCCTTCGCGGCGCCGTCGAGGAACTCGAGCGCCTCGCCGAGCGTGTAGCCGGGCGACACGTTGGCCGAGAGGATCGCCGCGCGCAGGCGGTTGAAGTGGTTCAGCTCCTTGGGCCCCACGGTCTCGCGCATCTTCACCAGGTTGGAGAGCTGCACCAGCCTGCCGTCGCGCGCGCGAACGAAGATCGAGGTGAGGTCGGTGGGCGTGTCGCGGTCCTTCGCCTCCAGCTGCACGATGACGTCGTACTGCTTGCCTTCCTTCTTGAAGCGCGTCACCTGCCGGCCGCCGAGCATGGTCTCCAGCGTGCGGCCGATGGTCTCGACGTCGATGCCCATCGAGGCGGCCTTCTCGCGGTCGATCTCGACCGCCAGCTGCGGCTTGTTCAGCCGCAGGTCGGTGTCCGGGTTGGCGATGGCCTTCGACTGGCGCGCCTTGGCGAGCAGCGCATCGGTCATTTTCTCCAGGGCCTCGTAGGAGTTCGCCTGCACCACGAACTGCACCGGCGGGTTGCGGAAGCTCTGCCCGAGCGAGGGCGGGTTGATCGGAAAGGCGAGCACGCCCGGCATGCCGAAGAACTGGGGCGCCAGCTCGCCGGTGATCTGCTGGGTCTTGCGCTTGCGCTCCTCCCAGGGCGCGAGCTGGCTGAAGGCGATGCCGAAATTGACCGGGTTGGGCCGCTCCAGTCCCGGCGCCACCACCGTGAAGTAGGACTTGATCTCCGGCACCTTGGCGAACATCCCTTCCATCTGCCGCATGTAGCCGTCCGTGTAGTCCATCGACGCGCCCTCGGGCGCGATCACCAGCGCCAGGAAGAAGCCGCGGTCCTCCAGCGGCGAGAGCTCGGACTTGAGCGAGCTGTAGAGGAGCGCCGCCGACCCCGACACCGCCGCGAACACCAGCGCGACCACCGCGCCGCGCCGGAGCACCACCGCGAGCGAGCGCCGGTAGGCCGCGTTCATGCCCACGAAGAAGCGCTCCATCGCCTGGTACAGCCGTCCGTGCGATTCGTGCGCCTGCAGGATCCGCGAGCACATCATCGGCGAGAGCGTGAGCGCGACCACGCCGGAAACCGCCACCGCGGCGGCCACGGTCAGCGCGAACTCGGTGAACAGGCGCCCGGTGTTGCCGGTCATGAAGCCCAGCGGCGCGAACACCGCCGCGAGCGTGAGCGACATGGCGATCACCGCGAAGGCGATCTCCTTGGAGCCGTCGATCGAGGCCTGGCGCGGCTCCTTGCCCATCTCGACGTGCCGGTGGCAGTTCTCCAGCACCACGATCGCGTCGTCCACCACCAGGCCGATGGCGAGCACCAGGCCCAGCAGCGTGAGCACGTTGACCGAGAACCCCATCAGGAACAGGAAGAAGAACGCGCCGATGAGCGAGACCGGGATGGTGACGAAGGGAATCAGGGTGGCGCGGAACGAGCGCAGGAAGACGAAGATCACCAGCATCACCAGCAGCGTCGCCTCGATCATGGTGCGGTAGACCGCGGCGATCGAGCGATCGATGAAGACCGAGGAGTCGAAGGCCACCTGCAGCGACATGCCCGGCGGCAGGCTGGCCTGCAGCCGCCCGATCTCGGCCTTCGCGGCGTTCGCCACCGAGAGCGTGTTGGCGGTGGACTGCTTGACCACGCCCAGCCCGACGGCGGGATTGCCGTTGACGCGCAGCCGGCTGCGCTCGTCCAGCGCGCCCAGCTCGGCGCGGCCGACGTCCTTCAGCCGCACCGGATAGCCGCGCGACTCGGTCAGGATCATCTCGTCGAACTGCCCCGGGTTGCGCAGGTCGGCTTCCGTCAGCACCGTGAACTCGCGCTGCGAGGACTCGATGCGCCCGGAGGGAATCTCGACGTTCTGGCGGCGCAGCCCCGCCTCCACGTCCTGCGGGGTGAGGCCGTAGGCGGCGAGCCGGTCGCGGTCGATCCACAGGCGCATGGCGTAGCGCCGCTCGCCGCCGATGATCACCGAGGCGACGCCCGGCAGCGTCTTCATGCGGTCGGCGACGTACCGGTCGGCGTAGTCCGAGATCTCGAGCGGTGTGTGGCGGTTGCTGGAGAGCCGCATCCACAGGATCGCCTGCGCGTCGGCCTCGATCTTCGAGACCACCGACTCGTCCGCGGCCTCGGGCAGCAGGGCCCGGACGCGGGCCACGCGGTCCCGCACGTCGTTGGCGGCCGAATCCACGTTGCGCTCGAGCACGAACTCGACGGTGACCTGCGAGACCTCCTCGCGCGACACCGACTTGATCGAGCGCACGCCCTCGATGCCGGAGATCGAGTCCTCCAGCGGCTGCGTGATCTGCGATTCGATCACCTGCGGGCTCGCGCCCTTGTACACCGTCCGCACCGAGACCACCGGCGTGTCGATCTTCGGGTACTCGCGCACCGTCAGGCGCTGGAACGAGATCACGCCGATCAGCACGATCATGAGGCTCATGACCGTGGCGAAGACCGGGCGCCGGATGCAGAGTTCCGGGAGCTGCATCGCCTACTTCTTGTCGACCACGAGGACCGGGGAGCCCGGGCCGATCTTCTGCGTCCCTTCGGTGATCACGAGCTCGCCTTCCGCGATCCCTTTCAGGATCTCGACCTCGCCGACCTTGCGCGCGCCGGTCTGCACGCGCACCAGTTCCGCCTTGCCCACGCCGTTGGCCGGCGCGGCGATCCGGAACACGAAACTCTCCTGCCCTTTGGGCACGATCGCCGCCTCGGGAACCCACACCGCCTTCTCGCGCACGCCGAGCTGGACCCGCACGCGCGCGAACATTCCCGGCCGCAGCTGCAGCTCCGTGTTCGCCACCCGCGCGCGCAGGAGGATGGTGCGCGTCTGGTCGTCGATGCCCGGCTCGATGGCGTACACGTTGCCCGAGAAGGCCTTGTCGCGGTAGGCGTCCACCTGCACGCGCACCGGCTGCCCGGTCTTCACGCGGGCGATGAACGCCTCAGGGATGCGGAAGTCGAGCTTGAGCTGGTCGATCTTCTCCAGCCGCGCGATGTCGGTGCCGGCGGCGACGTACTGGCCCTCGCTCACCTGCCGCAGCCCGGCGACGCCGGCGAAGGCGGCGCGCATCTCGGTCTTGGCGAGCCGCGCCTCGTCCTCCGCGAGCTTCGCGCGCGCCCGCGCGAGGCTGGTGCGCTGGTCGTCGAGGCCCTGCGTGCTGATGAAGCCCTTCTTCTGCAGGTCCTCGGCGCGCCCCATCTTCTGCTCTTCGAGCTTGAGCTGCGCGCGGCTGGAGGCGACCACCGCGGCGAGCTCGCTCTGGTCCAGGCGCACCAGCACCGCGCCGCGCGCGACGTTCTGGCCCTCGCTGAAGCGGATCTCGGTGACGCGGCCGGCGATCTCCGGGCGGATGACGATCGCTTCGTCCGCGCGCAGGCTGCCCACGGCGCCGGCTTCGTCCACCGCCGGCGCGGTCGTCGCCGCCACCGCCTTCACCGGCATGGCGGGCGGGCCCTTGGGCGCCTCTTTGGCGGTTTCCTTGGCCGGCTGTGCTAGCGCAGCGCCGGCAAACAGCGCGCAGAGAAGTGCTATCCGCATGATCGAACTGCGGATTTTACTTGATAACCGCGCTCGGATTTATCCCTGCCAGATTTGCAGCGCCTGCTCCAGCGCCTGCGCCGCGCGGGCGTCGATCTCCGCGTCGGAAAGAGAGCTCAGGGGATGGTCGATCACCACCGGCGCGAGCGCGCTCATGCCGAGCGCCGCGCGCTGCACCTTCGCCTCGTGCAGGAAGGTGGCGGTGACGATCACCGCGGTGGGCACTCCCAGCGACTCCAGGCTGATGCCGTCATGCATACAGCACGACGTGCACGAGCCTCAGTCGCCGATCGCCGTCAGCGCGATGTCGTTCTCGGCGCGGATCTGCTCGATCAGCGCGGGCGCCGCGAAGCGCGAGAAGCTTTCCTTGCGGTAGTAGTTCACCGCCGCCAGCGCGTGGCGCGCCTGCAGCTTGTCGCGCACCGCGCGCAGCAGCTTGTTGGCGTTCCACTTGGTGTTGTCGAGGATGCCGACGCGCAGCCCGTCGAGCGCGCGCACGCGCGCGGCCACGGGGCGCTCATCGGCGCGCACCTCGCCGCGCGGATCGTAGACAGCGATCATGCTCTTGCCTCCTTTCGCTACAGGTAACAGGTGCCATCCACGCAGCGCGGCCCGGCGCGGGTCGCGCCCTCGATCTCGCGCAGCACGGGCGAGCTCATGTGGCCCCAGCCGGGGATGAACGCGGAAAAGCGGCCCGCCTCGCCGCCGATGACGAACAGGTGGATGTTCTCGGCAGAGGGGACGACCGGGATGCGCGAGTCGGGATCGCGCCGGTACCAGGCCGGCAGCGAGCGGTTGTAGACCTTGCCGTAGCGGTGGTCGAAAGCGAGCTCGCGGAACTTGTTGCCCGAGTACATCCACAGGTAGGAGCGGACATCGTGCCGCTTCCAGCCGTGCTTGGCGATGGTGGCCGCGTGCTCGGGGCCGAGCACCACCGCGCAATGGCCGCTCGACACCGCGTTGTTGTGGGCGATGGTGCTCATCGCCGAGCAGATGCTGTCGAGGATCCCCTGCGGGTCGTTGGCGACGTGGTTGGTGACGCTGTGCGGCGCCTCGGCGGCCATCACGAACACCGTGGAATCCTCGGCGGCGAAGCCCTTCTCGACGTGGTAGGGCGCAAGCGGGCTGTCCGCCTCGTTCTCGCAAACCGCGTAGGTGTACTTGCTCGGGTTGCCGAGCGTGCTCTTGTCCAGGTCGCCCGGCCAGCCGCCGCCCACGTTGAGCAGCACCAGGCGGATCGCCCGGCCGATGGTGGCGTTGGCGCGGTTGCCCGAGCCGAATGCGTTGCAGCCGCCGTTCATGCCGATCTCGCGCGCGATCGGGCCGTTCACCACCAGCAGCGGGCTCGCCATGTGCGTGGTGGCCTGCACGCCGTTCAGGTTGAAGGCAGGCTCGCAGAGCGCGATCAGCGCGGCGCGCACCACCGGCGCGTATTCCGGCTTGCAGCCGGCGAGCACCAGGTTCACCGCCAGCACCTCGCGTGTCAGCACGCCCCAGCGCGGCGGTACGCGCGCTTCCACCTTGCCGGGCTCGCCGCCGAGCGCCGCGACCATCGCCGCCATCTTCTCCGGCGTGGGCGGCGCCACGGGCAGACCGTCGGAATGGCCGTGGTCGTAATACCACTCGACCAGGTCGGTTCCCTCCGGGACCCCGGCGGCTTCGGCAGCGGCAGGCAAAGCGGACATGGCGTGGCGGCTACGGTATCAGCGCGGCGCGCCGGACGCCAGCACCCAGCTCAGCGACGAGAAGCTGAGGAAGGCGAGCGCGGTGGAAACAAGGATCGCCGCGGCGATGCGCTCGCCATTGGCGCCGGCCCGCTCGGCGAAGAGGAACACCGTGCCCGCCACGGGCAGCGAGGCGGCCAGCGTCAGGGTGGTGACTTCCAGGGTCGACAGGCGAAACAGCTGCGCGGCGACCAGGGCGGCCAGCAGCGGGTGCGCGACGAGCTTCGCCCCGGCGATCCACAGCACCGCGCCCCATTCCCAGCGGATTCCCGGCCGATAGAGCGACACGCCGATGGTGAAGAGGGCAACGGGCACCGCCGCCTCGCCCAGCAGCCGCGCGATCTCGCCCGGCACCCGCGGCAGGGCGAGCCCGGCCGCGGAGAACGCGCCGCCGGCGACGATCGCCCAGATGAGCGGGTTGCGCGCCACGCGCTGCAGGGCGCCCGCGACCGCAGCCGCGACGCCGCCCGAGCGCTGCGAGAGGGAATCGAGAGCCAGCGTCGCCGATACCACCACCAGGAGGTCGGCCATGCCGGCCGCGACCACGATCGGCAGCACCGCCGGCCCGAGGATGGCCGGCAGCAGCGCGAACCCCATGTAGCCCCAGTTCGACCAGGCGGCCGCCAGGCCGCCGTAGATGGCGTCGCGCGGCGAATCGCCGCGCCCGTAGCGGGCGAGCAGCGCGAACGCGCCCAGCGTCGCGAGCCCCGCCGCCATATAGGCGAGGAACACCGGCAGGTTGAGCAGGTCGCCGAACGGCGTCCGCGCGCTGAAGCGGAACAGCATGCAGGGCAGCGCGAAATAGAGGACGAAGACGTTCAGCGCCGGCACCGATTTTTCCGGCAGCAGGCGCAGGCGCGCCGCGAGGTAGCCGCACAGGATGAGCGCGAAGAACGGCGCGGTGACCTCGAAGATTTCCAGCACGGGGCGGATGGTATTTCAAAGTCCACCCCCGCGCCGGTACCATGGCGGCATGCGCCTCGCGGATCTGCCGTCGGTCGACCGCATCCTGCAGGACGCGCGCCTCGCGCCGGCCGTCGCGCGCCACGGGCGCGCCCTGGTGGTGGAGGAACTGCGCGCGGAACTCGAGGCGCGCCGCGTGATGATGAAGGCGGGCGGCGCGGTCGACGTATCCGACGGCGCCATCGTGGGCGCGCTGCTCGAGCGCCTGGAAACGCTCTCGCGGCCCTCGATGCGCCGCGTCTTCAACCTGAGCGGCACGGTGCTGCACACGAACCTCGGGCGCGCGCCGCTGCCTGCGGCTGCCGCGCAGGCCGCCGCGATGAGCCTGCGCGAGCCCGCCAACCTCGAGTACGACCTCGACGCGGGCGAGCGCGGCGAGCGCGACGAGCACCTGGAAGCGCTGCTCTGCCGCCTGACCGGCGCCGCGGCGGCGACCGCGGTCAACAACAACGCGGGCGCGGTCCTGCTCGCCCTGCACGCGATCGCGGCGGGACGCGAGGTCATCGTCTCGCGCGGCGAGATGGTGGAGATCGGCGGCTCGTTCCGCATCCCCGAGATCGTCGAAGCCTCGGGCTGCACCTTGCGCGAGGTGGGCACCACCAACCGCACGCACCTGCGCGATTACGAGCGTGCGATCGGGCCGCACACCGCCGCCATCCTCAAGGTGCACGCGAGCAACTACGCGGTGGTCGGCTTCACCGCCGCGCCTCCCGAGGGCGAGCTGGCGCGGCTCGCTCGCGAGCGCAGGCTCCCCTTCCTCAACGACCTGGGCAGCGGCAGCCTGGTGGACCTCACGCGCTGGGGCCTGCCGCCCGAGCCCACGCCGGCGCAGGCGCTGGGCGCCGGCGCGGACCTCGTGACCTTCAGCGGCGACAAGCTGCTCGGCGGCCCGCAGGCGGGACTCGCGGTCGGCCGAGCCGACCTCGTCGAAAAGATGCGCCGCAGCCCGCTCAAGCGCGCGCTGCGCCTCGACAAGGCCCGCATCGCCGCGCTGGAGACCGTGCTGCGCCTGTACCTGGACCCCGAGCGCCTGCCCGAGCGCCTGCCGGCGCTGCGCCTGCTCACGCGCCCGCTGGCGGAGATCGCCGCGCTCGCCGAGCACCTGCGGCCCGCGCTGCAGGAGTACTGCGGCGCGCTCGGGACAGTGAGCGTGGAGGAATGCTCGAGCCAGGTCGGAAGCGGCTCGCTGCCGGTGGACCGGCTGCCCAGCGTGGCGCTGCGCATCGCTCCGGCGGCCGGGAGACTGAGCGCGGCGCAGGTCGCGCGGAGCCTGCGCCGACTGCCGGTCCCGGTGATCGCGCGGGTGCACGACGGCGCGGTGTGGCTCGATCTGCGCTGCCTGGAGGACAAAGAGGGCTTCGCCGCGCAGCTGCGCGGCCGCACGCTCGACCGCGGGCCATGATCGTCGCGACGGCGGGCCACGTCGACCACGGCAAGACGGCGCTCGTCCGCGCCCTCACCGGCGAGGACACCGACCGCCTGCCCGAGGAAAAGCGCCGGGGCATGTCCATCGACCTGGGCTTCGCCTACCTGCCGCGCGCAGGCGCGGAGACGATTGCGTTCGTGGACGTGCCGGGTCACGAGCGCTACGTGCGCAACATGGCCGCAGGCGTGCACGGGATCGACCTCGCGCTGCTGGTGGTGGCCGCCGACGACGGGCCGATGCCGCAGACGCGCGAGCACCTCGCGATCCTCGAGCGGCTGGGCGCGCCGCGCCTGCTTGCAGTGCTGAGCAAGATCGATCAGGCGCCGCCCGAGAGAATTGCCGCCGCGCGCGGCGAGATCGCCGAGCTGCTCGCAGGTTCGCGCTTTGACGGTGCGGAAATCGTCGCCGTCTCCGCCCGCAGCGGCGAGGGAATTGAAGGACTCCTCAAGAAACTCCAGGAGGTCGCCGGAAGCATTTCCCGGGAAAAGTCCAACCGGCGCTTTCGCATGCACGTGGACCGCGCTTTCATCGTGGACGGCCAGGGGCTGGTCGCCACGGGCACCGTCCTTTCGGGCGCCATCGGCATCGGCGACGAGGTGTTGGTGCTGCCGCGCAGCCTGCGCGCACGCGTGCGCGGCCTGCGCGCGAACCGCGGCGAAGCGACTCGCGCCGTCTCCGGCCAGCGTTGCGCGCTCGCGCTCCAGGGCGTTGTGCGCGGCGACGTGGAGCGCGGCGACACGATTTTCGATGCCGGCCCGGCGCCGCTCTCGCGCCATCTCGACATCGAGCTGGAGCCGCTCACGGGACTGTCTTCGCGCGGCGGCATGGTCGGCGTGCACCTGGGCACCGCCACCCTGCCCGCGCGCCTCGCGCGCTTCGGGCGCTTTGCGCGGCTCTCGTTTACACAACCGGTAAGCGCCTGGCACGGCGACCGGCTGCTCCTGCGCGACACGGGATCGCAGCGCCTGGCGGGCGCCGGGATCGTCGCCGACCCGATGCCGCCGGAGCGCGGCGCGGCGCGGCCGCAGCGCCTGGAATTCCTTGCGCGCATCTCCGGCAAGCCGGCCGAGAACGCGCTCGACTCGCTCCTCGATGCGGAGCCGGGCTTCGTGGATGCGCGCTGGCTCGCCTGCAGCTTCGGCCTGCCCGCGGAAGAGCTCCGGCGCATGGAGACGGCGCGGGACCTCGTCGCCTTCGAGTCGCGCGGGGAGCGGCAGCTCATGCGCGCCAGGCGCTGGCGCGCGCAGTGCGAGCGCCTGGAGGGCGCGGTCGCGCAGTGGCACGCCGCGCATCCGGATGAAGTCGGGCCACGGCCGGCCGAAGCGGGCGCGCCGTTCCCCGCCGTGGCGGATTTCCTCGTCGGCGAGGGCCGCCTCGCGCGCGAAGGCGCGCGCCTGCGCCTGCCCGGGCACCGGCCGGTGCTCTCGCGCGCCGACGAGGCGCTGTGGCAGAAGGCCGCGCCGCTGCTCGCGGGCGAAGGCGCGCGCCCGCCGCGGGTGAACGAGCTCGCGCCGCAACTGGCGATGGAGCCGAAGGCCCTTGCCGAGTTCCTGCAGCGCGCGGCGCGCGCGGGGCGCGTGCACCGCGTGGCGGCGAACCGGTTCTTCCTGCCCGAGGCGATCGAGCGCCTGGTGGGCATCGCCGCCGAACTCGACGCAGACTCCTGCGGACAGGGATTTGCCGCGGCCGCCTATCGAGACCGCTCGGCGCTCGGGCGCAACCTCACCATCGAGGTGCTCGAATACCTGGATGAAGCCGGCTACACTCGCCGCAGCGGCGACCTGCGCCGGCTCAATACCCGAATCCTGGAAGAGAAACGTCCCCGGTGGGGCGCCCGGACTTCAAATCCGGAGAGAGGCGTCTGACGCCTCTGGTGGGTTCGACTCCTTCCTCTTCCGCCAGACCTGCCTGCCGCCGCGCTATCCCGCGCGCGTCGCCTGCAGGTCGGTGATCGGACCGGTCACTTCGTACTTCGCCAGCGCGCGCTCGTTCCAGACGTAGCCGAGGCCCGGGCGCTGCGGCGGCACGCCCCAGCCGTTTTCGACGCGCCAGGGCTCTTCAAGCAGCCCCAGGTCGGTGAGCGAGCCGCCCTGCAGGTCTTCGAGGATCAGGCCGTGGTTGACCGCGCACAGCGCGTGCACCGAGAGCTCGACGGCAAAATGCGGCGCGACCGGCAGGTTGTGCGCCTCGGCGAGCCGCGCGATCTTCATCCACTCGGTGAAGCCGCCGACGCGCGGCACGTCCGCCTGCACGATGTCCACCGCTCCCGCGCGAATGTAGTCGGCGAACTGAAAGCGCGTGAAGAGCGTCTCGCCGAGCGCCACCGGCGTGCCGAGCCCGGCGCGCACGCGCGCGTGGCCGGGGATGTCGTCGGCGAGCACCGGCTCCTCGATCCAGTAGGGGTCGAACCGCTCCAGCATGCGAACGCGCTGGATGGCCTCGCCCGGGGTCCACTTCTGGTTGGCGTCGAGCAGCAGCCGCGACTTCGGCCCGATCACCTTGCGCACCGTCGCCACGCGTTCGACGTCTTCCTGCGCGTCGTCGCGCCCGACCTTCATCTTCACCGCGCGATAGCCGCGCTCGAGAAAGCCGCGCATCTGCTCGGCAAGCGGCTCGCCGTCGAGGTGCATGTTGATGCCGCTGCCGTAGGCCGGGATGCGCTCGCGCGCCCCGCCGAGCAGCCTCCACAGCGGCAGCCCGGCCTGCTGCGCCGCGAGGTCGTGCAGCGCGATGTCAATGGGCGCGATGGCGAGCGTGGTGAAGCCGCCCGAGCCGTTGGCGTGCAGCTCCAGCCAGCAGCGGTTCCAGATGCGGTCGATGTCGCGCGCGTCGCTGCCGACCAGCAGCGGCCCGAGGTAGTCCGCGACGATGGCGCGGACCGCCGTGCCGCCGATGCCGAGCGTATAGGTCCAACCGCGGCCCACCAGCCCGGTGTCGGTGCGGATGGTGGTGACGATCCACTCCCAGCGGTGGATCGACTGGATGGCGTCCGAGATGCGGACGGTGGGCGGGACGCGGTACAGGCGCGTCTCGATCGATTCGATGCGCATCAGGCCAGTTTACGCCCGGGAATCCGAAGCCGCGTTGCGGTTGAAGCGTTCCAGCCCGAGTTGGTCGCGCAGATCCCGCGTCGCCGCCTCCTTGTAGTCCTCGAGCGGGATGCCGGTGGCGTCGGCGATTTTCACCACGGCGCTGAAGGAGGCCACCAGCGCGGCGGCGTCGACCAGCGCGGCCGCGCCCAGCGCGCCCTCGAGGCCGCGGCGCGCACGCGCCTTTCGGTCCGCATCGCCGCCGAGCATGGCTTCGGCGAATTCGACCAGCATTGCGCCATGCGGCACGCCCGCATCCGCGCCGCCGATGACGCTCTCCACCGCGAAACCGCTGCCAGCATGTTGGCCGCTCGCACGGAGCAGCGCCGAATGGCTGACGGTTCAGTAGTAGCAGCCGTTCAGCGCCGACACGCGCCCCGCGAGCAATTCGATCTGCGGGTGCGTCAGCGCGCGGTACTCGCGGTCGAAGTCGCGGATCTCGTGATCCTTCAGGTAGAGCTCCACGTCGAGGTCGAAGAAGTTGAACACCTCCTGCGGCACGAGGCTGAGCGCGCGGTGGATGTTCTTGGTGCCGTGCACGGCATACGGGTCGGGGTCGCCGGGTTGCAGATCTTCGGGCGCCACTGTCGGCACCCAGGCAAGGCCCGTGCGGGCGCCCGCGGGACGATGGCGTGCCGGCTCTCCCGACCGCGGGGCCGGCAGCGCGCGCCGCTCACGGCCCAGGGCGTGGTCAAAGCTGTCCAGCGCGGTGATCAGCGCGATGACGCCGACAGCCTCGACGTACTGCTCCTCGGTCACGCCCGCCTGCAGGATGGATTCCACCCAGCCGCGCTTCAGGCGGCCTGCATCGGTGGCGATGCGGTGCACGGCCTCGACC
>JAYRND010000064.1:0-14979 GCA_041904885.1 Burkholderiales bacterium
TCTCCTGCCCCGTCTGCGACTATTCCCTTGCCGAGCTCGAGCCGCGCCTGTTCTCGTTCAACAACCCGATGGGCGCCTGCCCCAAGTGCGACGGCCTGGGCTCCGTGGAATTCTTCGATCCGCGCCGAGTGGTGGCGCACCCGAACCTGTCGCTCGCGAGCGGCGCGATCCGCGGCTGGGACCGCCGCAACCACTTCTACCACGCGCTGCTCGGCTCGCTCGCCGCCCACTACGGCTTCGACATCGAGGCGCCCTGGGAGATGCTGGACGAGGCCGCGCAGAAGGTCATCCTCCACGGCTCGGGGAAGGAGAAGATCGCCTTTCGCTACCTCACCGAGCGCGGCCGCAGCCAGGTGCGCGAGCACGCCTTCGAAGGGGTGATCCCCAATCTCGAGCGCCGCTACCGGGAGACGGATTCGGCGGTGGTGCGCGAGGAACTCGCCAAGTTCCGCGCCACCCTGCCCTGCCCGGAGTGCGGCGGGACCCGCCTGCGCCGCGAGGCACGCCACGTGAAGGTTGCGGACAAGTCCATCTATGAGGTCTCCGCCCTGCCGCTCGGAAAGGCCTTCGATTTCTTCAGGACCTTGAAGCTGCCCGGCGCGAAGGGGCGGGTCGCCGAACGCATCGTCCGCGAGATCGCGAACCGCCTGGAGTTCCTGGTCAACGTGGGCCTCGACTACCTGGCGCTGGAGCGCGCCGCGGGCTCGCTCTCGGGCGGCGAGTCGCAGCGCATCCGCCTCGCCTCCCAGATTGGCTCGGGCCTCACCGGCGTCATGTATGTGCTCGACGAGCCCTCGATCGGCCTGCACCAGCGTGACAACGCGCGCCTGATCGAGACGCTCAAGCGCCTGCGCGACCTCGGCAACAGCGTAATTGTGGTCGAGCACGACGAGGATGCGATCCGCGCCGCCGACCACGTCGTCGACATGGGCCCGGGAGCCGGACGTGCGGGCGGCGAGATCGTGGCCGAGGGCACGCCGGAGGAGATCATTGCGGCGCCCGAGTCCCTCACCGGCAGATACCTCGCGCACGCGCTTTCGATCGCCGTGCCGCGGCTGCGCCACCGCCCCGGCCCGAAGCGGCTCCTGGTGCGCGAGGCGAGCGGCAACAACCTGAAGCAGGCGACGCTCGAGCTGCCGGTGGGCCTGCTGGTCTGTGTGACCGGCGTCTCGGGCTCGGGCAAATCCACGCTGGTCAACGACACGCTCTACGCGGCGGCGGCGCGCCACTTGTACGGCGCGCAGAAGGAGCCCGCGCCGCATGGCGCGATTGCTGGCCTGGAGAATTTCGACAAGGTGGTGAACGTCGACCAGAGCCCCATCGGCCGCACCCCGCGCTCCAATCCCGCGACCTACACCGGCCTGTTTGCGCCGATCCGTGATCTGTACGCTGGCGTGCCCGAAGCGCGTGCACGCGGCTACGATGCCGGGCGATTCTCGTTCAACGTCAAGGGCGGGCGCTGCGAGGCCTGCCAGGGCGACGGCGTGACGCGCGTCGAGATGCACTTCCTGCCCGACCTGTTCGTGGCCTGCGACGTCTGCCACGGCCGCCGCTACAACCGCGAGACTCTGGAGATCCGATACAAGGGGCGCAGCATCCACGAGGTGCTGCAGATGACGGTCGCCGAAGCGGTGGATTTCTTCGCCGCGGTGCCGGCGATCCGCAGGAAGCTGGAGACGCTTTCGGAGGTCGGCCTCGCCTATATCCAGGTCGGCCAGTCGGCGACAACGCTCTCGGGCGGCGAGGCGCAGCGCGTGAAGCTGTCGCTCGAGCTCTCCAAGCGCGACACCGGGCGCACGCTCTACATCCTGGACGAGCCCACCACAGGGCTGCATTTCCACGACATCCAGCTGCTGCTCAACGTGCTGCATCGCCTGCGCGACGCCGGGAACACGGTGGTGGTCATCGAGCACAACCTGGATGTCATCAAGACCGCCGACTGGGTGATCGACCTCGGCCCTGAAGGCGGCGACGGCGGCGGGCGCATCGTCGCAGCGGGCACTCCCGAGCAGGTTGCCGCCAGGCCCGAAAGCCATACCGGCCAATACCTTGCGCGCGCGCTGGCCGGCGGCTTGACACATACGAACGTTCGTACTATTGTGCCGCCCCATGAGCCCACCGACCGGCCCGACCAGCAAGGGCGAGCGCACGCGCGCCGCGATTCTCGACGCCGCGTTCCACATCGTCAGCAAGGACGGACTTGAAGGCCTGACGATCGGCACGCTCGCCGCGGCCACTGGCATGTCCAAGTCGGGCCTGTTCGCGCACTTCGGCTCGCGCGACGAGCTGCTGATCGCGGTGATGGACCGCGGCCAGCAGGAATTCCTGAAGATCGTGGTCAATCCCGCGCTCGCCAAGCCGCGCGGCCTGCCACGCCTTCGCGCGCTCTTCGTCAACTGGATCGACTGGACCGAGTCGGCCGACCTGCCGGGCGGCTGCCCGATGATCGGCGGCGCGATCGAATTCGACGACAAGCCCGGGCCCGTGCGCGACACGCTCGCCGCCGGCCAGCGCGCCTGGATCGGCACGCTGACGCGCGCCGCGCGCCAGGCCGTCGAGCAGGGGCAGCTCGCGCCCGGCACGGATATAGAGCAGATCGCCTTCGAGCTGTTCGGCATCGCGCTCGTGGCGCACCATCACCGGCGCCTGCTTGGCTACGACAAGGCGCGCGCGCGTGCGCTCGCCGCTTTCGAGACGCTCATCGAGCGTTTCGCCGCTTCGCCCGCGCGCGGGCCGTTGCGCGCGGCCGCCCGCTAGTCGACCCGTAGAAAGGAGTTGCCATGGCCCTCGCCCATCAATTGCACAGAATTAGCACGAACGTTCGGTTTTTGACCGGCTCGCTGCTGCTGCCCGAGCATGCCGCCGCGCTCGCCGAGCGGCTGTTCCTTACCCCGCCCAAGCCGCGCCTGCCGCAGAGCACGTTCTTCGACTTCCTCGATGCGCGCGCCGGCTTCATCGAGTACCGCGGCCGCCAGCTCGCCACCTGGCGCTGGGGCCCGCTCGAGGCACCCGCCGTGGTGCTCGCGCACGGCTGGGGCGGCTACAGCGCGCAGATGCGCGGATTCGTTCCCGGCCTGCTCGCCGCCGGCTATCGCGTGATCGCGTACGACCAGCCCGCGCACGGGTTGTCGGAAGGCAAGCTCACCGGCCTGCCCGATTTCGCCGGGGCGCTCGCCGCAGTCGCCGCGAGCCAAGGCGGGGTACGGCACGTCATCGCGCACTCGCTGGGCGCCGTGGCCGCCGCCATCGCGCTTTCGCGCGGCCTGGCGCTGGAGAGCGCGGTGCTCGTCAGCCCGCCCTCGGATCTGGTCGGCTACTCGCGCCAGTTCGCGCGCTGGTTCTGGATGTCCGAGCGGCTTCGCCGCGCAATGCAGGCAGCGATCGAGGAACGCTTCGGCCTGCGCTGGCGCGAGCTCGAGCTGCCGCGCCTCGCGCCACGGCTGCGCACGCCGGCGCTTGTGATCCACGATCGAGGCGACAGCGTCGTTCCCTGGTCGCAGGGCGCGGCGCTCGCGCGCGCCTGGCCGGGGGCCCGACTGCTTGCGACCGAGGGCCTCGGCCACGGGCGCATCCTCGAGAGCGACACCGCCACGCGCGCGGCGGCGGACTTCATCGCCGGAACATCGGCGGTGGCGAGCCTCGCCTCGCCCGCGCTGCCGCATCCCGCGCCGCTATACTGAACTGAAGGAGATTCGACGATGCAGCGCTCGCTCACCGTGAGCTGGCAGGACCCGCATGCCGCCTTCGCCGCCGGCAAGGACCTGCGCGGCCTGGAATACATGCAGCAACTGATCGCCGGCAGAATCGCGGCGCCACCGATCATGGCGCTCATGGGCTATCGCCTGACCGAGGTGGGGGAAGGGCTGGCGGTGTTCGAGTGCGAGCCGGGCGAGCAGCACTACAACCCGATCGGCGTGGTGCACGGCGGCCTGGCCATGACCCTGCTCGATTCGGCGATGGGCTGCTGCGTGCACACGCGGCTGCCGCCGGGCGTCGGCTACACCACGCTGGAAGTGAAGGCCAACCTGGTGCGCGCGATCACCGCGAAGACCGGCACGATCCGTGCGACCGGCCGCGTGATCCACTTCGGCAACAAGACGGCTACCGCGGAGGCGCGGCTGGAGGATGCCGCGGGCAAGCTCTACGCCCACGGCACCACAACCTGCATCATCCTGAGCTGAGATTCGCCCACGCGAGTTGGCGCGCGTGGAACTGCGCGAGCTCGGCGCGGTGGCCGATCGAGACGAACGTCGTCGCGGGCAGCCGGTCCTTCAGCAGGCGGTAGAGCGCGGCCTGCGCGTCGTCGGGCAGCGCCGCGGTCGGCTCGTCCATGAACAGCCAGTCGGGCCGGTTCAGCAGCGCGCGCGCGATCGCAAGGCGCTGCTGCTCCCCGCCCGAGAGTGTCTGCGCCCAGCTGTCGTCGCGCGCGAGATCGTCCTGCAGGTGCCCGAGGCCGACCGCCGCAAGCGCTTCTCGGACTTCCGCGTCCGCAACGCTCACCGCCTCCCGCGGATAGCTCACCGCCTGCTTTAGCGTGCCTAGCGGCAGATACGGCCGCTGCGGCAGGAAGAGGATCCGAGCGCCTTTCGGCAGCGAGATCTTGCCCTTCCAGTAGGGCCAGATGCCGGCGATGGCTCGGAAGAGCGTCGATTTTCCGGCGCCGGAGGGCCCGGTGACCAGCACGGACTCGCCCTGCTTCAGATCGACGGTAGTCGACTCAAGCAGCAGCTTGCCCTGTGGCAGGTAGAGTTCGATCTGCTCCAGGCTGAACGCCTTCTCGCCTGCCTCGGCGCGAACGCCGCCCATATGCTTCACCTCGTCCTGCGCGCGCTCGAGCGCTTCACTGAACGTGGTCAGGCGATCCACCGTGGCTTTCCAGTTCGCGAAAGTCGTGTACACATTGATGAACCAGGACAGCGCGTTCTGCACCTGGCCGAACGCGGAGGCGACCTGAAAAATCACGCCGAGCGGGGTCGCCTTCGCGAAGAATCTGGGGCCAGCGACCAGGAACGGAAAGATGATCGCGACCTGGCCGTAGAAGGACTGGAACCAGTTGAGCTGCTTGGTCTTCACCATCTTGCGCCACCAGATCGCGATCACGTTCTGGTAGCGCGTCCGGAAGTTCGTTCCTTCCTCGCGCTCGCCCCTATACAAGGCAACTGCTTCGGCGTTCTCGCGCAAGCGTACGAGCGAGTAGCGGAAGTTGGCCTCCTGCTTCTGCAGCTCGAAGTTGATGCCGGCCAGCGGCTTGCCGATAAGGTGCGCGATCCAGGTGGCGGGCAGCGCATACAGAATCGCGACCCAGACGAGGAATCCCTCAATCTCGATCCCCGCGATGGTCACCGGCCAGGACAGCGCCCAGAGGATGCCGATGAAGGACACGAGGGTCACGACGGCCGAGAGGAAGCCGAGCGACAGGGTCAGGGTCAGATCCACGAACCCGTTCAGGTCCTCGGCAATTCGCTGGTCCGGATTGTCCGTGCCCTGATCCTTCATCTGCAGCAGGTAATAGGCGCGATCCTTCAGCCAGCTGTCGAGGAAGCGCTCGGTCAGCCAGGCGCGCCACTCGATCATGAGCATCTGCTGGAAGTAGATGCGGTAGACCGCGTTGAAAATGTAGAGGGCCGCGAGGATCGCGAACACGCCGAACTGGCGGAAGAACTCCGCCTCGTCGCGCGACTCGAAAGTGTTGTAAAAGTCGCGGTTCCAGGTATTGAACTGCACCTCAAGCCACACGCCGAACAACGTCAGGCCGATGACGGTCCCGAGCAGGATCAGGCCCGTGCCGCGCTTCTCCGAGACCCAGTACGGCCGGGTAAGCGCCCACAGCGTGGCGAAGAATCGTTTCTTTTGCATGGAGTTACCTCTGAACGGGCGTGCGGTGCCGGAGGCAGTTTACAGAACGCCCGAGGCGGCGCGAGAATGACCTCATGCAGCAGGTCTACCGATTCGGCCCCGCCCGCTCTGGACCTGCCCCCTCGCCATCCGCCCGCCACCTGTTCGTGTTCCTCCATGCGAGCGGCGCCGATGCCCGCTCGATGATCCCCGCCGCCTTCAAGTACCAGGGGCGCTTTCCGAGCGCCGCCCTGGTGGTGCCGAGCGGTTTCTCCTTGTATCGGGAAGCCCCGGAAGGCAAGCAATGGTTCTCGACGAAGAACCTGTCGACGGAGAATCATCTGGACCGGGTGTCCGCAATCCTTCCCCGCATCGAGCAGCTCATCCGCCGCGAGCAGACGAACCACCGCGTGCCCGCCGAGCGCACCGTCCTGATCGGGTACTCGCAGGGCGGCACGGTCGCGCTCGAGGCGGTCAAGGCCACGCCGGAGCTCGCCGGCGCCGTCGTCGCCTACTCGGCCCGCTTCGCGCGCCTGCCGCAGCCCGGCACGCGCATGGACGCGCGGATCCACCTGGTGCACGGCGGCTACGATTCCGTCGTTTCACGCGTCTACGCGGAGCGCGCCGCGCGCGCCCTCGCCGGCCTGCACATTCCCGTCACCCTCGACATCATCGAGGACCTCGGGCACGCGCTCACGCACGAGGCCATCTGCCGGGGCTCGCTCAGGCTGCTGCAGGGCATCTACGAGCGCAGGCGCTCCACGCTGCACTAGATGAGCGCGGGCAGGGCCGGCGCCGCCAGCCGTCCGGCGATCCAGATCGATGCAGACGGCAGCAGGGTGCAGCACCTTGTGCCGCCGAGCGCCGCGCAGCGCTTCGAGGGCATCGCGTTTTCGGCCACGGGCGAGATCCTCGCCGTGGCGACCGCGGACACCGACACCGTCCTGCTGTACCGCCGCGGGCCGGCGGGGAGGTTCGAGGATTCCCCGTTCTCGACGATCGGCGGCCCGCAATCGCGGCTGGAGTATCCCCACGACCTCGCTTTCTCGGTATCGGGGAGCGCGGAGATTCTCGCGGTCGCGCTGCGTTCCGGCGCCGTCTGCATATTCCGCCGCGACGCGGGCGCACGCGATTTCGGTACGGCCCCGGTGTTCGAGATCCGCGGCCCGGACGCGAAGCTCAGGTTCTCCGACGGGGTCGCCTTCGTTCCTCCGGACGAGGCGTTCCTTGCGACCTGCAATGTCACCAACAGCAAGATCAACTTCTACCGCAGGACGGACGGCGCCGCGCACGGCTTTGGCCTGAGGCCCGTCTTCCGCCTGAAGCACGCCAGCGTGCAGGGGCCGGACGGCCTTGCTTTCTCGCGCTGCGGGACCTGGCTCGCGATCGCCAACCACGGAAACCACACGGTCGGCATCTACCGTCGGCGCAGGATCCTGCTGTCGAAGCGCAAGATGAAGTACGGCCCGAAGCCGGTGACGGTCATCAGGGATCCAGGGTTGCGCTATCCGCACTCGGTGGCGTTCACGCCGATCACGAATCACCTCGTCGTCACCAGCGCGGGCGCGAACTACTTCAGCGTCTACCGGCCCGAGCGCAGCGGCTACGGCACGCGATGGTCGGAGACCCCAGTGCTGCGAAAGATTCTCGGGCCGGAGGACAGCTTCAGGCAGGTCAACGCGCGCAACAAGATGGAAGGCGGCCCGAAGGGCGTGGCGGTCCACGCAAACGAGCTGGCCGTCTGCGGGCCGGAGTACGGGATCAGGATCTACTCGCTCAGCGAGTGCCGCTAGCCGCGGGCGCGCGCGATCCCGAGCGCCGATCCCGCCTTGCGGCGCCAGCGGCGGAGAAAGCGGCGGAGGCGCTCGCGCCGTACCATTCCGGCCAACGCGGCATGCCGGCGCGCCCGGGCGACAGTCCCGCCCTCGGCTACTGCTTTCTCGATTTCCGGGAGCGGCGACGCCGCATTCGCGGACGCAGCCCATTCGCGCATCGATTGCGCGGCGCGCGCGCCCAGGGAAGACCGCAGCTCGCGGTCTGCCGCCAGGCGGCGCATCCATGCCACCGCCTCGTCCATGTCCGGCGCCGCCCAGACCTGCTCCGGCCTGGAGAGCTCCGCGTCATAGGCCGGGTGCAGGGCGCGCACCCGCTCCAGCTTGTAGCCAACGAGGCAGGCGTTGTCCGGCGTCATGAAATCCGTGTTGCCCGACCAGCGGGTCGCGATCACCGGCTTGCCGAGGGTCATGGCCTCCATCAGCTGCAGGCCGAGGCCCTCGGCGCGATGCAGCGAGATCATCGCGTCGGCGCTTGCGTACAGAGAAAGCGCGTCCGCATAGGGCAAGTCCTCGTCGATCACGCGGATCCGGCTGTCGGAGTCCACGGCGGCAAACAGGCCGGGAAGCTCGTCGTCGAGGCGTCCCCACCCCGCAAGCCTGCTGCGGTTGAGCTTGAGCACCAGCGCGACCTTCTCCCCGGACCTGAAGGCGCGCTGGAACGCCGCCACCGCGCCGGCGGGATTCTTCCGCACCGTGTCGCTCAACGGGTCGAATGCGAGGAGGAAGGTCACCACGCCGTCGGAGAAGCCCCAGCGCTGCCGGTCGGCCCGCACGCCCTCGGGCAGGAACACCGCCTGCGGATAGCTGAGCACAGGCACGCCAGGCAATCCCTTTTCGAGCGCGGTCCGGATGAATCGGGACGGCGCCATCACCGCGTCCATCGCGCGCAGGACCGGCAGCCAGTCCCGGGGAAGGTGCGGCAGCTCCCAGAATGGAACGCATACATTGTTCGCCCGCATCGATACCCGCCGGGCCCATTGTTTGGAAAAGTTGACGATCTCCACCGGATTCATGTGGAAAAGGTTGGCCGCCCGCGGATGCGGCGGGCCTCGCTCCAGCGACGCGTAGCTCAGGTCTCGCCTTCCCCGGTCGCGTCCCGGATCGACATCCACGACGCAGACCGGGTGCCCCCAGGCCAGCAGGCGCGCCACGGTCGAACGCGCGGCGACGCCCAGGCCCAGGTTTCCGGACACGTAGCCGATGACGTTGACGCCCTGCGGGCTCGGCGCTAGCGGGCTTTCCACGGGAATATCTTCTTCTGCTCGTCGGGTGCCGCCAGCCTGGACAGGTACGCGATCAGGGCCTCGTATTTTTCAGCGCCGAACAGCCGGGCATACAGGCGCAGCATCCGCCGGACCAGGTTCTTCCTCACCAGGCCGCTCCGCCGCCCGTCCGGATTCCGGCCCCCTTCCGGCGAAGTCGCGCCCAGCCGGTATCCTGCGAGCCAGCGCGCGAACTCCTCGTTGGCAAAGTAGGCGGGGAGCCGGGTCTGTGCCGCCGCCCTGCGCGCAGCTTTGCCAAGCCCGACGCCTCCCGCAAGCGCGCCGAACCCGTAGGGTACCGATGCCTGCTGCGCGTAGCCGTGCTCGCGCAGCGTCCCGGCATAGTCGGAGAGAAGTCCCCGAATCGACTCGTCCGGCACCTGCATGCGCTTTTTGTGCTTCGAGAGCCGGTCCGGCCGCCGCGGATCGAAGCCGCTGAAATGAAAGAACACCAGCGGATGGTCGATGCCGCCGAAACGAACCCGCGGTCTCGGCGTGGCGACGTCCGCAAGCTCGCGCTCATGCAGATTCCAGTACGCCACGTTGCAGCCCGGATGCCGGAGTATGCCGACGTCGTCGGAGAGGCATGCGAACAGGTCGGCCCATTTCTGGTCGACGAAGAAACCCGCGCGCGGCTCGCTCCAGCCGGACTGCAGGCATTTGTCCCGCCACCACGCCAGCAGCCGCAGCGCTTCGTCGGAACGGCGAAACGCCGCAAAACCGAGATTGAAGGCGCCGACAGACAACAGCAGGGAATCGTTCAGCGGAGCATCGCCTGCCGCGTAGGGCGTAAGCGCATGCGGCGTAACTACGATCGAATTCGCATCCAGCGCCTCCCACACCGGCGCCAGCGGGCCGAACAGGAGGATGTCTGCATCCAGGTAGACCACCCGCTCGAAGCGCTCGAGCAATTGCGCGATGAATGCCGGCTTGACGCAGGTGTTGAGCTCGAGGACGTCGTAGACGACCGCGAGGCGCTCGAAGTCCGGGACTCCCAGGTCCTGCACCCAGTGCGTCTCGACCCACCCGGGCATGGCGGGCGGGCCGTCCACGCGCTTGCGGTCCACGATCAGCCAATGAAGGCTCGCGTCCGGCTCGTGCTCGCGCACGGATTCCGCCAGCGCCCGCACTTGCGCAGCGTAATTCAGCGACGCGATCGTGCAGACGCAGCGGGTCATCGACTACTCGGGCTGGCCCGCGCGGCCTCGCGTGCTTCCCGACTCCCGCGCGACCGGCAGCTTCAGGCCCCAGCGGTTGCGCAGGCTGGCGGCGCGCGACCGCCACACCAGCCGCGCGAGGTTGGCGTGCCGGCGCATGCGCGCGGGCAGGCCCCGCGCAGCGGCCGCCCTGCCGATCTCGAGGAAAGGCGACGCCGCATTCGCCGCCGCCGTCCATTCGCGCATCGACCGCGCCGCACGCTCCCCCACCTCGGATCGCATTGCCGGGCTGTCCGCGAGGCGGCGCATCCAGGCAGCGGCCTCGTCGAGGTCGGGCTCGGCCCAGACCTGCCCCGGGCGCAGGGACTCCCTCGCGGCGACCCGTCCGTCCGGAATCACGCGGTCGAGCCGATAGCCGACCAGGCAGGAATTCTCCGCGGTCATGAAGTCCATGTTTCCCGACCAGCCCGTCGCGATGACCGGCTTGCCGAGAGTCATCGCTTCCATGAGGTGCAGGCCGAAACCCTCGGCGCGGTGCAGTGACACCATGACGTCGGCGCTGGCATAGAGGGAAATCACGTCCCCATACGAGAGGCATTCATCGACGATGCGGATCCGGGGGTCGGATCGGGCGAGTTCCGTCAGCTTCAGCAGGTCCGGGTCCGCCCGGGCGCCCGCGGACTGCTTGCTCCGGTTGATCTTGACCACGAGCTCGACATGCTCGCCGGACCGGAACGCGCGCTGGAACGCCTCTACCGCACCGGCGGGATTCTTGCGAACGGTGCCGCTGAATGGATCGAACGCGATCAGAAACGTCACGGCGCCAGCCGCGCCTCCCCACCGCGCGCGGTCCGGCCGCACGCCTTGGGGCAGGACCACCGTCTGCGGATAGTCCAGCACCGGTACCCCTGGCAGCCCATTTTCGATCGCATTGCGGATGAACCGGGACGGCGCCATCACCGCGTCCATGACACCCAGCACCGGCAGCCAGTCCAGAGGGAGATGCGGCATCTCCCAAAACGGCACGCATACGTTGATGAGCCGAAGGGACGCGCGCGGCCGCCATTGCCTGGCGAACTTGACGATCTTCAAGGGGTTCATGTGGAACAGGTTCAGCGAACGCGGACTCGGCCCCTCGCGCTCCAGCGATGCGAAGCTCAGGTCGCGCCGCGCGCGCCCGTCGCCCGGGTCCACGTCGACGACCGTTACTGGGTGTCCCCAGGCGAGCAGCCGCGCCGCCGTCGAGCGGGCGGCTACGCCCAGCCCGAAATTTCCCGACACGTGGCCGATCAGGTTGACGCCCAGCGCCGGGGGCGTCGCCAACGTCGAACGGTCCGCCAAGCTGCTCCCCATGCTAGGCCTGCAGCTCGGGCAGATTGCGGTACAACTCCAGCGCCTCCGGGTTCGCCAGCGCGTCCAGGTTGGCCACGCCCATGCCGTGCACGACCGACCTCACGGCGAGCTCGACCACCTTGCCGTTCTTGGTGCGCGGGATGTCGGCAACCTGGATGATCCTCGCCGGCACGTGGCGCGGAGTGGTGTTCGCCTTGATACGCGCTTTTATTTTTTCCACCAGGCCCGCGTCCAGCGAAAAGCCGGGCCGCAAGCGCACGAACAGGACCACCCGCGTGTCGGTGGGTTTGTCGGGAGGCCAGAGCTGGCCGACCGCCACCGACTCCTCCACCTCGTCGATCTTCTCGACCTGGCGGTAGATTTCCGCCGTGCCGATGCGCACGCCGCCGGGGTTGAGCGTGGCGTCCGACCGGCCGTAGACGATCATCGTCCCGCGCTCGGTGAGCTCGCACCAGTCGCCGTGGGTCCATACGCCGGGAAATCTCTCGAAATACGCGCTGCGGTATTTTTCCCCGCCCCGGTCGTTCCAGAAGCCGAGCGGCATCGAAGGCACGGGCCGGGTGCAGACCAGCTCCCCCTTCTGCCCGACGATGGAATTCCCCTGCTCGTCGAACACGTCCACCGCCATGCCGAGTGAGCGGCACTGGATCTCGCCGCGGTACACCGGCAGGACCGGGTTGGCGTCGGCGAACGCCGACAGGATGTCGGTCCCGCCCGAGATCGAGGAAAGGCAGACGTCGGGCTTGATCCTCGAGTACACGTAGTCATAGCTCTCGGGCACCAGCGGCGAGCCGGTGGAGAGGATCATGCGCATTTCCTCGAGCCGATGCGTCTCGACCGGCGCAAGGCCGCGCTTTTCCAGCGCGTCAATGTACTTCGCCGAGGTGCCGAAGTGCGTGAAGCGCTCCTTCTCGGCGTAGTCCCAGAGGATCGCGCCGCCGCGCTCGAAGGGCGAGCCGTCATAGAGCATCACCGACGCCTCCGCGCACAGGCCGTGGAACAGCATGTTCCAGACGACCCAGTTCGTCGTGCAGTAGTAGAAGAAGCGGTCGCCGGGACGCACGTCGAACTGCAGCTTGAACATCTTCAGGCCCTGCAGCAGCGCGCCGCCGGCGCCGTGGACGATGCACTTGGGCGCGCCGGTGGTGCCCGAGCTGAAAAGGATGTAGGCCGGATGTTCGAAGGGCATCTGCGCGTACTCGATCTCGCCGGGCGTGTGCTTGCGCAACCATTCCTCCAGCAGGATCGCCTTGGGGATGTCCGCGACGTCGGGCCGGCTGCGCAGGTGCGGCACGACCACGACCTTGCGCAGCGAGGGCAGGCCCTCGGCGATCTCGGCCACGCGCTCCAGGACGTCGTGCTCGCGGCCGGCGTAGCGGTAGCCGTCGGCGACGAACAGAATCTTCGGCTCGATCTGGCCGAAGCGGTCGAGCACGCCGCCGGTGCCGAAGTCGGGCGAGCAGGACGACCAGACGACGCCCTGCGACAAGGCGGCGAGCGCGAGCATGCCGGCCTCCGGCATGTTCGGGATGAATGCGGCCGCCCGGTCGCCCGGCCGCAGCCCCAGCTGGGCGATCGCCTGCGCCGCGCGCGACACGTCGCTGGTGAGCTGAGAGTAGCTGACCCGGCGCTGGAAGCCGCGCTCGTCCCAGAAGACGAAGGCGTCGCCCTGGTCGCCGCGGCGCAGGAGGTTCTCGGCGAAGTTCAGGCGCGCGTCGGGAAACCACTTCGCGCCCGGCATCCTGTCGCCGTCGACCAGCACCGTGGAGCCCTTCTTGGCGGCGATCACCCCGCACCAGTCCCAGACCTCCGACCAGAATTCGTCGGGGTTGTCGGCCGTCCACCGGTAGAAATCCGGGTAGGTGTTCAGCTCGAGCTTGTACTTGCGCACCACGTGGCGCGCGAACTGCGTGATCTGCGCCTGCTCGATCGCCTGCTCGGAGGGTGACCAGATCGGTTCCATGTCATCGCGAATTCTACTGGGTGCGGACCTCGCTACTGCGCCATACTCGCGTCCGGGATCACTCCTGATTCGAACGAAGATATGGCCGCCGCACTGCGAAATCTGCTCCTTGCGCTCGCTTTCGCGCTGCCTGGCGCGGGCGCCGCGGAGCACATGGTCGCCGCTGCCAATCCCCATGCGGCACGCGCGGGGATCGAAATCCTGCGCGCAGGGGGCGGCGCTCTCGACGCCGCAATCGCCGCACAAATGGTGCTCAACCTCGTGGAGCCCCAATCCTCGGGAATCGGCGGCGGCGCCTTCGCGCTGGTCTGGGACGCCTCCACGCGGACGATCGCGGCGTTCGACGGCCGGGAGACCGCGCCCGCGGCCGCGCGCCCGGAGCGTTTCCTCCGCGCCGACGGCACGGCGCTTGAGTTTCCCGAGGCGGTCGGGTCGGGGCTCTCCGTCGGCGTTCCCGGCCTGCTGCGCATGCTGGAGCTCGCGCACGCAAAGCACGGCCGCCTGCCCTGGAAGCAGCTGTTCGAGCCCGCCATCGCCCTCGCCGAGAACGGCTTCGCCGTGTCGCCCCGCCTGCATCGCCTGATCGCCGCGGATCCACTGTTGCGCCGCCAACCCGCGGCGCGCGGCTACTTCTTTCTCCCGGACGGCCGCCCGCTGCCGGCGGGCCACCGGCTGAAGAACCCGGACTTCGCGGCATTGCTTCGCCGGATCGCGGACGAAGGGCCCGCGGCCTTCTACGAAGGCGAAGTCGCGCGCGATATCGTTGCCGCTGCCACAGCCACGGTGCCGCCGGGCGACCTTAGCGAGCGGGACCTCGCCGGGTACCGCGCGCTTGCGCGCGACCCCATCTGCGGGGCCTACCGTTCCTACCGGGTGTGCGGCATGCCGCCGCCCAGTTCCGGCGGGATCGCCGTGCTGGCGATCCTGGGAATGCTCGAGCGCTTTGACATGGGCAAGTTGCGGCCGAATTCGAGCCAGGCGGTACATCTCTTCTCGGAGGTCGGGCGCCTCGCGTACGCGGACCGCGATCAGTACGTGGGCGACCCTGCGTACGTGCAGGTTCCGGCGGCCGGATTGACGGATCCGGGTTACCTGCGCGATCGCGCATCGTTGGTGAAACCCGAAAAAAGCATGATCCGGGCACTTCCCGGAACGCCCGTTGGCGCGCCCAAGGCGCTCGGAACAGATTCGACAGTGGAAAACTCCGGCACCAGCCACCTTTCGGTGGTCGACGCCGAAGGCAACGCGGTGGCCATGACCAGCAGCATCGAATCCGCCTTCGGCAGCCGCATCTTCGTGCGCGGCTTCCTGCTCAACAACGAGCTCACGGACTTTTCCTTCCTGCCCGAGGAAGGCGGGCGGCCGCTCGCCAATCGCGTGGAACCGGGCAAGCGGCCGCGCAGCGCGATGGCGCCGACCCTCGTGTTCTCGCCGGGGGGGGTGCTGGTGTGGGCACGGGGGGCCGCCGGCGGCCCGGCGATCATCAACTACACCGCCCGGACGCTGGTCGGCGTTCTCGACTGGAACCTCAGCCTGCAGCAGTCGATCGCCGCACCACACATGGGCCGCCGGAA
>JAYRND010000065.1:0-60707 GCA_041904885.1 Burkholderiales bacterium
AGGTTCACCTCGAGTTGCTGCAGGACCATCGCCACGCCCGGGTGGGCCGGATCGGCGGTGCGGAACACCGAGCGGCATTCGTGCGCCTTGTCGATCGAGTACTTCTCCCGCACGGTCATGGTGGCGAGGAGCGAACCATCGTCCGGGTCCGCCAGCGCGAGATCCCCGCCGACGGGAATGGCGGCCGCCTGCGCGGCGCTGGCTGAGAGCGTGATCGGGATAGGCCAGAACAGGCCGCCGGCGGTCCGATAGCCGTCGCACACCCCTTGCCAGTCGGCGCGCGTCATGAACCCGTCCAGCGGCGTGAAGCCGCCGATGCCGAGCATGATCAGGTCGCCTTTCTCGCGCGAGCTGACCCGCAACGCGGGCAGGGTCTTCGCGCGCGCAAGCTCATCGGCCAACGCCTTGCCCGCCAGCATCAGCGGCTTGAGCTGCCCCCCTCCGTGCGGTGCGACCAGGCCGGCCAAGACACTCCTTTCACATCCTGCGAGGCGGGCATTGTCTGCGGAGCCGCGCGCCCCGCCAAGCCTTTGTTTTGATCCGCGAATAGATAGAATTTATTGCCCGGCACCTGCCTTGGTTTACTATCCGAGCAGCATTCGCGGGAGGAGAAGCAATGGTCGATCGACGCAGACGGATACTGAAAGCGGCGGGAACGCTGGCGGCGGTGCTTGCCGCCGGGATGCTCAAGCCGGTGCTTGCCTTTGCAGCGGCATGGAACAAGGACGCCTTCGGCGCGAAAACGCCGGCCGACGCGCTGAAAAGCATCGGCGCGGCCGGAGCGGCGCCGAGCAAGGACATCGTCATCGAGGCGCCGCAGATCGCCGAGAACGGCGCAGTAGTGCCGATCGAGATCCTGAGCAACATTCCCGGCACCACCTCGATCTCTGTGCTGATCGAGAAGAACCCCTTCCCGCTCGCCGCCCGGTTCGATTTCCTCGATGGCGCCCTGCCCTTCGTCAAGGTCAACGTGAAGATGGGCGAGAGCTCGGATGTCCGCGTCGTCGCCGAGGCGGGCGGCAAGCATTTCGTCGCGACCAAGGAAGTCAAGGTCACGATCGGCGGCTGCGGCGGCTGACGGGACAAGGAGAAGGCAAATGGCGGCAGGACCGATGAAGATGCGCGCGACGCTCGGCGGTGGGTACACCGACGTGCGCGTGCTGATGAGCCACCCGATGGAGACCGGGCAGCGCAAGGACGCCAGCGGCAAGATCGTGCCGCTGGAGTTCATCCAGAACGTGACCGTGAAGCTGAACGGCAAGACCGTGATCGAAGGCCAGATCAGCCAGGCGGTGTCGCGCAACCCGGTGTTCTCGTTCCGTCTCAAGGGTGGCGCCAAGGGCGACAAGATCGAGGTAAGCTGGCTCGACAACAAGGGCGAGACCAACAAGACCGAAGCCGCGGTCGCCTGACCGCTGCGCGCTACCTGGAGGGGGAAGCATGCGCATACTGACCTGCAGTGCGGGGCTCGCGCTGACGCTGGCGATGGTGCCGGCGTTCGCGCAGAAATCGCCCTACGCCGACTACCAGCGGATGGCGGCCGAAAACGCGCCGACCGAGCTCTACGAGCTCGCAGGCGAGGAACTCTGGAAGAAGAAGCAGGGGCCGAAGAACGCGTCGCTGGAGCAGTGCGACCTCGGCCAGGGCCCGGGCGTGCTGAAGGGCGCGTACGCGGCGTTGCCGCGCTACTTCGCCGACGCCGACCGCGTCATGGACCTGGAGGCGAGGCTCCTGTACTGCATGGTGTCGCTGCAGGGCCGCAGCCGCGAGGAAGCCACCAAGCGGGTTTTCGGCAACGAGGACCGGGGGTCCGATTTCGAGGTCCTCTCCGCGTACATCGCCCGCCATTCGAACGGCATGAAGATCGAAGCGGGGCACTCGCACCCCAAGGAGCGCGAGTCCGTCGAGCTCGGCCGCTCGCTGTTCTATCTCCGCGCCGGCCCGTGGGACTTCTCCTGCGCGTCATGCCATGGCGAGGAAGGCAAACGGATCCGCATGTCGGACTTGCCCAAGCTCGATGATCGGAAGCATGTCGGGCCACTGATGGCGACCTGGCCCGCCTACCGGGTGTCCACCAGCAAGATCGTCACCCTGCAATGGCGCATGAACGACTGCTACCGGCAAATGCGCATGCCCGAGCCGCTGTTTGGGTCGGACGTGACGGTGGCCCTGATCCACTTCATGACGACGGTCGCTGAGGGCGAGACCTACCGCGGCCCGGCGATCAAGCGCTGAGCGGAGGCGACGATGAAGCGAACCCTGAGTCTTGCAGCCACGTTCGTCCTCGCTGCCTGCGCCACCGAGCCGGTCGGCGAGCGGCCGCGCGTATCGAGCGCCGATCTTGACCACACCACCGCGGTGATGAAACGGGACTTCCACGCGCGCGGCCAGGCGACCATGAGCCGCATCGAGCTCGACCAGGTGCAGCGCACCTGTAACCTCTACAACGATAACCCGCCCGCCGAGGTGGCCAAGCCGCTCGAGGAAGCGCAGTTGAAGGCGATCCCGATTCCCTCCGGCAGCCTGGTCGGCAACTGGAAGAACGGCGAGAGGATCGCTCAGAGCGGGCGCGGCTCGATGTGGAACGACAAGCCCGGGGTGCAGGACGGCGGCAGCTGCTACAACTGCCACCAGCTCTCGCCGAAGGTGTCGGCGTTCGGCACGGTCGGGCCAAGCCTCGCGGGCTACGGCAAGATTCGGGGCAACAGCCCGGAGATGCAGAAATACACCTACAGCCGCATCTTCAATTCCAAGGCCTTCAACCTCTGCTCGCAGATGCCCCGCCTCGGGCACGCTGGCACGCTGAACGAGCAGCAGATCAAGGACCTCGTCGGACTGCTGCTGGACCCGGCCTCGCCGGTCAACCAGTAGCTTGCAGCGCCGGGAATTCCTGCGGCTGCTGGCGCTGGCGGCGAGCGCGGGTGCCAGCCTGCGCCCGGGCCTGAGCCCGGCGCAGGCGGCGGGCGAGCTCTATGACGTCCCGCTCTTCGGCAACGTTTCGCTGCTGCATTTCACGGATTGCCACGCGCAGCTCCTGCCGACTTACTTCCGCGAGCCGAGCGTCAACCTCGGGATCGGTGATGCCGTCGGCCGCCCGCCGCATCTGGTCGGGGAAGCGTTGCTGCAGCGCTTCCGCATCGCGGCCGGCTCGCCGGACGCACACGCCTTCACCTTCCTTGAATTCGAGCGCGCCGCGCGCCGCTACGGCAAGGTCGGCGGCTTCGCGCACCTCGCCACCCTCGTCAAGCGGCTGAGGGCCTCGCGCCCGTACGCGCTGCTGCTTGACGGCGGCGATACCTGGCAAGGCTCGGCGACTTCGCTCTGGACGCAGGGCGCCGACATGATCGGCGCACAGAAGCTGCTCGGCGTAGACCTGATGACCGCGCACTGGGAGTTTACTTTTGGCGCCGAACGCGTGCGCCAGGCGGTCGAGCGCGATCTCGCGCCAATTGAATTCATCGCGCAAAACGTCAAGACCACGGACTTCGAGGACCCCGTGTTCAAGGCCTGGACGATGCGCCAGATCAACGGCGTACCGGTGGCGATCCTCGGCCAGGCCTTCCCGTACACGCCGATTGCCAATCCGCGCCACCTGGTGCCGGAATGGACTTTCGGCATACAGGAAACCGCACTGCAAAAGGTCGTGGACGAAGCGCGCGCCAAGGGCGCGCGCGCGGTAGTGCTCCTGTCGCACAACGGCATGGACGTGGACCTCAAGCTCGCGGCGCGCGTGCGCGGCATTGATGCCATACTGGGCGGCCACACGCACGACGGCGTTCCGGCGCCCGTTCAAGTCGGCGGAACGCTGGTCACCAACGCCGGCTCGAACGGCAAGTTCCTCGGCGTGCTCGACCTCGAGGTCCAGACGGGCGGCGTAGCCGGCTACCGCTACCGGCTGCTGCCCGTTTTCTCGAATCTGCTGCCCGCCGACCCCGAAATGTCCAAGTACCTCACAACGGTGCGGGCGCCGCATGCCGCGAAGCTTGAGGAACAACTGGCCTTCACCGAAGGACTGCTCTACCGCCGGGGCAATTTCAACGGGACCTGGGACCAGCTTATCCTCGACGCCTTGCTTGAGGTCAAGGGCGCCGAGATCGGCTTTTCACCCGGCTTCCGCTGGGGCACGACGCTGTTGCCGGGCGACGCGATCACCTTCGACCACGTGATGGACCAGACCGCCATCACCTACCCGTTCTCGACCCTCACGGAGATGACCGGCGAGCAGATCAAGACGATTCTCGAGGACGTGGCCGACAATCTGTTCAATCCCGATCCCTACCTGCAGCAGGGCGGAGACATGGTGCGGGTGGGAGGCATGACGTATGCCTGCGACCCGCAGGCAAGCATCGGCAAGAGGATCTCGGATATGCGCCTGCGCGGCAAACCCTTGGAGGCAGGCGCTCGATACAAGGTCGCCGGCTGGGCGCCAGTGGCCGAGGACGCGAAGGGGGAGCCAATCTGGGACGTGGTCGTGCGCTACCTGAAGGACCGCAAGACCATCGCGCCGCTCACGCCGAACCTGCCCCGGCTGACGGGCGTCCAGGGCAATCCGGGCATCGCTTGAGGCTGCTCACCGCGCTCGCCTTCGCGCTCGCCCTCCCGGCGGCCGCGGTCGAGCCGCTCCGCGTCTCGCCGAGCGTCTATTACGTCCGGGGAGAATCAGGCATCCCTTCCCGTTCGAACCGCGGCCATACCTCGAACGCCGGTTTCGTCGTCACGACCGAGGGCGTGATTGTCGTTGACGCCCTAGGCACGCCGGTGCTCGGCCAGGAGTTCATCGAAGCGATTCGCAGGGTGACATTTCAGCCGATCCGCCGCGTCATCGTCAGCCACTACCACGCCGACCACGTCTACGGCCTGCAGGCCTTCAAGGCACTCGGTGCCGAGATCTGGGCGCATCGCGCGGCGCGAGCCTACCTCGACTCCGACGCGGCCAGGCAGCGGCTGGCGGAGCGGCGCCAGTCGCTCGCGCCCTGGGTGGACGGACAGACGCGCCTCGTCCCGGCCGACCGGTGGCTGGACGGGGAGGAAAGATTCCGCCTCGGCGGCCTCACGTTCCGCGTTTTCCCCCTGGGCCCGGCGCACACGCCCGAAGACCTGGCTCTGGCGGTCGAGGAAGACGGGGTACTCTTCGTCGGCGACGTGATGTTCGTCGGCCGGTTGCCGTTCGTCGGCGACGCCGATACCAGTGCATGGATCTCGGCCATCGACCGCGTCGTAAGGACGAGGCCGAAGATCGTGATCGGGGGACACGGCGCCGCATCGCGTAGCGCCGCCGCCGACCTCTCGCTGACGCGCGAGTACCTCGCCTACTTGCGGCAGACGATGGGAACCGCCGCCGAGGAACTGGAGGATTTTGACGTGGCCTACCGGAAAGCCGATTGGTCGCGCTTCGCGAAGCTGCCGGCCTTCGAAGCCGTGAACCGCAGGAACGCGTACAACACCTACATCCGCATGCAGGGAGGAGACAAGTAAGGCTCAAAGCGCCGATTGCCGTCATCAGCCGCGGCCCCGGGGTAGCGGCTGCAGCCCGCGTCATCAGGCCGCGCGCCTGGGCTATCATCGGCCGATGAGCAAGTCGCAGCCCGCGGAGCCTGGCCGCTGGCTCGTGCTGATCGCGAGCCTCCCCACCGAGGACCCGGCCGCGCGCATGCGGGTGCTGCGCACGCTGGAGTCGCTGGGCGCCGCGGTGATGCGCGAAGGGGCCTACCTTCTGCCCGATACCCCCGCCAGCCGCCAGGGGCTCGACCACCTGGCCGAGTACATCTCCAAGGGGCCCGGCGTCGCGCAGGTCCTGCCGGTGGTTCCGTTCGCGGAGGCGCAGGACAAAGCGTTTCGCAGCCTGTTCGACCGCACGTCCCGCTATGCCGAGCTGGAGAAGAACGTCGAAAGCCTGAAGGTCGGCTACGGCATCGCCGACCCGAGCGCCATCTCGCGCGTGCTCCACAAGCAGCGCCGCGAGTTCGAGGCGATCAGCGCGCTCGATTTCTTCCCGGGCGAGGAGCAGGCGAAGGCCAAGGCGATCCTCGCCTCGGCCGAGGCCGAGGTGCGCAAGCTGCTCTTCCCTTCCGAGGCGCCGGACTCGGGTGCGCCGGAGGAGCCGCTGCTGCGCCGCGTCTGGGCGACGCGCCGGCCGCCCTGGGCCGACCGGTTCGCCTGCGCCTGGCTGATCCGCCGCTTCGTCGACCCGGAAGGCAGCGTCCTCTGGCTGGACAAGGCGCAGGCCTGCCCGGCGAACGCGGTGGGCTTCGCCTTCGAGGGCGCGCGCTTCGGCAATAGCGCGTCCGAAGTCACTTTCGAGGTGATGCTGCGCCGCTTCGGCCTGGCGAACAACGCAGCGCTGGCCAAGATCGGCGCCATCGTCCATTACCTGGAGGTACGCGAACATCCGGTGCCGGAAGCGGCCGGCGTGCAAACCCTGCTGCAGGGCGCGGCGCGCCGCTCCACCAACGAGGACGAGCTCCTGGCCGAGGCGGAGAAAACCTTCGACCTGCTGTACGAAGCCTACTTCGAAGCACCCAGGAAATAGCCCTCAGAACTTCCTGGCTTCCTGCTTCTCGCGGGCAAGCTCTGCGCGCAACTCCTTCAGGCGCGCATCCACCGCCGACATCTCGTAGAAGTTGCCGTCCGCGGCGCCCTGCGCGAACTGCAGCTGCTCGATCGCGCCCGGCAGGTTGCCCTGCAGCATGTAGACCTCGGCCTGCGCCTGGTGCTGCAGCAGGCGCTTGCCCAGGCCAGCGTAGGCCCGCGCGCGCGCCTCGTACAGCCTCGCTTCCCTCGGATAGAGCCGAAGGGGCTCGGCGACCGCCGCCAGCACCGCCTCGTAGCGCCCGAGGTCCTGCATCACGCCCAGCGTCGCGTACAGGAGCGAGCGCCGGTGCGGGTAGCGCGCGAGCGCGGTCCTCAGCTGCGCGAGCGCGCCCTCCGCGTCCCCCTGCGCGAGGCGAAGGCGCGCAGCCAGCGAATCGATCATGGGGCTTTCCGCCTTCGCCGCGCGCAGCAACGCGATCTGGGACTCGGCGCACTTGAAATCCTTGGCGCGAAGGCAGGCGAGCGCGAGCCCATACCGGGTGCCGGGCTCGTTGGCGAAGCGCCGGTCGCTGACCGCCGCGGTAAACGCCTTGATCGCGTCGAGCGCGTCCATCGCCTCCACGCGCAGCTTGGCGCGCACGAGGTGGTACTCCAGCGTATCGATGTGCGGCCGGAAGGGCTGGCCCTGCGCGCGCGCCTGCGCGTCAGAGATCCGCTCGTGGGTAACGGGGTGGCTGCGCAGGTAGGTCGGCACCGAGCCGCTATCCATCAGCCGCGTGTAGCGCTGCATCTTCTCGAAGAACTCGGCCATCGCCCGCACGTCGAACCCGGAGCCCTGCAGCGTCTGGAAGCCGAGACGGTCGGCCTCGCGCTCGAAATCGCGGCTGTAGGCGAGCTGCGACTGGACCGCGCCCGCCTGCACCGCGGTGCTCGCGCCGGTGGCCAGGTCCGGACGCGAGCGCCCGAGCAGCAGCGCCGCCGCCATCGCGATCATCATCGGAATCTGCATCTGCTTCTGGATGCCGATCTGGCGGGCGATGTGGCGTTGCGTGACGTGCGCGATCTCGTGCGACAGCACGGAGGCGATCTCGGATTCGTTGTCCGAGGCGGTGATGAGCCCCGTGTGCACGCCGATGAAGCCCCCGGGCAGCGCGAAAGCGTTGATCGTGGAATCGCGGATGCCGAAGAACTCGAAGTCCTGGCGCGCGCCCGGCGCGGCCGCGACGAGCGTGCCGCCCAGGCCATTCAGGTATTCCGCGATTTCGGGATCGTCGAGGTACTGCGGATCCCGGCGGATCTCGCGCATCACGGTCTCGCCCAGGCGCCGTTCCTGCTGCGGCGAAAGGTCGGCACTGCTCGCGTCCCCCAGCTCGGGCAAGGGCGCGCTCTGCTGCGCCGGCGGCGCAGGCGGCACGGGGCCGTAGCGCGTCCCCGCCTCGCCCTGCGCGAAGGCGCGCGGCGCGAACGCCAGGCACACCGCCAGCAGCCGGACGAGAAATCGCATGCAGTTATGATACCGTTCCGTCCCCCGAGTTCCTCCGGAGCAGGCCTTGCCACGCAGACTGTCGCCCAAGCTCACGCATTTCGACCGCAAGGGCAGCGCGCACATGGTGGACGTCGGCGCGAAAGGAGAAACGCATCGCGTCGCGGTCGCCTCCGGCCGCATCGAGATGCGCCCGTCGACCTTCCGCACAGTGGTCGAAGGCAGCGCTGCCAAGGGCGACGTGCTTGGCGTGGCGCGGATCGCCGCGATCCAGGCCGCCAAACGGG
Organism: Burkholderiales bacterium; assembly: GCA_041904885.1. GTDB lineage: Bacteria > Pseudomonadota > Gammaproteobacteria > Burkholderiales > SG8-39 > RBG-16-66-20. The sequence continues at coordinate 8,302 of JAYRND010000065.1, forward strand.
CCGCGGAGCTGGTGCCGCTCGCGCACCCGATCGCGATCACGCGCGTGGCGGCGGATTTCCGCTACGACCCGGTGCGCAGCGCGATCGAGCTGGTAGCCACTGTCGAGTGCCGCGGCCGCACGGGGGTGGAAATGGAGGCGCTCACCGCGGCGGCGGTCGGCCTGCTCACGATCTACGACATGGCGAAGGCAATGGACCGCAGCATGCGCATCGGCGAGCTGCAGCTCGAGCACAAGAGCGGAGGCAAGTCCGGAACCTACCGGCGCCCGCGACGGTCCCGGAAGCCCGCCGGCAGGTAACAATTTGATACAGCCGGCGCACATGCGCTTCGCGCCGGGCTGCTATGATCGCGCCGTCCATCCGTGAGCGCGAACTTCAAAAAAATCATTGCCTTGCTGCTGCTCGCGGCCATCGCCGCCGGCGGTGGCTGGCTGTGGTTTTCGTCGCGCACTAGCGCAGGGGACACGAAGTACCGCACCACCAAGGTGGAGCGCGGCCCGATCCAGGCGGTCGTGGTCGCGAGCGGCACCCTGAACGCGGTCACGACGGTGCAGGTCGGATCACAGATCTCGGGCCAGGTCCAGGAGATCTTCGCCGACTTCAATACCCAGGTGAAGAAGGACCAGGTCATCGCGCGCATCGACCCGCAGACCTTCGAGCTGCGCGTCAACCAGGCACGCGCCGACGTGGACTCGGCCAAGAGCGCGGTGGCGGTCGCGACCTCGGCGCTGGCGGCGCAAAAGGCCGAGCTCGGGCGCATCCGCGTGAACCTCGCGGACGCGGAGCGGGACTACAACCGCAAGAAGATGCTGGTGGAGAAGAACTTCATCTCGCCCGCGGAGCTGGACAAGGTGCGCACGCTGTTCGAGGCCACCCGCGAGCAGCTCAAGGCGGGCGAGGCGCAGCTCGAGGTCAGCAGCTCGCAGATCGCAAGCGCCCAGGCCACGGTCAAGCAGCGCGAGGCGCTGCTCAAGCAGGCGCAGGTGGACTTGGAGCGGACCATCATCCGCGCCCCGGTCAACGGCACGGTGATACTGAGGAACATCGACGCCGGCCAGACGGTCGCCGCCAGCCTGCAGGCGCCGGTGCTGTTCACCATCGCCCAGGACCTGCGCGACATGCAGGTCGAGGCGGCCATCGACGAGGCCGACGTCGGGCGGCTGCGCGTCGGCCAGATTGCGAACTTCACTGTGGACGCCTTTCCGCGCCGGAACTTCTCCGGCGAGATCCGCCAGATCCGCAAGTCCCCGGTCAACGTGCAGAACGTGATCAGCTACACCGTGGTGATCGGTGCGGCCAACCCCGACCAATCCCTGCTCCCGGGCATGACTGCGAACGTGCGCGTGGTGGTGGACAGCCGCGACAACGTGCTCAAGGTGGCGAACGCCGCACTTCGCTTCCGGCCCGCCGGTGCGGGAGACGCCAAGGCTCCGTCAGATCCGGCCGCCGGGCAGGCGCCGGGCGCGGCCGCCGCGCAGCAGTTCCGCCAGCGAGTTTTCGAGGAGCTCAAACCGGAACCCGCGCAGAAGGCGAAGCTCGAGCAGATCTTCGACGACGTGCGCCAGAAGCTGATGCAGCTGCGCGACATGCCCAAGGACGGCGACCGCCGCAAGGCGGGCGAGCGCCTGCGCGCGGAATCGCGTGAGCGCGTGATGGCGATCCTCACGGATGCGCAGAAGCCCGCCTACGAACGGCTGCTCGCCGAATTCGGCGCCGCGGCGCGCGGCGCCGCCTCCGCGCCGGGTCGGCTCTGGGTGCCGGTGGCGGGAGGGACGCCCAAGGCGGTCGACGTGCGTACCGGGCTCACGGACGGCACCAGCACCGAGATCCTGGAAGGCCCGCTCAAGGAAGGCGACGAGGTGATATCCGGCATCGGCGAGGCGCCCGGTGCGGCGAAGAAGGCTGCGCCCTCGGGACCGAGGATGTTCTGACATGGCCGAGGCCCTGATCCACACCCGGGATCTGGTCAAGGTCTACCACGTCGGCGACAACGTCATCCGCGCGCTCGACGGCGTCAGCATCGACATCGCCAGGGGCGAGTTCACCGCGGTGATGGGGCCCTCGGGCTCGGGCAAGTCCACATTCATGAACATGCTGGGCTGCCTGGACCGGCCTACCTCGGGGGAATACGTGCTCGGCGGGAAGCGGGTGTCGGAGCTGGAGGGCGACCAGCTCGCGGTGGTGCGCAACCGCAGCATCGGCTTCGTGTTCCAGAACTTCAATCTGCTCGCGCGCACCGCGGCGGTGGAGAACGTGGAGCTGCCGCTGGTCTACACCGGCGTGCCCGCGCGCGAACGGCGCGAGCGGGCCCTGGAGATGCTCGGCATGGTCGGCCTGGGCGAGCGCGCCGACCACCAGCCGGCGCAGCTCTCGGGCGGCCAGCAGCAGCGCGTCGCCATCGCGCGCGCGCTGGTCACGCGCCCCCTGCTGATCCTCGCCGACGAGCCCACCGGCGCGCTTGACTCGCGCACCAGCCTCGAGATCATGGGCCTGCTGCAGGAGCTCAACCGCGGCGGCATGACGGTCGTGCTGGTGACGCACGAGCCGGACGTTGCCCGCTTCGCGCGGCGCGTGTTGCGCTTTCGCGACGGTCACCTGGTCGAGGACCATGCCAACGAGAAGCCGGACGACGCGCTGGCCGAGCTGAAGAAGGAAGCGGTGCCCGCGTGAACGTCCTCGGATTGCTGCGCGTGGCAATGCGAGCGCTGGCGGTCAACAAGCTGCGCAGCGTGCTGACCATGCTGGGCATCATCATCGGCGTGGGTGCGGTGATTGTGATGATCGCGGTCGGCGCGGGCGCCCAGCAGAGGGTGCAGGAGCAGATCTCCTCGCTCGGCTCCAACCTGCTGCTGATCCTCTCGGGTACCACCACCTCGGGCGGGGTGCGCATGGGCTTCGGCTCCAACCTGACAATTTCCGAGGACGATGCCGCGGCGATCCCGCGCGAGATTCCCGAGACCATGGCCGCCCCGGCGCTGCGCGGCACCGCACAGCTCATCTGGGGCAACCAGAACTGGTCCACGGTGATTTTCGGCGTCACGCCCGAGTACATCGACGTGCGCCAGTGGGAGCTCGCCTCGGGCCGGGTATTCGACGCCTCCGACATGGCCGGGGCGACCAAGGTCTGCCTGATCGGCCAGACCGTGGCGCGCCAGCTCTTCGGCGGCGCGGATCCGCTCGGCCAGGTGATCCGTGTCCGCCGCGTGCCGTTCACCGTGATCGGCGTGCTCGAGGGCAAGGGCCAGAGCATGATGGGGACCGACCAGGACGACCTCGTCCTGATGCCGATCAGCACCGCGCGCAAGCGCGTGCTGGGCGCCTCCAACCTCGCCAAGCAGCGCAGCGTCGGCACCATCTGGGTCAAGGTGGCCGAGGGCTACGACATGAAGACCGCCGAGGAGCAGGTGCGCGCGCTCCTGCGCCAGCGGCACCGCCTGCAGCCCGGCCAGGACGACGATTTCTCCCTGCGCAACCTCGAGGAGGTCGCGGCCACGCAGGAAGCCTCCAGCCGGGTGCTCGCGCTGCTGCTGGCGGCGGTCGCCTCGGTGTCGCTGGTGGTGGGCGGCATCGGCATCATGAACATCATGCTGGTGTCCGTCACCGAACGCACGCGGGAAATCGGCCTGCGCATGGCGGTGGGCGCGCGCACGCGCGACATCCTCGGCCAGTTCCTGGTGGAAGCGGTGACCCTGTCGCTGATCGGGGGCCTCGCCGGCGTCACCATCGGCATCGGCGCCGCCGTCGCCATCGCCGAGATCGCGGGCTGGCGCATCATGCTCTCGCCCGAATCGGTGCTCCTGGCGGTCGCCTTCGCCTTCGCGATCGGCGTGTTTTTCGGCTTCTATCCGGCGCGCAAGGCGGCGCGCCTCAACCCGGTCGAGGCGCTGCGCTTCGAGTGAGCGCTAGGGATGCCGGCGCCGCAGGTAGCGCTCGAGCGCGTCGCGCCAGGGCGGCAATGTAATACCGAGCCGGCGCGCTTTATGGTTGGCAAGCACCGAATACAGCGGCCGCCGCATGCTGCCGCTTCTCCCCTGCCGGTCCACGGGCACGACGCGCGCGGGCAGGCCGAGGATCTCGACGATCGCCAATGTCAGCTCGTACCAACTGCACTGTCCTTCGTTCACCAGATGGTAGATGCCGGGGGCGAGCCCCGGCGCTTGCGCGAGCGCGAACACCGCGCGGCTGAGGTCGTCCGTGGACGTGGGCGCCACGATCTGCTCGGCCGCCATCTCGATGGTCTTCCCGGCGCGCGCGTCGGCCACCCGGCCGTCGACGAAGTTGCCGCCCTTGGACCGTGCGCCGGTCTGTCCGTACAGGCCACAGGTGCGGATCACGACCGCATGGTCGGGCGCAGTGGAAAGCGCAGCATGCTCTCCGGCGAGTCGGCTGATGCCGTAGATCTGCAGCGGCCGCGGCAGGTCGTCCTCGCCGTACGGCGTCTGCTGCTCTCCGCCGAAGACATAGTCGGTACTGAACGTGAACAGCCGCGCGCCGGCATCGCGGCAGGCCGCGGCAAGGTCCCGCACCGCGGTGCAGTTCACCCGGAACGCCTCTTCCGGGCGCTCCTCGCACTGCGGCACGTTGTGAAACGCGGCGCAGTTCACCACCAGTTCGGGCCGGTGGCGCGCCATCGCGGCGCGCAGCTGGTCGGGCCGCGTGAGGTCGAGCTCACCGCGGCCCGGCGCGGCGAGCTCGTGGCCGGGATTGTTGCGCAGCAGGTCGCCGCCCAGTTGCCCCGTGGACCCGATCAGCAGCATGCGCATGCGCGGAATTATCGCAGGTGGCTCGCCGCACTCCTCGCAGCGGCGTTGAGCTCCTGCGCCGTCACCCCGCCCGAAGTCACGCCTCGGAGCTACGCGAACCCGGTCATGGAACGGGACTTCGCCGACCCTGCAGTCTTGCGCGATGCGGACGGGTGGTTCTATGCGTACGCGACGCAGAGCCACTCGGCGGACACCGTCTGGAACGTGCAGGTCGCGCGCTCGCGCGATTTGGTGCGTTGGGAGCACCTGGGCGAGGCGCTGCCGGAGAAGCCGCACTGGGCCGCGTCGAAGCGGGAAATCTGGGCGCCCCACGTCATCCACGATGGCGCGAGGCAACGCTACGTCATGTACTACTCGGCGGAGCCGGACCGCGCGAAGGGAAAGTGCCTCGCGGTGGCGACCGCGACGGCGCCCGCAGGCCCGTTCGCCGATACCGGGGCGCCGATGCTCTGCGGCGAAGGCATCGAGCACATCGATCCCATGGCCTTCGACGATCCCGCAACGGGCAAGCGGCTGCTGTACTGGGGATCGGGCCGCAAGCCGATCCGGGTTCAGGAGCTCGCCGAAGACCGGCTTTCGTTCCTTCCCGGCAGCGCGCCAGAGGATCTCCTTTTCCCGGCCGGCGAAGGCTACCGGTCGCTGATCGAGGGCGCGTGGGTCATCCTGCGCGGCGGGACGTACTTCCTCTTCTATTCGGGCGACCGCTGCTGCAGCCGCGAGCCGCGCTATGCCGTGATGGTGGCGCGCTCGCAAAGCGCGCTGGGGCCCTTCGAGGAGCGCCCCGAGCCGATCCTGGAAGCGGGCGGCGGCTGGCTCGCGCCCGGGCACAACAGCATCGCCACCGACGACGCCGGCAATGACTGGATGCTGTATCACGCGATCCGCGAGGCGCCGGCGCGCCTGCTGCTGCTCGACCGCATCGAGTACCGCGACGGCTGGCCGCGGATCGCCGGGAACTCCCCGTCGGCCGTGCCCATGCCCGCGCCCGAACCCCTGCGATAGAATCTCCGCATGCCTGCGGGGCCCGATGAATACGCGCGAATGCAGCAGGAATATTACGATCAGCGCGCGCGCAGCGAGACCCGGGCCCGCGCGCTGGTTCATCCCGACTACGACTACGCAGCCTCGCAGGCGCCGGGATTCATCCGCTTCCTGCTGAACCAGTACTACAGCGTCCACGCCCCCTACCATTCCTCCGGGCAGCTGACCGATTCGCTGCATACCACGAAGCTGCTGTCGAGGCTGTGGCCAGCCTCGCTGCGCAACGCTGCTTTGCGGCGGTACGGCTACAAGGTCGGCAAAGGCATGCCCGATTGCCTCGATTTCGGCTGCGGCGTCGGCCGGCTGATGCGCCCGATCGCGCTCGCGGGAGGGCGGGTCGACGGCGCCGACATCAGCGAGCAGATGCTGCAGCATGCGCGAAGCGACCCGCTGCTCGCGAGCAGCAAGTTCTTCGTGACCGGCGGCATGGACTGCGGCGCCGCGCCCAGCGCGAGCTACGACATCGTCTATAGCGCGATCTGCATGCAGCACATCGCCTCGCGCACGATCCGGCAGCGCATCCTCGGCGACATGCGGCGCGTGCTGCGGGACGGCGGCATCGTCGCGCTGCAGTTCCATCACTACCCGGAGCTGCACAGTGGCGAGGTCCCGTCGCCCCACGTCGCGTGGAGCGCGGACGAGTACGCCGCCACGGGGACGAACTCAGAGGCCGACGTCTGGATCACGCCGGATTCGATTCCGGCAGTCATCGCCGATTTTCGCGCGCATTTCTCCGACGTCGCGCTGCACTTCTGCGAGTTTCCGGAGGAAGCGAAACTGTTCCGCGGCGCCTATGGCCGGCACCGGTTCGAGCACCTCATCGTCACCGCCAGCGCGGGATTGACGCGCGCGGAAGCGATCTACGGGCTCTGATCCCGGCTGGCGCCCGGCAGGCGCCGTGCCAGGTCCATCGCAAGCAGGTACAGGACGGCCCCGGCGGCCAGCGTGGCGCTGATGCCGAGGTGCAGCGAGATCAGCAGGGACGCTACGGTGGCCAGCACGGACGCCGCGCCGTTCATGCCCCAGCACCAGGGAATGATCGCCGGAGCCCGGGCGGCCACCAGAACGATGCCCGCCGGCACCATGTTTCCCATGAGCAGGCCGAACGCCGAGACGATCGCGAGCGCGAGCAGGACGCGGCTGCCCAGCTCCCATCCGATCCATGCGTCGAGGACAAGGTCGGCGCCCAGCGCGAAGGCCGCGCACAGGAGCACCACGCCCCATCCCGCCGAGCGGGTGCGGCGCACCGCGTCGCGCGGCGACGCGAATCCGGCGGACGACCTTGCGCCGACGGCGGTGGAGACCAGCAATCCGAAGAGAACCACGAGCAGCGCGTACGAAGGGTGCCCCAGGAATACGGTCAGCTTCTGCATCAGGCCGAACTCGACCAGCATGAAGCCGAAGCCGACGGCGCCAAAGTAGCCCAGCGCCGGCGCCAGGGGCGCGGCTTCCATTCCGGCGAGGCCGCGGGCGGCGGCGAACCCGCCCGTCAGCGGCAGGACGATGAAAAGAGCCACGAGCACGGCGAGCGCTGCAGCGGTGCCGAGCAGGATCCACAAGGCGGGCTGCGCAGGAGTCGAGCCGGACAGGAACCGGAGCGACCAGAAATCCCTGGCGGGAACGAAGTAGAAGAAGAAGGGCCTGTCGTCGGTGGGCGCAGCAAGGTCGTGCGCCGGATACGGGGCGACTTCGGCTCCCGCGCGCCCGACCAGCGCCTCGAAGCCGTACTTCCCGGTGCGGTGCGGCGCCAGCACCGTCTCGAAGCCCTCCCGCGCGGCCACGCGGTCGAGCTTGCGCAGGTCCTCGTCGGTCAGCGGCGTGCGCTTGGCGATGAGGGTACCGAAATCCTCGTTCTTCGCCGGATACGACTTGCGCAGGACGTACAGGTGGCGGCCCACGTCGGCGGACGAGACGCCGCTGCGGCGCAGGCCCTCGGCCGCGACAGCGGTCAGGCGCGCCGTCTCCGGCCCCCACCAGCGGCTGCTCGTGGCGATGCCATCGCGGGTCAGGTGCGCGAAGTAGTCCCGGAAGGCCTCCGCCGTGTACAGCGTGTTCTCCGACAGCGCAAACGCGCCCGACGCCGTTGCCGCCCACGTATCGACCATGGAGAGCTGCAGCACGTCGAAGCGCTCGGCCGACCGGCGGATGTAGCTGCGCCCCTCGGCGACCACGATGCGGATGCGCGGATCGCGGTAGAGGTCGCCCGTCGCATCGCGAAAGCGCTCCTGCATCACCGTGTTCACGATGATTCCGTTGACGTCGACGCCAGTGACATGGCGGCTGCCCGCGGCGAGCGCGTGCACGATATCTCGCCCGCCGCCGGGGCCGATCACCAGGACCCGCGGGGCGCCGCCCGGAAACAAGGCATGCCCGATGGCCGCGAAGTCCGATAGCGGATTGACGATTTCCCGGATGGCGCTTGCGGCCATGAGCGGGGTCGAGGCCGCCGAGTCGATCTTGATGTCGTAGCCCGGACGCCCGGCGTCCCAGAAGACCCGCTCCACCGTGATCCGCGAGAAGATGTTCCATTTCTCGAAGACCACCCTGCCGGCCTCCACGGTCTTTACGGAAGGCACCGTCAGCAGGGACCATGCCGCGTTCGAGGCGAGAATCAATCCCGTCGCGGCCGCACCCGCCCAGGCGCGCCAGCTGCCCGCGCCAAACAGCAACGCCGCCGAAGCGGCGAGCAGCGCGGCAAAGAAGATCGCGGAGGGGCCGCCGAGCCATTCCAGCAGGAATCCCGCGCCGCCCGCGGCCAGGGCGGCTCCTGCCAGGTCGTAGGCGTACACGCGGTTGACGTCGGCATGGAAGCGGGACATGGCCGCAGCCACCACCACGCCGCCAAAGAAGAACGGCACCGCGGAAATGCATAGCAGGGCGCAGATCTGCAGCAAGGTAGCGCCGGTCAGCCCCCCGATTTCCGCAGGGGGGACCGGAAACTCGACGGGATTCGACACGGCGTAGAGCAGCAGCGCCACGATCGAGCCGGCAAACAGCAGGCTGTGGCGCTCCAGGAGCGCGCCGGGTTCCACCCGCGCCAAAGTGTCGCGACGGACATAGACGTACACCCCGCCGGCGGCCAGCCCGAACAGCGCCAGCGCCACGGCCATGAACGTGAAGTGGTAGAACATCATCGCCGAGAACAGCCGGACCATGAAGATTTCCAGCAGCACGTTCGCGCAGCAGAGCAGCGCGATGCCGAAGAGGATCCTGGGGCCCGCGGCGGGCCGGCCCGTCGGCACCGCGTCAGGCCGTGATACGCGGACCAGACGCGGCGCAGCACCCGGTTGGCCAGCGGGGAGCGCGCGCGCAGCCCGGCCACCCAGCCGGCCAGCCGGCCGTGCAGGAGGCGGGAAAGCAGGAACGCGTTGAGCCGCGCCTTGCGGTAGCTGAAGCCGCGCTCGGCGAGCGACGCGGCCTTCTCCTCGGAGAGGAGCGTCGAGAACGACGACGGATCGGTGGTGAAGCGCTCCGGGTAGACGATCCCGGATTTCCGCCAGTCGACGAGGTGCACGTTGTCGGCGAGCACCTTCGCCCAGAGCGCGAGCAGCCGCCGGTCGATCTGCGCAGGGTCGTCAAGCCGGACGTCGATGCCGCTGCGCGCGAGCCAGCGCAGCGTCGCCGCCTGCTCGGGAAAAAGCCGCAGCCGGTCGCGCGCGCCGCCGGGCGATTCCGGCGGAAACAGCAGCACGTCCTCCGCGAACAGGCCGCCGTCCCAGAACGACAGCAGGTCGCGGGTGAGGCCGAACTGCGCGATGTCGGAGAAATGGAACAGCAGCGTGAACTTCTCCGGATCGCGCAGGTAGAGGTTGCTCATCGTCAGCGGCCGCTCGAACAGGCTGCCGGGGCGCGCGGGCGCCGAGACGAGGAACCGGCGGTCGGCAAGCGCGAGGTCGCTGCGCAGCTTCAGGCTGTATCTGCGCCCTGCCCGCCGCAGGCCCGCCAGCGTGGAGCGCTGCAGGCGGTTGAGATTGATCGGCAGCCCGCTCGCCAGGACGAAGCAGCCGGGATCCGGCGATTGCACGACCAGCGCGCCGGGCGCGATCGCCGCCGCATCCTCGCCCTGCCAGGTCGAGACGATGATTTCCGCCGCCGGCAGCACCGAGCGCACCGAGGCAAGGCAGCGCTCGATGCCTTCCGCCCGCCCGAGCAGGAGCGGGCCTTGGATGACGACCGAGATTTCGCCGTCGGCGACCGCTGCAGGCTCAGGCGCGTGCGGCAAGCGCGGGACCCTTCGCGAGGAAGCGCTGCAGATCTTCCGGCGTTCCCAGGCCGTGCATGCCCACCCCTTCGCCTTCGATCGCAAAGGACCGGATGTCCGCGCCCTCGGCCACCAGCTGGTTATAGGTGGGCGCGACATAGAACTCGCCGTTGACGCGCAGGTCCGCGGCGATCATGCTTCGCGCCGCGCGCACGAAATCCGCCCCGCGGCGGAAGTTGTAGATGCCGACGGTCGCTTCGCGCGACACGACCTTCTTCTCCACCACCTCGACGATCCTGCCCGCCGGGTCCTTGCGCACATAGGACCATTTCGGGTCGCTCGCCGCGAAGGTCATGATCAGGCCGTCGCAGCCCGGCGCGTCCGCCTGGGCGAGGTACTGTTCCAGGTCGACGACCACGAACTGGTCGGTATTCGCGATCATCAGCGGCGCGTCGTTGTCGATGAACGCCTGCGCAAGCAGGACGGTGCAGGCGGCTCCCTCGGTCACCGTGTCGACGGGAACGATGGCGCAGCCGGGCGACGCGCGCTGCAGCACCGCTCCGATGTCCCATCGCTCGAGGTGCTCGCGCAGCGCGACGAAGACCACCCGGTGCGCCCGCGCCGGCCGCAGGTTCTCGACCACCAGCTCGATCATCGGCTTGCCGCGCACCGGGATGAGCGGCTTGGGCTGCGCGTAGCCCGCGACGGCGAAGCGGCTGCCGCGACCGGCGATCGGCAGGACGATGTTCAGCACGCCGCGCCTTCAGGTCGCGGCTTTGGCGACCGGCAGCGCGGCGAAGGCCTCGACGTCTTCCGGCGTGCCCAGGCTGTGCATCTGCTCGCGCAGGATCGGGTGCACGGTGATCCGCTTGCCGGCAAGGATCAGCTCGTTGTAGGCGGGGCAGACGTAGAACTCGCCTTCCCGCGAGGCGTTCTTCATGATCGTGCGCTCGGCGGCGTCGAGGAAATCCTGCGCGCGGCGGAAGTAGTACAGGCCGGTGGTGGCCGACGAGCTGATCGGCCGCTTCTCGGCGACAGCCGCCACCTCGCCATCGACCAGCTTGACGAAGGACCACTTCGGATGGGTCGAGGGAAAGGTCATGATGCAGCCGTCGGACTGGGTGCGCCGCGCCGTGGCGAGAAACGCGTCGATGCCGCCCTCCACGAACTGGTCGCTGTTGGCGACCAGCAGCTCGCCGGAGCCGGCCATGTGCTCCGTAGCCAGCAGCACGCTGCACAGAGCGCCCGCGGTGGCCTCGCGCATCACCGTCACGCTGCAGCCGGGCGCGATCAGCCGGAGCACGTCATCCAGGGCGTAGCGCTGGACGTGCTCGCGGCGGCAGACGAAGACGAAACGATGGGGCTCGGCAGGGGTCAGGTTGCGCACCACCACCTCCACCATCGGGCGGCCCTGGATCTCTACCAGGGGCTTGGGGAAGGTATGGCCCGCCTCGGCGAAGCGCTTGCCCTCCCCCGCCATCGGCATGACGATGGTCAGCATCAGCGCGCCCCTCCGGCGGCGGCACCGTCCATGTAGGCGCGCAGGCGCCAGTAATCGACCTCCGGGAAGCCCGAAACCGGGAGGACGCGCGCGCCGGCGCGCTTCGCAGCCTCGACGCCGTGCTGCGCGTCCTCGACGACGATGACCTGATCCGCCTTCAGCCGCAGCCGCTCCAGCGCTTTCAGGTAGATCTCCGGATCCGGCTTCGGGCGGGTGATTTCCTCGTTGCTGAGGACGAACTCGAAGTAGGGGCGGATGCCGGCGCGCTGCAGCATGAGCTCGGCGCTCTCCGCGATCGCGTTGGTGCACACCGCCATGCGCAGCCCGTCGCGCTTCAGGCGGCTCAGCATGTATTCCTTGTCGAACGAGGGCCAGCAGTGCCGCAGGATCTCCTCGCGAGTGTAGACCTGCTTGAGGCGGTTGATCAGCCCGTGCAGGGCCGCCGGCAGGCCCTTTTCCAGCGACAGCATTTCCAGCTTGGTACGCGTCGGCAGGCCGTTGTAGGCGGCAAGGTGCTCGTAGCGGGAGATCTGGTAGCCGAACAGCTTCAGCGCGCGGTTGAGCGCCTCGAAATGCCACTCGGTGGCATCCACCAGGACGCCATCGAGGTCGAAGATGACGGCCTTGGGCGGCAAGGCCTTACGCGCCCTGAGCGGAGGCGGTGCGCGGCGCTTCGGGCGCCTCCGGCATGGCCCAGTCGTACTCCTGCTCCTCCACCACCTTGTACTGCGCGGACATGTAGAACTTCGGATCGGCGATCCGGCGCCCGACCTTGATCGGACGCGCCTCCGCGAAGCCGAACAGCTCGCCGTAGTCGCCCTGGAAACCGTCGCAGATCGAAGCCACGTCGCAGCTCTTGCAGGCGCCGCACTTGGAGAAGCTGTGCACGGAGAGCGGCATCAGCCTTCGCGCCTCGCGGTGCAGGTACTCGTGCCATTCCAGCCGCGGGCTGGTCCCGATGATCTCTTGCACGAACTTGATGACCCGCTCGGCAAGGACCGCGACCGGCAACAGCGGATGGTCGGCCGCCGGCGGCGCCTTCATCTCCGGCGCGCTTGCCGGCGCGCCGCCGCGGCCGATCGCGGATGCATCGATGCGGAACTCCGAGGGCTTCGCCGCGGCGGTTTGCGGATACTGGCGCCGAAGGAATTCGATCGCCCATTCGGCGGTGCCGCGCAGCCAGCGCGGACCCGAGCGAGCGAGCCACATCAGCCGGCGATGCCAGATCGCCTCCTCCACCCGCCGGGGCGCGGACAGCGGCAGCGCCGCCTGCCTCTGGTTCGGCTGCGAGGTCCAGACTTCCGCCGCAGCCTCCCACTCGTGCAGGTCGTAGACGATCTGCTGGAAGTTCTGCGAGAACTTCCGGTGCCGCTCCTCGAACACGCAGAAAGGGAAGTAGCGCACGTTGCACTCGACGTTGCGCCGGTCGAATTCGTCGAGGATCGGCGTGAGCACCTTCATCACCTCGGCGTAGGTCGCGACCGTGTCGCTGTTGCGCTTGCCGCTGGTCTGGTCGACGAACGGGTTGAAAGCGATGAAGTTCATCGCCCGCGCGCCGCTGCGGAAGGTGAGCTCCGCGAGCTGCGGCAGCTGCTCGACCACCGGCTTGGACAGCACGCAGTTGAGCCGGAACGGGATGCCGAGCTCGCTCAGGTTCGCGAGCGCCTACATCTGCTTCTCGCTGCCGCCCGGCAGGCCAACGATCTTGTCGTAGGTCTCGCCGATGCCGTGGATGCTGAACAGGAAGTCGTAGACGCCGGCGTCCTTCAGCCGCTGGCAGACGTCCTTCTTCGCCAGCATGACCCCGTTGGTGATCAGCGTCGGCTTCAGGCCGATCCGGCTGCAGTACGCGACCAGCTCGTAGATCGGCCCCCACACCGTCGGCTCGCCGCCCTGGATGTCGATCGAGCTGCAGCCGTAATGCTCGCGCAGCACCCGGCACATTTCCTTCGCTTTCTGCAGCGACATCATCGGGTGCTCTGGATGCTCGCGCGCGTTGATCTTGTCGAGGAAGTAGCAGAAATAGCAGCGGATGTTGCAGGTCTGGCCGAGCCAGAGCACGCCGCGGCGGTTCAGCACGCGGTGCCGCGTCATCGAGAAGCCCTGCGTGGGGGCCAGGCCGGCGCGCGCGTTCATGGCTCGGCGGGCACAGGCCCGAGGCCCAGCAGCGCGCGCGGCTTCGCTCCCATGACCGTGACGTCGTGCGCGCGCGCCCACAGCTCGCGGTTCGACCGCCCGACCGCGGCCCTGCGCTCCTCGCTCCAGTCGAGCGCCGCCTCGAGCGCCCGCTTGATCGCCGGTATGCCGGCCTCGCGGATCGCGATTCCGGCGCCGTTCTCCTCCACGTAATCGTGCAGCGCCCATTGCGGATGGCCGAGCGAGATGACCGGCCGGCCCACCGACAGGTAGTCCGAAAGCTTGGTGGCCAGCGAATGCTTGAACAGCAGGATGTTGCGCTCGTCGAAGGTCGTCGTCGCCACCAGGTAATCCGATTCGAGATAGTTCTTCACCAGTTCATCCTTCGTGCAGAACCCCTTGTACAGCACCTTGCCGGGAATCGAGATCTGGTTGGCGATCGGCGCGAACTCCCAGGGAGTATAGATATGCAGCTCCACCCGCCGCCGCGTCGCCAGCTCCGCCAGCGCATAGGAAAATAGTACCAGCGTTTCCCCCTGCAGGTGCCAGTTCAGCGCGCCGGCAAACGTGACGACGAGCGGTCCGGAATTGCGCCTGGGCGGCGCCTCGGCCGCGCCGCGCAGCAGGTCGTAACAGGCGTTATTCGCCGTCTCGTGACGAATTGCATAGCGGCGCGTGAGCAACTCTGCTAACCGAGCACTGTTCGAGAAAGCGAACTCGGTCATCGGCGCGATGGCGCGCATCTCCGCTGCGATCGCCAGTCCGATGTAGCCGCCCAGCGGCCCCCAGACCCCGGCCTGCTCCGACATCCAGTCGTCCATGTTGAGCATCACCACCGGCACCGAATAATGGCCGGCCAGCGTCCGCGCCAGGCGCAGCATCCGGTAGGACAGGGGCGCCGTGAATACGATCTCGGGCCGGAACCCTGCGGCGTCGATCCTCGCGATCGCAGCGCGCGTGTCCCGGCCGGAAACGCGGTCAAGGACATGCGCTGCCAGCGCGTGGGCGCGCCGCAGGTTCATGGCGAGGGTTCCCTCCGGAATCAGGACCGGGCTGACTGCCGGCCGAAAGGTCTGCGCCGGACGGCCGTCGCGCCGCGACAGCAGGTGCATGCAGCCGGAGTACTCGGGGGCGGGCGTGATGTTCTGATACGTGTAGAAGCCGAACATCTTCTCCGGCGCTGCTCCGCGCAGCACGGCGTAGGCGACGATCCCGCCACCCTGCACCGGCGACAGGGCGTTTTCAGCGAGATACAGGATGTTTTTCTGCACGCCGGCGCCGCCTCAGCGCGTCAGTCGCGGCGGTCCGCCGAAGGCGAAGCTTGCGCCCTCGCGCCTTGCCGCCGAGAGCTCGGCTTCCCAAACCGCCGCGGAGGGCTCCAGCCCGTAATACAGCGACTGCCAGAAATGCGGCGACACGAGCTCATCCACCGCGCGCGGCTGCAGGTGCAGCGGCCGTTTCAGCCAGTACAGGTCGAACCACGCGTCATCGACCACGATGAAATAGTCGCGCAGCAGCCGCCAGTAGGCCGCCATCGCCTCCTCGCCGGGGCGCAAGCCGACGGCCTGGGCGAAGCGCAACCCCAGGTAGCATTCCGGCAGCAGGCCCTCCATGCCGATCCGCTCGAGCGTCTGGCTTCCCCAACTGTAGTCGGCCTGCGCGAGTTCCCGTTCGTCGAGCGGGACGTTCCAGTAGCGTGCGAGGTCCGCAAGGTCGCCGAGCATCACGATGTCCGACACGTGGAACGGAAAATACTTCTTGGTGTAGGTCTGCGGGACGCAGATCCTGCCCGACAGCCCTGCGGCGCGCACGGCCTTGTCGTCGAGAAGCGCGCCCATGGACCGGTAGAGGGAGAACAGTTGCGGCGACATGAGGCAGGTGTCCGTGCGCATCTTGATTGCGGTACGCACGCCCAGCTCGCGAGCCCTCGTCAGTCCGGCGTTCGTCGACGCGATCTGCAGGTTGCGATTGCTGCCGCCTCGCCGGATGGGCGGAACGGAGAGGACTACGGCATCGCAGAACTTCCGCAGCCGATCCAGCAGAGCGACGTCGGAATCCTGCCAGGTCGAAAGCACGATCGTTTCGCGCGCGTACAGCCGGCGCAGGCAAGCGAGCGATCTCTCGGTGTCGGCGCTGACCGGGCCCTGCACGACAAAGCCGTCCTCAGCCCTGCCGCCACCATCGACTTCCCCGCCCTCGATGAGCGTCTGGCAGCGTCGTTCAAAACGCTGCAGTACCGCGTCGCCCCCTGTCGCGACGCCCCGTCCCAGTACGCGCTCAAGCAACTTGGACAGGGTCGCGCGAGGGGAATCCATCGGTTCAGACCGGGTGCTTGTCGGAGGGCACGCTTGGACTCTTCACGACCACGGTGATCGCGTCCTCCAGGACGTGGAACTCCGCCGGCTCGCCGGGGGCTAGCTCGACAATGTCGCCCTCGCCGAACGCCTGTCCGTTCATGGTCACCCGACCCGACACGACCAGGGTCAGCTCGGTGGCAAGGCGATGCACATGGGCGGCCTCGCGATCGCCCGCCCGGTAGCGCTTCACCGCTACCTCACACTCGGAAAGCCTGAGCACGCTCGGCTGGAACTGGCCGACGAACCAGCCGCCACGCATGTCCGCCAGCTTGTGAACCCTCATGGGACAGGATTATCCACGGCAGAGGGGATCAGAGGCTGCGGACAAGCAGGTCGGGGCAGTCCGTGCAGATGCCATCCACGCCCCAGCGGGCGAGGTCTCTCCAGCGCGCTTTCGCCTGCGCGACCGACCTGCCGTGCAATTCGGGCGACACGGCGAAGACCGCTTTGCCGGCGCCTTTGAGCGCGGCGATGGTCTCCTCCGTCGCCCAGGGGCCGTCGAATTCATCCAGCCAGACGATGTCCGCCACCTCGATGCCGAGGGCGCGCTCCAGCGGCTCCGCGCGGTCGCTGACACGCGCCGCCAGCGGTACCGCCGCGTCGAGGCTCCGGTACAAGCGCGCGGTCTCCCCGGGGCGCGGTTCGATCAGCTCCATGTCGAAGAGGAACAACTGTCGTGTCACGCCCAGACCGTTCAGCGCTTCGAGCAGCGCTCCCTCGTGGCCAAGCTCCTTGATGTTGAGCGCGATGCGCGCGCCGGGGTGGCGCCGCCACAGCGCGCAGTGCTCCGCGAGCAGCATTCCCGCGCCCGGCGCCGCCGCATCGTGCGAAATATAGAAGCCCCGTTCCGGCGCATGGCGCACGTCGGTCTCCAGGCCATAGCCGCGCGACAGGGCCTCGCCGATCAGCGCCAAGCTGTTTTCCCGCGCCGGCTCGGGACCGGAAACGTTCCCGCGATGAGCGAGGATGATCATTCGACCCGGCGCCAGGCCCACGACGGGCGGAATACTCCCGACCACTTCTCCGCCGGGAACCTGCGCCCCAGCCCGCTGCTGTTCTTCAGTTCGAACAGCAGGCCGCCCGCGCGGTCGATGATCCTGCGCTTGTTGTGAATGCCAAAGTCGAAGTTCACGGCGTAGGTGCCGGCGGCGAGGGTATTGGGGGGGACGACGAGCTCCCATGCGAATTCGCCTGGCGCATGCTCCCCGGCCGGCGGCGGCAGCGCATCGTCGTGCGCGGAATAGGCGAGCAACCCGTCCCGCTCGTTGCTGAGCTCGACCGCCGCCACCAGGTCCCGTATCGGCCGCAGCAGCTCGGCCCGGAAGCCGATGAAGATCGCGCCGTCGGTGAAGCCGCCGCGCTCGTCGGGAAACCGCACGTAGGTCGAACGCAGCCGCAGGTTCTCGTCGCCCTCGTCGCCGCTCCAGCGCTCGATCATGCGCCGTTGCTGGATGGTGTCGAGGTAAGCCGACACGACCTCGCTGGCATCGCCGACTTTCGCCACCCGACCGCAATCGAGCCAGGCGGCGCGGTGGCAGAAGTTGCTGATCGCCGCCTGATTGTGGCTCACGAAGACGACGACCCGGGATGCCGCGACGAGCGCGCGCATGCGTGCCACGCACTTGCGCTGGAACGGTACGTCCCCCACCGACAGTGCCTCGTCCACCAGCAGTATGTCCGGGTCCATGTGCGCGGCCACAGAGAACGCGAGCCGCGTGTACATCCCGCTCGAATAGTGCTTGACCGGCATTTCCAGGAACGGCTCGACCTCCGCGAAAGCGACGATTTCTTCGAAGCGGCCGCGCACCTGCGAAGGGCTCATGCCCTGGATCGCGCCGGCGAGGAGGACGTTCTCGCGCCCCGAGAGTTCGGGATGGAACCCGGTTCCGACTTCGAGCAGCGAGCCGACGCGGCCGCGGTAGCGCACCTCGCCGCTGCTCGGCGCGGTGACCTTGGCAAGGATCTTCAGCAGCGTGCTCTTGCCCGCGCCGTTGTTGCCGATGAGGCCGAACGCTTCCCCTTCCTCGATTTCGAAGCTGACGTCATCCAGCGCGCGGAATTCCCGCGCCGGATCCGCTCCACTTCCCGGGCGCCGCAGCCAGCCGCCGATCGCCGCCTTGATCGTTCTATCCCCGGGAGCACGGCCGTCGACCCCCCGGTAGACCTTGCTGACGCCCGCGAACGTGACCGCGGCGCTCATATTGAATCCGCGAACATGCGCTCGAGGCGGCAGAACAGGAGCCAGCCCGCCAGGAGCATGCCGACCGAAGCCGGCAGCGCAATCGCAATCGCCTGCGCCGGGAAGCTGCTTGCGCCGAATATCGCCCAGCGGAGAAGCTCGATGATGCCGACCAGCGGGTTCAGCTCCAGCCAGGGAAGAATTTCGGCGGGGACAATGCTCGAAGGGTAAACCACCGGCGACGCGAACATCAGCAGCTGCAGCGACAACGGCACGAGGTTCGGGAAATCCCTGAAGTAGACGCTCAACGCCGCGGTGGCAAGCGCGACACCCAGGGTGAAGGCGACGAGCAGCAGGAGCGCCGGCCCGACCCAGAGCAGGCGTGCGTGCAGGCCGACGCCGTACCAGGCGAGAATCGGCAGCAGGAAGACGAACGTCACTGCGAGGTCCGCGACGGCGAGCCCGACCGACGCCGCAGGCAGCGCCGCCCGCGGGAAATACACCTTGGTCACGAGCGACTGGTTGGCCAGCAGCGAATAGGTCGCATGCTGGACGGATCCGGCGAAGAACATCCACGCCGCGATGCCGACGAATGCGAACGGAAAATAGGGAACGCCTCCGGTCGGAACGCGCACCCACAGGCCGAAAACCAGGGCGAAAACCAGCGCGGTCAGGAGCGGCTGCAGGAACGCCCAGACGACGCCGAGGAGCGTCTGCTGGTACCTCAGCCTGACCTCGCGCTGCACGAACAGCGCGACGAGATGGCGGACGCGCCAAATTTCGGCCAGCGCAGCGAGCGGCGAAAGGGGCCGGCTGTCGATCACCTCCAGGCGGTGCGGCGGCGGGTTCATGCGCACATGAAGGTATCATCGCCCGCTGACGATGAAAAATTCTCCTGCCGCGACCGAGCCGCTGCGAATCGCCGCGGTCGGGCTCGGGTGGGTGACCTTGCACCGGCACCTCCCGGCGATGCGCGGCCTCGCCGGTGTACGGGTCGTCGGAGTGGTCGACCGCCGCGGCGGCCATGCGCACTCGGTGGCGCAGGCTGCGGGGGTCCCCCGCTTTCACGAAGGCGAATCCCTGGCGGCGATTCCCTGGCTCGACGAGGTGGACGCCTTCAGCATCGGCGCGCCTCCCAAGGCCCACGCGGCGCTCATCCAGCAGGCGCTGGAACTGGGCCGCCATGTCATCACCGAGAAGCCGTTCGCGATGAGCGTCACCGAAGGCGAGAAGCTGGTGGCACTCGCGCGCGAGCGGCAGAGAACGCTCGCCATCGTGCACAACTTCCAGTTCGCGCGGTCCGCGCTGCGCCTGCTCGGCGACCTGGGCGCGGGCCGCTTCGGGCGCATCTCTTACCTGCACGCGCAGCAGCTGGGCAACCCGGCGCGCCGCCTGCCCGCGTGGCACGAGGAGCTGCCGCTGGGCCTCTTCTACGACGAGAGCCCGCACATGCTGTACCTGCTTCGGGCGCTGGCGCCCGCTCCGCTGCGCTTCCTGCGCGCGCAGGTCCACGCGAGCCGCGCGGGCAGGAACACTCCGGCCTGGATCTCGGCCCACTATGCCGCGGGCCCGGACGAGATTCCGGTCAAGCTCGACATGGGGTTCGAGGCGCCGCTGAGCGAATGGCACGTCTCGCTCGCGGGCGAGCGCGGCCTGGGCGACCTGGACGTGTTCCGAGACATCTACGCGTGGCTGCCGAACGACGGCGCGCATACGGCCTGGCCGGTGCTGCGCACTTCTCTCGCGGCCACCTGGTCGCACTGGTCGCAGCACCTGCTGAGCGGCCCGCGCCACCTCGCGGGCAGCCTGCTCTACGGCAACGACGAAGTGTTCCGCCGGTTTGCCGCCGCGGCTCGCGAATCGAGCGTGCCCGCGGGGATCGGCGCGGAAGATGCGCTCGCGGTGCTCCGCATGCAGCACGCGATCGTCGAGCATGCCGAGCCGCTTTGATGCGGGTAGTCCTCGTCACGCACTACTATCCCGCGCATCGTAGCGGCGTCGAGATCGTGGCCGGCGAGATCGCGAGCCGCCTCGCCGCGGACCATGGCATGGAAATCGTCTGGCACGCGAGCGACTGCGATGCGGCGCCTGTGGAAGGCGACGCGCGGCTGCGCTGCGAGCCGGCCCGGGCCTTCAACGGGCTGGAGCGCTGGCTCGGCCTGCCCTACCCCCTGTGGTCCTGGGATTCGCTAGCCCGGTTGGCGCGCTCGGTGCGGGAGGCGGATCTCGTGCACCTGCACGACTGCCTGTACCTCGGCAACATCGTCGCGTATGCGGCCGCCACGCGTGCCGGCCGCCCGGTGGTGGTCACGCAGCACATCGGCATGGTGCCGTACCGCAATCCCGCCCTACGGCTGATGCTTGCGCTCGCGAACTGGCTGGTCGGCCGTTTCGTGCTTGGCGGCGCATGCCGCGTCCTGTTCATCGCGGAAACCACACGCGCATACTTCGCTCGCCGGGTTAGTTTCCGCGATGCGCCGCTGGTCGTGGCCAACGGCGTGGACGGCGCGCTGTTCGCACCGGCCAAGGACGCGGAGCGCGTCGCCCTTCGCGAGCGCCTGGGAGTGCGCGAAGGGCAGCCCCTGCTCCTCTTCGTCGGCCGGTTCGTGGAGAAGAAGGGCCTGTGGCTGCTCGAGCGGCTGGTCGCGGCATTGCCCGAGGCCGCCTGGCTGTTCGCCGGGCACGGCCCGCTCGACCCGGAACGCTGGGGCGCACCCAATGTGCGCGTCCTGCGCGGCCTGGACGCCGCCGGAATCGCGCCGCTCTACCAGGCGGCGGACCTGCTGGTGCTACCCAGCGTAGGCGAGGGCTTTCCGCTGGTGGTGCAGGAGGCAATGGCCTGCGGCACCCAGGCGGTGGTGGATACGGCGGTCGCGGAGGCCTGCCCGCCCGCGGCCGACCTGCTCCAGGCCGAATCCGTGCGTGGCGCGGACGCCGCAGAGCGCTGGGAGCGCCGCATCCGCGCGCTTCTGCACGATGGCTGTGACCCCGCGCAGCGCGCCCGGCTCGCGGGGTTCGCCCGCGATTATTGGTCCTGGGACGAATCCGCGCGACGCCACGCGGAGATCATGCGCGAGTGCGCTGCGCGATGACTGCGCCCCCGCTTTCGATCGAAGTGCGCAGGCTGGCGTGGGCCTGCCTCGCTGTCACGATCGCCATCGGCGCGGCACTCGCCTATCGCAGGGCTGGGCTGGCCAACCCCTACGCGGGCGTTTCGATCTACAGCCACCTGCTGCTGTTCCAGGACTATTACGCCGTCGCGCCCTACGCACTCGTCGCCGTCCTCGCTCTCCTTGCGCCGGTGCGGGAGCTGGGGCTACGCCTGGCAGAGCTCTGCGGTCAGCAAGCGGGCGTCGTGGCGATCGCCACGGCGCTCGCGCTCGCCGTGGGCAGCCGCTACGTCTACCACGCGCACCCGCTGTCGATGGACGAATACGCGCTGGTCTTCCAGAGCCGGATATTTGCCGCGGGACAGCTCACGGGCAGGTACCCCGCCGAGCTCGTCGACTGGATCATTCCGCATTTCTTCCAGGGCCGGTTCCTCGCGTTTTCGGTCGCAACGGGCGAGGTGCTGTCCGTCTACTGGCCCGGCTATTCGCTCCTGCTCACGCCCTTCACCCTGGCCGGCGCGCCCTGGCTCCTGAATCCGCTGCTTTGCGGGGGTACCGTTCTGGTCGTGCATCGCCTCGGCCTGCGGCTGTTCGGCAGCCAGGAGGCAGCGGGCCTCGCGGTGCTGCTCACCATCGCCTCGCCGGCGGTGACGATCAACGGGCGCTCGGTCTACAGCATGCCCGCGCACCTGCTCGCCAACGGGCTGTACCTGCTGCTCCTCCTGGAGCCCACGGCGCGGCGCGCTCTTCTCGCCGGGGCGGTCGGATCGCTCGCCCTGACGCTGCACAATCCGGTGCCGCACATTTTCTTCGCCCTGCCGTGGCTTGCCTGGCTCGCATCCCGGCCCGACCGCTTCCGGCTTCTGGGCGCCCTGGCCGCCGGCTACCTGCCGGGCTGCCTGCTGCTCGGATTTGGCTGGTCGCTTTTCCTGAGCGGGCACACCCAGGCCGCGGCAAGCGGCATTGCTGCCGCCGGCGCGAACCTCCTCTACGAGCGCGCTGCCTCGATCGGCACCACTGTGTCGAGCCTGGGCCTTGCCTCGCGGCCTCTGGACCTTGCCAAGCTGTGGCTCTGGTCGGCGCCGGGAATGATGGCGCTCGCACTGGTGAGCGGCTGGCAGCTGAGGCGAGAGCCGGGCCTGTGGTGGGCGATTGCAGGTTCGGGACTCCTCACGTATTTCGGCTACTTCCTCGTGCCCTTCGACCAGGGCCACGGCTGGGGCGCGCGCTATTTTCATTCGGCCTGGCTGGTGCTGCCGCTGCTGGCGGTCCGCGTTCTGCGCGTGCCCAATGCGCCTCTGGCCGGATACCTTGCCGGCTGCGCCCTCCTCAGCCTGGCGCTGCTTACCTGCCTGCGCGCGCTGCAGGTGGAACAGTTCGTCTCCCGGCACCTCTCCCAGCTTCCTGCCGCGGCGGGCGGCGAAGCAAAGGTCCTGATCCTCGACGGCCGCAACAGCTATTACGGCTGGGATCTCGTGCGCAGCGACCCGTTTTTCCGCGACGACGTGAAGGTGCTGTTCTCGCGCGGCGCAGAACGCGATGCCGCGATGATGGCCGCGCGGTTCCCGCAATACCGCCTGCTTGCCGCGGACCGATACGGCTGGGCCTGGGGGATTCCCTCCCGCTAGCGGTCAGCGCCGGTCGCGCCCCCGCGCCAGCATCATCGCCAGCAGGAAAGCGCTGAACATGAGGTTGAGCCCGAGCACCACGATGGTTGTCGCGACGAACGCGAGGTGCACCGTGTCCTGCATTGCCTGGCCGGGATGGGCGATGCGCTCGGCAAGGATCGCGGCGTCCACGACGAGGCCGAGGAGCATCAGCACCGCGCCGGCGATCAGGCCGATTTCCAGGGTGTAACGGCCCGTCAGCAGATCGAGCACGCGGCTCCTCAGCGCCGGAAAGCGCTGCGCCATGACCGCCTTGGCAAGCACGCCGAGGTTCAGCACGTTGAAGCCGACCAGGGAGAGCATGGCGCCCAGCGCGAGATAGTGAATGCCGAAGTACCGGCCCCACAGGTTGGCCGGGCCCTGCACAAGGAGGCCCTGGATCAGCAATCCCGTAGCGAGCAGCAGGGTCCCGGGCACCAGGTAGAGGTAGTCGGGAGCGTGCGTGAGGATCAGCCGCAGGTTCCGCCAGCCGTCGCGGAAAGTCCGCAGGTGTGGCGCGCGGCCACGCTTGTCCGGATAGAGGCGCGTTGGCACTTCGGCGATGCGCAGGCCCTGATGGGCCGCCGCGATCACCATCTCGGCGACGAACTCCATTCCCGGCGCCGCCGTGCGCATGCGCGCGTAGGCATCGCGCGTGAATGCCCGCATGCCGCACTGCACGTCCCCCAGCCGGACGCCGAACGCGAGGCGGATCAGCGCCGACAGCAGCGGAGTGCCCAGATACCGGTGCAGCAGGGGCATCGCGCCCGGCTCGATGCCGCCGGCGAAGCGGTTGCCCGCCACCAGGTCGTAGCCTTCGCGCACTTTGGCGACGAAAGGCGCGATCGCGCCCCAGTCGTAGGAATCGTCCCCGTCGCCCATCACGATGATGCGCCCCTGCGAGGCCTCGATGCCCGCGTGCAGGGCCACGCCGTAGCCTTTGACGGATTCGTGGACCACCCGGGCGCCGGCTTCCCGCGCCACGTCGGCCGTGCCGTCGGTCGAGCCGTTGTCGACCACCACAACTTCGCCAGCGATCCTCATTTCGGCAAAGCTCCGCCGCGCCTTCTGCACGCAGATGCCGATCGTGCGCGCCTCGTTGAGGCAGGGAATGACCGCGGATACCTCGATGCCCGCTTCAGCCGGACTCTTCGTGGTACTCATCGTCGATGTTGATGCCCCAGATTTCCGACTTGTCGGAGCTGCCCGCGAGGATCGCTTCCACCGCCTTCTTCGCCGTCAGCATCGAGTGGTCCTGGTTGTTGTACCGATGCATGCCGTTGCGCCCGGCGAGAAACAGGTTCGGGATGCCGTCAAGGTAGGCGCGCAGCTCGTCGAAGCGCGCGTAGCTGCCATAGTAGCCGGGATAGGCCTTCGGCATCCGGATCACGATGCCGTCGAGGAAATCGGCACCGTCCGCAAGGTTCAGGCGCCGCATCTCGGCGACGCCCAGCTCGCGCAGCGCCTCGTCCGTCATCGTCCAGAGCGCATCGCCCTCGCGGCAGAAGTACTCCATGCCGATCCACACCGTTCCCGGATCGTGAACGAGATAGGGGCTCCAGTTGTTGAAGATCTGCAGCCGGCCCACTTTGACGCCGGCTTCCTGCACGTAGATCCAGTTGTCGGGGACCATGTTCAGCGGCCCGCTGCCCCCGGCGTTGCGCATCAGCCGGCGATAGAGCAGGCCGACGGTGATGAAATCTCGGTACTCCAGCCCGGCAGCGATCTCCCGCGCGTCGGCGGGCGCCTCGGGCGCGAGCCCGAGAACGAGGTCGCGCACGGGCATCGTGGAGATGAACGCATCTGCCTCGTACCTCTGCGTCCCGCCGTCGGTCCTGCGCGCATTCACCGCGCAGATCCGGCCCGCGGACTGCTCGATGTCGATGACGGGCGCCTCGAACTGCAGGCGCACGCCCCGCTCGCGCAGGCGCTCTGCCGTCGTTTCCCACATCAGCCCGGGGCCCGTCTTCGGGTAAAGAAAGCGCTCGATCAGGGAGGTCTGCTGCGCGGCGCCGAGCCCGCCGCCGCGCCGGAACGGCTTGAGAACCGCGTGCAGCAGCGCCTTGGCGATCGACAGGCTCTTGACGCGCTGCGCGCCCCATTGCGCGCTGATCTTGTCGCAGGGCGTGCCCCAGACCTTCTCGGTGTAATCCTTGAAGAACTGCAGGTAGAGCAGGCGGCCGAAGCGATTGATGAAGAAGTCCTCGAGGCTGCGCTCGGGCCTGCGCGGAAACAGCATCGACCAGGCGTAGCTCGCGCCGAATCGGGCGCAGCGCCACAAACCCAGCTTTCGCGCGGTCGCAAAATTCGCCTTCAGCGGGTAATCGAAGAACTTGCCGTCGAAATAGATACGCGACAGCCGCTGGCGCACCAGCATCACGCGCGCCTCCGACTCGGCCGCTGCCGGTCCTCCGCGCAGTTCCCGCCGTCCGCCCTGATAGGAAAGCACGAGGTCCCCGCCGCCCGGCACCGCCTGCGGGCCCGCCGCAAGCGGGAGCATTCGCGTCCACCAGTCCATCACCCAGTCCGACTTGGAAAAGAACCGGTGCCCGCCGATGTCGATGCGGTTGCCCTTGTATTCGACCGACTGCGACAGCCCGCCTACATTTCGCGTCGCCTCGAGAACGACGACGTCCCGCACGCCGGCCTCGGCGAGCTCCCAGGCGGCGGTCAGCCCCGCCGGGCCGGCGCCGATGACGACCACACGAGACCGGATGGTTTCGATCGCCGGGTTCCCCTAGGTGTTCCTGGTGAAGAGCAGAAGCTTGCGAAGGGCGAAATTGAAGCAGAAAACGGTGCCGGCCGAAATGAGCTTGGCGACTTCGTAGGAGCCGGGCAGCAGCGCCACGGCCGCGTATATGACCCCCTGGTTGAGCGCCATCCCGGCCAGGCCGATGGCGGCGAAGACTGCGAACTCGGCGCGGCGGTCGGCGACCCTCCGGTAGCGGAACACCCAGCGCACGCTGAGCAGGTACACCGTCGCCAGCCCGCAGGCGAAGCCGATCGGCGCCGCGACGAGGTAGTCGACGCCGGCGAGGCGGATCAGCCCGACATAGAGGCCGAAGTCGACCGCGAGCGCGATCGCCGAAGCGACCAGGTAACGCAGGCCTTCGCCGGCGGCGCCTTCGAAGCGACTCACTCGCGCATCTTCAGCAGGATCGAGGTTGCCGCCCCACCCTCCGCCGCGCGGATGTGGACTGCGCTGGCGCCAGGGACCAGCGCCGCGACCCCGGCCTGCCAGGCCTGGGTGCGCACGGTATCGCGCGGGTGGTACAGGCTGAGGAACACGTAGTCGGCGCCGGAGTTGCGTACCGCCTCGCGATAGGCGGCGGGCACGAGCGCCGCATCGGGCGCTGCCAGGCCCTGACGGTCGGCGAGCAGGGCAATGTAGGACGGCGCAACCCACATCACGCGATCCCCGGGCCGCGTGACCCTGCGGATGACTTCCATGTCCGCGAAGAGGTCGAGGTGCCGCTGCGCGCGCGCTTTCGCCTCGGACAGGTTCGGGGTGCTGTACCAGTCGATGATTGCAGCGTGCGGATCGGGCATCCGGGCACGTTGTGCAAGGAATGGCAATGCCGGCGCGGTCAGGCTGAGCAGCAGGATCGCGACCAGTCCGTGTCCCAGCGCCGCCGGCCGGCCCAGCGCTCGCAGGCCGCGCGCCAGCGCCCAGAACGCATGCAAGATCAGCGCCGGGAGCGCCGGAAACAGGAATCGCCCCATCTGGTCGTAGAAAGGCCAGAGCAGGAGCGTCGCCAGGTAGCCCGCGGTCATCCACGCGTCGGGCTTGCCGGCAACGAGGCGCATCGTCATCCCGGCAAGCCCGAGGACGCCGACCGCCCCGGCAAGCAGCGGGCGCAGCGGCTGGCCATCCACCCAGAACAGGAGCAGCGCCGTCACCCAGGCTTCGCCCAGCGTGTGCGCCTGTCGTAGCAGACTTGCGCCGACCGCGGCTGCCGGATTCCCGGTACCCAGGAACGCCGCGCCATGTTCCTGCACGATTTGCGCGTAGCTGTCAGCAGTCGCCGCTGGGCGCAGCAACACCCAGATGCCGTAGGCGGCGACCGCGCAGAGCGCCGGAATCGCGAGCCGCACGCGGGAGAGGACAGGCTGGCCCTGCCGCGTGACCGCCCAGAGCGCGTAGACCGCGATCATGGGCAGCGCCGCGGTCCGTGTGAGCGCCATGGCAGCCATCAACAACGCGACCAGCCACAAATGCTTGGGCCGGCATTCGATGTCGTCGAGCGCGAGGAACGTCGCCAGCAGCAACAGCCCAAACAGGGGCTCGCTGAGAATCCCCCTCGCGTGAATCCATAATGCGGGAAGAAGCGCGACGCAGAGGGCCGCCGCCACGGCCGCGCGCCGACCCTCGAGCCAGCGCTGCGCCAGCGCATACGCGAGCGGAATCCAACCGGCGACGAGCAGCGCGGTCAGGACATGTGCCCAGGCCGTATGGTGCGCGGCTCCCGTAAAGGCGAGCAGCAGCGGAAATAGCGGCGGGTAGAACGCCTCCCGGGAGAAAGCGGCGGCAACCGCGGGCGAGGCCGCCTGCCACGGCGAGAACACCTGTGCCATCACCAGATAGCTCACGCTGTCGTCGGCAAAGGTGGCAAGCGTGGGTTGCCAGACGAATGCGGCGCATGCCCAGGCGAAAGCAATCGTCAGGATCCCGATCACGACATTGGCAATCGCCGGCTGACTTGTCGCCTTCATTGCCGCACGCGCGCTTCCAGTGCCGCGCGCGCGGGCCCGGACCAGAATTGCGGATTCAGATTTTCTTCCGAGCGTGTGCTCAGGCCGTTGGTTGGCCAGGACGGGCCGCGCAGCCCGTGCCTGAGGCGCACCAGCTCCCAGCGACGGTCCATCTCGGGAGAGCGCAATGCCAGGTGTCTGAGCGGCTCCAGCAGGAGGTGCGCCTCGGTGCCGGTATATACCGAGGAGAATGCGCGAAGTTTTTCACATTGCTCGATCACGGCACAGGTCAGCCACGACTCCGGGCTGGCGCCCGCCGCCAGCTTTTCGTAGCGCGGCGACGGCGAGAGAAATGGTTCGGCAAGGGTCTGCGGAGCGTCCGCGGCGACACGCTGGGCCGAGGCGAGAAGGATGTCCACGGCGACACCTCTCCAGCCCAGTTCCCACGCGAGGCGCGCAAGCGAGAGGCGCCGGGCCGGCATCGTCCGCGCATCGAGCGATTTCGAGACGCACCGATATGCCTGATACAAAAGTTCCAGACGCGCCTCGGGACCGCAACTCGCGTCCTGGGCAGCCGCGAAGGCGGCGAGGCCCTGCATATAGGTCGCCGCGTCCGAGCGGGTGAAGAAGCCGGCCTTTGCCGGCCAGCGCGCAGCAAGGGCGCTGGAATACGGCGCGCGGCGAGCATAGTCGGCCCAAGCGCCCTTCATGGGCGCCGCGCTGTCTTTTCCATCCGGCAGGGCGAGCACCCCCGCGCGCGCGAGCGCGCGTGCGCGGTCCGGCTTGCAGGCAAAGACATTGAGCAGGTAGCGGGAGTCGGAATTCAGCGGATCGAAAGGCGCCAGCGTCAGCGAACCCGGCAGGAGACGAAAGAACTGATAACCCAGTTCCGCAAGCGGATTGCGTGCTGCCTGCTCCGGCTGCCCGCTGATCTCCAGCATCACCAGCGGTGAACGGGACGCGAACAACCCCATGCCCCCCCGGACCGCCTCGACTTCGTGTCCCTCGACATCCAGCTTCACGAAATCGATGTCGCCCCAGCCGCGCTCAGCCGCCATCTGGTCGAGAGTGACGGCGCTCACCGCGACAGTATCTCCCGAGGCGCCGGGGCGGGCGATGGCGCTCAACTCGGTCTGGACGCCCGGCGCGAAGTTGACGACACCGACACGGTCGCTGACTGCGGCATCGATCATTTCCACCGATGCAAGTCCATTGAGATCCAGGCTGCGCCGCAGGCAGTCGGCTGCCACGGATATCGGCTCGAACGACCAGACGCGGCCCTCGGCACCCGCCGAGCGCGCCAGGGCAATCGTATACAGGCCGTAGCTTGCGCCTACGTCGACGGCTCGCATGCCGGGGCGCATCCACCGCCTCACGAAGCGGATTTCGTCCTCGAACCAGTCCTCCTGCTCGAGCAGGACGTACGGCGTGACCTGATCGAGCGTGAGCGGGACGCAAATGCGGGCGCCGCCGGCGACGTTCAGCTCGATGCGCTCAGCCATTCGCGCTGGATCTCCCGGCCCGCTCATTGGAATTCGGACAGAATCGAAGCCACGTCCTCGGCCATGCGCGTCCAGGAGAAACGCCCGGCCTGCGCAAGCCCGCGCCGGATCAGATCTTCTCGTACTGCGGGACCCTCCACACTCGTCAACGCCTCGGCAAGCGCTTCCACATCGGTCGGCGCGACCGTGAGTGCAGCCCCTCCAGACACCTCGGGCAAGGAAGCGCTTGTGGTCGTTACCACCGGGCAGCCGCAGGCCATCGCCTCTACGACCGGCATGCCGAACCCCTCGTAGGCTGACGGAAACGCAAGCGCGACAGCGCCACCATAGGCGAGGCGCAGTTCGTCGTCGCTAAGGCGCAGGAGGTGGACTTCACTGCCCGCGCAAAGCGCCTGTTCCTCGGCATCCAGCGCCTGCTCTCCGCCGACCCAGACGACCGCCCGACGCGCGCGGTCCGGGAGCATGGAAAAAGCACGGAAGAACGTGCGCGCGTTCTTGTATCCCCACCTGCCGCCGACAAGGAGAAAGTAGGGATTCCTGATGGCATGCCGTCGGCGGAAGTCCTCGGTCTCGGCGGCCCCGCAGGGCCGGAAAACGGGATCCACCCCGCAATGCGCGACAGTGATCCGCGCCGGATCGATCGCCGGATACAGGTCCGAGAGGTCGCGAGCCGTGCTGCCCGAGATGGCGACGAAGCGGCTCGCGTTGAGGATGCAGTCCGTTTTTTCGCGCCACTCCGGAGCGCGCAGGTCCACGCCGAACACCTCGGGAATCATGTCGTAGGCCAGCATCACGCTGGGCGTCGATAGCGGACGGGAATAGTACGTGGAGATGAATACTGTCGCTTGCTCCGCGTCGCAGGCTTCCTGCACCATGGCGCGGTCCTCCTCCAGGCGATCGTATGAGTGCCTGGCGACGAGGCGCCGCCGCACTCCCGCGATTTCCGGCGCGCTTCCGCCGCGGTCGAGCACGACCAGGCGGCGGGCGAATCCACTCCGCACCCACTCCGCCAGAAGCGAGCGCCAAACACGCGCGATTCCGGATTCGTGGTCCTGGAAGAAAACCCCGTCCACCACGGCGCGACATGCCGCGCCGGCCCTTGCCCCTTGGCGCGCCGTCAGAGCCGGCGGCGCGGATCGCGCCGGCGCTTCGATTCGAATGGGCGCCGGGCGCTCTCCGGCGCAGTAGCGGCGCCACATCGACCGAAAGGCAGATTCGAGCGCACGCGTAAAGCCTTTCGCGTCCAGCAGCGCCGATCGCTCGAGACGCTCCCGCAACTCCTGCCGCCAGCGCACCAGCCGCGCGCGGTCGCCAGCGAGGCCCGCAGCGATCTTCACGTAGTCATCCGCGCTCGCCGCGACCAGCTCGGCCGCGCCCGCCTCTTCCAGCAGGCTCGCGCGGCTGTTTGCCGCGGCGGTCGTACCCCGCAGGGTCACCAGCGGCACGCCCATCCACAGGGATTGCAGTGCGTTCGAGGCCCGGGCGCGCGGATAGGCATCCAGGCCTACGTCGAACCGCTCGTACATGGACAGGCTCGCGTCCCTTTCAGCTCGCGCCACCAGTTCGAAGCGTGCGGCCTCGAAACCGGTAGCGGAGAGCCTCGCCGCCAGATGCTCCAGCGCTCCTTCGGGCGCGGCGATCAGGAGAGTCGCCCCTGGCACGCGGTTGATTACGCGCAACCACAGCGAAAGCGTTTCCGGGGTCAACGAGCTGGTCTCGTGCAGGGCGCCGAAGACCATCGGTGCCTGCGGATCCCTGACCGGCGCCGATCCGCTTGCCGCCCAGCGGTCGGGCTTGAAGCAGAGTTCGCCGGCCGGCATCCGCACGATCTGCTCGGTGAAATACGCTTCGGCGCCAGCCGGTACATTGCGCCGCCCCGCGATCCGATAGTCAATGGCTGGCAAACCGGTCGTGACCGGATAGCCGAGCCAGGCCGCCTGAATGGGCGCGGGCCTGCGTGCCAGCAGGGACATACGCCTGCCACCGGAGCGATGCCCGCCAAGGTCGACCAGGATGTCGATGCGGTCCGCCCGAATCCGGGCCGCCAGCGCATCATCGTCGAGCGCGGAAGTATTGACCCAGTACACCTCCTTTGCGCGCAGGCGCCAGCTGACGACATCCTCGGCCTCTGCGTCCGAATAGCAGAACAGCGCGTACGCCGCGCGATCATGCCAGGCAAGGACAGGCTGCAGGCCGCATGCGACCTCCTCGTCCCTGAAATCCGGCGACAGAAAGCCGATATTCAGCGCTCGCTCGGGATCGAACCTGCCATCGAGCGTCCCTGTCGCGGCGAGGCCGCCAACGCGGGCGCCCCAGGCCCGGTGCGCTTCCAAGATACGTTCCGGCGCGGAATCGGGAAGAAATCCCAGCGCATCGAGCGCGCAGCTCTGCAGGGATTGCGTATCGACGCCGAGATCGTTCGCAGCGCGGCAGGCGGCGAGCGCAGCTGCGGGCTCCCCCACCCGCAGCAACGACCCCGCGAGCTGCTCGTGCGCGAGCGCAAGCCGCGGTTCGAGCAGGATTGCTGTGCGAGCCGCTTCCAACGCCTGCGGCACTCGCTGCGCCAAGGCTAGCGCGGCCGCAAGCGCGGCATGCCAAGCTCCACGACCGTGTTCAAGCACCGTGGCCCGCTGCAACGCGTCGGCCGCGCCGCGGGCGCGGCCGCGCGCGATCAGATTGGTGCCTAGATTGAACCAGCCCTGGGCGAGATCCGGCGCAGCCGCAAGCGCGGCGCGATAGCAGGATTCCGCTGCGTCGGCCCTGCCGGTGAATTGCAGCACCATCCCCAGATTGACGCCCGCCTTCGCGTGCCGCGCATCGACGCGGAGCACGCGCCGAAATGAAGCCTCCGCTGCGTCGAGCATTCCGGCATCCAGCTGGGCCAGCCCGAGCCGGAACCAGCTGTCGGCGTTCGCGGGATCCATTGCCGCGGCACGCTCCAGGCGCGCGACGTCACTGCCGTGCATCCGGCTCCTGGCGCATGCGCTCGATCCAGACCGACTGATAGGTCCGCTCCAGTTCGAGCGTAAGGCCCGCCTCATCCACCAGGGGCGAAGCGCGCATGCGCTCGCGCAACCCTGCACGCAGCGCCGCGGTTCCCTGGAGGTCGCCCGCTAGGCGAGCACAGATGCGCACAAACTCGGCAGCGTCGCCGGCGATCAGCTCGTTCAGGCCAAGCCAGCCGAGCAGGCAGGCGCCGACGCGCCCGGCATGGGAGTCCCCGCGCAGCGCAACCACCGGCACGCCCATCCAAAGCGCCTCGCAAGTCGTGGTCGTGCCGTTGTAGGGGAAGCTGTCCAGTGCGATGTCAATCTCCCCGTAGGCGCCCAGATGGTTCTCCACCGCGGCCGTCCAGCCGCGCAGCTCGAGCCGGTCAGGCGCCACGCCGGCGATCTGGAAACGCTGGCGGACCCGATCCCCCACCAAAGGCAGGTTCAGCGCGTCTCCCTTGAGCACGAGGCGCGATCCGGGTACCGCATTCAGAACCCTGGCCGCAGCATCGAGAAAACTATCCGAAAGCTTGATGGTGTTGTTGAAGCAGCCGAAGGTGACGTAGCCGCTCCGCAGCGCCGGCGACGGCCCGGGCTCCGGCGCCTTCGGCTCCGGCCGGTAGCAGATAAAAGGCCGCGGCAGGCGGATCAGGCGCTCGACATGCAGCTCGTCAGCGCGGCCCGGCGGGTCGGCCAGGGCGTCCGTAACTCGGTAATCCACGGTCGACAGCCCCGTGGTGTGGGGGTAGCCAAGGTATGTGATCTGGATCGGCGCTGGCTTTACCGCCAGGACCCCGATGCGGTGCCCGGAAGTATGGCCCGCGAGATCCACCAGGATGTCGATCCTGTGGGCGCGGATGCGATCGGCAAGCGCCGCGTCCGATAGGCCGCCGCAATCCGACCAGTGCTCGACGAGGCCGCTCACGCGTTCGGTCACCTCGTCTTTCGCTGGATTCGTATGAAAGCAGAACACCTCGAACTTTCCGCGATCGTGCCGCTCGAGAATTGGCCCGATGAATGTCATCACCACGTGCCTGCGGAAATCAGGCGACAGGTACCCGACCCGCAGCCGCCGCGGCCAGCGAGTATCCAGCGGAGGTAGCGGACCGGGACGCACATGGCGCAGACCGAAAGCTCGATGCTCGTCGGCGACAGTTGCGGCATCGACGCTGTCGCTGTAGTTGAGCGTGAATAGCAGGCTGTTCTGCGCGCCCAGGTGATCCGGAAGGAGCGCGATCGCCTTCCGGTATTGGCGGACGGAATCTTCTACGCGCCGCAGCTGGCGGTAAAGGCTCGCAAGGTTGGCACAGGGCTCGAAGCTCTGAGGATGGGCCTGGGCCAGAGGCTCGAGAACTGCGAGCGCTTCCTCCCAGCGCCACAGCTCCATCAGCGACATGCCGTAGGCGACGCCACCGTCCACATCGCCAGGCTGCAGCGCGAGGGTGTGGCCAAGCGTCTGCACTGCGTCCTCGAATCGACGCGCATGGAAGTAGCGCTTACCAAGCGCAAGCAGAAAAGCGGGCTCGTTCGGCTTCGCGTCGACCGCATCGCGGTAACGTGCGAGGGCCTCGTCGGACCTGCCCTCCATTTCGGCAATCACGCCGAGAAAATACGACGCATCCGCGTATCGAGAATCAGCCTCGAGGATCTTCTTGTACAGGCGCGCGGCCTCCTGCAGCCTTCCGCCCTCGTGGTGCGCGTAGCCCTCGCGCATCCACGCGTCGAGCTGCGCCTGCCGGGCCGCGCCTGCTGCAAACGTATCGCGGCGACCGAGCAGACGTGACAGCCAGCTTCCAGCCGCGCCTTTCATGCTGATAGCATACCGCTGGGACCAAGGAGCGACGCATGCTGTTCAAGCGCAGCCGAGACATTGAGCAATTTGCCACCGAGCTGGCGCGCAATTTCGCCAAAGACTGCCCGCTGGCGGACACGAAGGGCGAGCGGAACTCCGCAAGAAAGGTGGCGCGCGCGATTGACGTCGCCTGCGAGCGGGCGGCCGCGTTTCAGAAGGAAAAGAAACTGGGCGTGTACGGCAAGGCAAAACTCGGCACGACGTTCAAATGGGAATTGAAAGCGCTCGGCTACCGCGATGAATTCATCGACGAGTTCACCCGCAGCATGCTCATGCGCCTATCGCGCTGAGCGCGCGCCGCGCTTGAGTGGGCCTGGCTGACGCGTTTTGTCAGGCAGGAACCAGAACTGTCACTGCCGCATCAACCGCATTCTCGACCGCGCTTTTAGTCGGCGGACACGATGCGCCGCGGAATCCCCAACCTATTGATTAATAGAATTTTTATTCTACAAGGGACCACTGCGCGCCGCGTCCGCCAAGGGTGGCACGATCATTGCGTTTTGCGTAGCCGATGGCTTCTGGGCCTGTCGCCCGGACCTAGCGGAGGCGCAAGCGAATGAAGAGACTGCAGAAGGGCTTTACCCTGATCGAACTGATGATCGTCGTCGCGATCATCGGCATTCTCGCGGCTGTTGCGATCCCCGCGTACCAGGACTACATCGCGCGTGCCCAGGTATCCGAGGCAATCAGCCTGCTGAGCTCTGGCAAGGCGGCCATGGCCGAGCACTTCACGGACCACGGCTATTGGCCGCCGGATACGGCTACGGTCATGGGAAGTACGGCCGGCAAATACACTGCGTCTGTAACCATTACCGGCAGTCCCACTACTTTTGGCACGCTGACCTTGACCGCCACGATGCAATCTTCGGGAGTCAACGTGGCGATTACCAGCGGCACGGTGTCGTTGTGGACTTCCGACGGCGGCAAGATCTGGACCTGCACGCAGGGCCTGAGCGGCACGGCGATGGCGACCAAATACCTTCCCAGCGCCTGCCGTTAGCCAGGATTTACCTGACCATTTCGGGCGCCACCTGACGGATTTGGGTCGTCCGCGAGGCTCAGGGGCGGCAAATTGTCGGTCTAGAGGAAATATTTCCTCCTTTCGAGCGTACAAGTAATTGAATTAATGAAATTTTTATCTGTAAAATTGCGACAAGTAGTGGCAGTGGCATGGCATGATGATTGCGTATCTCCGGTTAGCGGTCGAATCTGCCCGCGTGGCTACCAACGCAACTTTTTTTAACTTGAATAGGGAGTTTTGAATGAAGACCCTCCAGAAAGGCTTTACGTTGATCGAACTGATGATCGTGGTCGCGATCATCGGTATTCTCGCTGCCGTCGCGATTCCTGCGTACCAGGACTACATCGCGCGCGCGCAGGTGTCCGAGGCGGTGAACCTGCTTGCTTCGGGCAAGACCGGGATGGCGGAGTACTTTGCCGACAAGGCGCAGTGGCCTTCCGCCGCGTCCGAGGTGATGGGCAGCACGGCCGGCAAGTACACCGGCGCAATCGCTATCACTGGCTCGCCGACAACCTTGGGCACACTGACCCTGACCGCGACGATGCTGGCCAGCGGGATCAACACGGCCATCACGAGCGGCACGGTGTCGCTGTGGACCTCCGACGGCGGCAAGATCTGGACCTGCACGCAGGGTCTGAGCGGTACCGCACTCGCCACGAAGTACCTGCCGAGCGCCTGCCGCTAAGCTGTTCCGCACCAGCTTTACCCAAAAGGCCGTCGCGATTTGCGACGGCCTTTTGATTCCTGCGCCTCGCGTCCGGGCTCCGGACGCACCCAGCATGTTGAATTGCGCGCCTCCTAGGCGCGCCCTGAGCCGACTTCGCGATGCGTCACCGCATTGAACTGCCCGCAGAACTAAGAACTGTCCTCTGGGTCACCGTCGCGATGCTCCTCTGCGCGGAGTTGCTCGGCATGCTCGGGGCGGTGGTGGCGCCGCACGCGAAGGTGGCCGCGCAGTTCTCAGGGGGAGTCGCGGCACACGACTACGGGTCCCTTGCACTTCACTTTGTACTGATGTTTGCATTCGTGGGGCCGGGCTGGAGGGCGGCCGGCTTCGTGGCGGCCGTAGGCACGATCCTGGATTTTCTTCTGTTGCAGGGTATCGATCGCCGGGAATGGGGCTTGACCAATTGGCTGAATTCGCTCGGTGGCGGATTCGGCATCACATGCCTCGCTGTGTTTGTGTGGTGGGTGCTGCGTGGCGACGAACGCCAGCGGGCCAAGGGATCGGCCTTACTCGCGGCTTCTGCAATATTGCTGGTCTACGTGCTGTCGATCGAGGCCTACCTGCTCCTGGTCGGCCGGCTGCACCCGCAGACCTACGATTTCATCGCCTACATCATCGATGGCACTTTCGGCTTCCAGCCGAGCGAAACAGTCGCGGTAGTGGTGCGCCACCTGCTTGGAGACGCCGGGGCGCTCAGCTTCGCCTATCGCGCATTGCCGTACGCGTTCCCCGTCCTGTTCGCATTGCAGATGCGCGCAAACGCGCGAGTTCCCGTCAATCTTTACACGATGCTGGTCACGAGCGCGCTCATCGTGCTTACGCTGTACCAGCTCTGCCCGATCGCTGGCCCGTTCTATGCATTCGGCATCGATTTTCCGCACTCGCTTCCCGCTGCGGCGCAGCTGCCGCAGGCGCCGAGCATCGTTCCGGTACTCACCGCGCGCAATGGCATGCCCTCGATGCACCTCGGCTGGTCACTGCTGCTGTGGATGAATGCAGGCTATCTGGGACCTTGGACGCGCGCGGGTTATGCGCTACTGCTGGGGCTGACAGTACTCGCCACCCTCGGGCTCGGGGAGCATTACCTGATCGACCTGGTCGCCGGGGTACCTGCGGCAGTGGCGTTGCAAGCGCTGTGTACGCGCGTGCTGCCTTGGGCTTCTCCGGAACGGCGCAACGCAGTGCTCGGGGGCGCGGCGCTCGTGGCGTTCTGGATCGTCGCGGTACGCTATGGGTTGCAAGCGTTCCTGCTGGTGCCGGGTCTTGCATGGCTGGCGACGCTGGGCACCATTGCCGCCTGCGTAGTGCTGTACCGGCCGCTGGCGCGTGCCACGCGTACCGCCCTGGCCGTGCCCGAAGCCCCGGTGGAGACTGCGCCGACCGGCGCGCAGGATGCCGGCCGGCAGCGCGAGCTGCGCGCGGTAGGGCTGATGTTCGTGCTCTCGGGCTTTGCCGGCCTGGTATACCAGGTGCTCTTCTCCAAGGCGCTGGCGCTTAGCTTCGGCAGTACTGCGATCGCGACTTACACGGTACTCGCCACCTATATGGGCGGAATGGCTCTGGGAGCCTGGCTGGGCGGGAGGCTGGCGGCGCAGCGCTCCGATGCGCTCAAGCTCTATGCCTACTGTGAGCTGGGAATCGGCCTGTATTGTGCGGCCACGCCGTGGATATTCCAGGCGATCCAGGAGCTGTATGTGGCGCTGGCCGCAGGCACCCCTCCAGAGGCAGGGGAGCTGACTGTATTGCGCGTGCTGCTCGGCGCCGGCGCACTCAGCGTGCCCACGGTGCTCATGGGCATGACCCTGCCCATTCTCGCCCGCTTTTTCCAGAGCCGCGCCGCTTCGCTCGGCACATCCGTGGCGCTGCTCTACGGGGCGAACACCGTGGGGGCTGCTCTGGGCGCGCTGCTGGCTGGCTACCTGATCATCCCGGCGCTAGGCGTGTACAAGACTACGCTCGCCACTGCGCTGCTGAATCTGGTGGTGGCTGCGCTTGCGTTGCGCCTTGTAGAGCAGCTGCGTCCGGAAGCACCCACTACGTTGCCCGCCGCAGCCATCGCGGCCCCGGGCGCCCAGGTCGATCCCCAGGCGCGCCGCCTGGGCTGGCTTGCCCTCGTGCTGCTTGCGCTCGGCGGAGTGGTGACCCTGGCGCTGGAGGTGAACTACATCCACCTGCTCTCGGTGGTCGCCGGCAACAGCGTGTACGCCTTCTCCCTCATGTTGTTCGCGTTCCTGCTGGGCCTGGCTGGGGGCGCGCAGATCGCGCACTGGCTGCTCGCCGCTCGGGCGCCGCTCGCGCTTTGCCTAGCCTGGATCGAGTTCGCACTGGCCGCGGCCGTTCTGCTGGGGGTGTACCTCTGGGGCTCTTTGCCCGCGTATTTCGCGTCCTTCGCCTTCTACCCCGTGGTCGAGGCTTTCGGCACACGCGAGTTGATCCGCGGCCTGGTGTGCATGGTTGCGATGCTGCCCCCGGCCCTGGCCATCGGCGCGCTCTACCCTCTGGCAATGGAGGCCGTCGGCCGCGCGCATCCGGCGCATCCGATCCGCGCGCTGGGCCGCGCCGCGGCGCTCAACACCGCCGGAAACATCGCAGGCGTCCTGCTTGCGGGCTTCGTGCTGCTCCCCACTATCGGCGCGCTGCGCTCGATCCAGGGCTTGGCGCTGCTCTCCCTGCTCCTGGGGGCCGCTGTCCTCGCCCTCGGTGGGGCTGGACTGCGCCACCGACTGCCGCGGACTCGCGCCGGCGCATGGGCTCCGGCCGCCTTCGTGGTGGCCCTGCTGGCCACCCAGCCGGCCAGCTTCGACTATGGCGCGCTCGCCTCGGGCGCCAACGTCTACTTCGCGCCGCAGAACTACGGCCGGGTGATCGACCACGCCGAAAGCGCCGATGGCGGCCTCACCACCGTCGTCCAGACCGAGCCGGTCAATGGACAGCGTGCGCTGACCCTGCTCACCAACGGCAAGTTTCAGGGCAGCACCGGCGGCGAAATGATCGCCCAGATCGGCTTCGCAGTGGCGCCGCTGCTGCACACCCCGGCGCGTGACCGTGCCCTGGTGATCGGCTACGGCACCGGAGTATCGTCGCGCACGCTGCATGAAGCGGGCTTCCAGAGCCTGGACATCGTCGAGCTCTCGGCGGACATCGTGCGCCTTGCCGACACGCATTTCGCGAGTGTCAACGCGCGCGTCAGCCAGGCCCCAGGCGTGCACACCCATATCACCGACGGCAGAAATTTCTTGCTGCTGCAGGAGCGTGCCTACGACCTCGTGAGCATGGAAATTTCCTCAATCTGGTTTGCCGGCGCTGCATCGCTCTACAACCGGGAGTTCTACCAGCTGGTCAAGCGCAGGCTGCGGCCGGACGGCGTGCTGCAGCAGTGGATACAACTGCACCACATCGCGCCGCTGGACCTTCTCTACATCCTGGGCTCGGTGCGCGCTGAGTTCAGCCACGTGTGGCTGTATTACCTTGGTGGCCAGGGGATTATCGTGGCGAGCAATGACCCGCGTCGCCAGTCGGCGCGGGAGAATTTTCAGAAGCTGCAGGCGACGGCCACATTCGCGCCGCTGCTGCGCGAGCTCGGCGCGTCCTATGATGAGCTCGCCTCGGCCACCCTGCTTTCCCCCGCCGGCACCGAGCGCCTGCTCAACGCCTTTTCCGCGCCGGCAACGCGCTGGGTTTCGACGGACGACAACCTTTTCCTCGAATACTCCACCCCGAAAGGGAACGTACTCGACGGCGTGCAATCCCGCGACAACAATGTCGCGTTCCTCAGAAACGTGGGCGGCAACCGCTAGGCGGAGGCAGGACCCTCAGCCCGACGATGGGCGCTTCCGGAATCCGCCCAGGATTCGGTCAAAAAAGGATTTTTTTTCCTGTGCGGCGCACCACGATCGCCACATGGCGCGATACGCGGATTCGAGGTCGCGCGTGAATGCCGCCGCATCCATGAGCGGGGATTGACGCATCCGCTCGCGCAATCCGGAGCGCATCTTTTCCAGGCGCCCGGGGTCGCGGGCCAGGCCGATGGCGATTTCGGCATATCGATCCTGCGTTTGGGCGACTAGCTCATCCAGCCCCGCCGCATGGAGGATGCTGCGGCCCATGCGCGAGGCATGCGTTTCCCCGGCGAGGCTCACAACCGGCACGCCCATCCAGAGCGCCTCGCAGGTCGTCGTCGCGCCGTTGTAGGGATAACTGTCCAGCCCTATGTCCACATCGCGGTAGGACTGCAGGTGATCTTCGAGGCTCTCCTTCCACCCTGAGAGCGATAGCCGCTCAGGCGCCAACCCCAGATCCGCGAACCGTCGGCGAACGTCGTCGGCAATCGCCTTCTCGGCGAGAGGCGCCGACTTGATGACCAAGTGGGAGCCCGGCACCGCCTGAAGCACTCGTGCCCATAAGCGCACGGTCTCGTCCCCGATCTTGGCAAGGCTGTTGAACGACCCAAACGTGACGCGCCCTTCCCTGGACGCGGGTAACGCTCCCGCATCCAGCTCCGTGCCCGGCCCACCGTAGCAGAAATAGCTGTTCGCCAGCCGCACCACCCGCTCCGCGCTCAGACTTTCGAATCCCTCCGGATCCACTGACCAGTCGCTGATGCGGTAGTCCATCTGCGCCAAGCCAGTGGTGGTTGGATACCCAAGCCAGGTCGCCATCACGGGCGCGGGCTTGCGGGCAAACACGCTTAGCCGGTTGTTCGCGCTGAATCCCCCCAGGTCCACAAGGATGTCGATGCGATCCTCGCGTACCCGCCTCGTCAGCGATGCATCGTCCAGGTCGAACACGTCGCGCCACTGGTCGACCGAGGCCTTGAGGCGGTCGGTCACGGCGTCAGCAAGCGAGGAACTCGAGTAGCCGAATATCTCCACCCGCCCGCGATCGTGCCGGGCCAGCACCGGCTCGATGAAGTACGCGACCGAGTGGCGGCGCAGGTCCGCCGATACGTAGCCGATGCGCAGCCGCCGCTCCGGCTCGGGCGAGTTTTCGTGGAGTTGCGCATCCGGCGGCGGGCAGAACCGGCCCGCGTATTCCCGGTGGGCGGCGAGGATCTCGGTTGCCGAGCTTCCCGCCAGGCAATTCAAAAGGTAAGCGAGGTTTCCCTGCGCGACGCTCAATCCCGGATCCAGTGCGAGAGCCTCGCGATAGCAGTCCTCGGCCTCACGCTGCCGGCCGAGCTTGAAGAGGACTACCCCCAGGTCGTTGTGTGCCTCGGCGTATTCCGGCCTAAGTGCGATGGCCTTTCGCGCGCTTCGCTCGGCCTCGGTGAGCCGGCCCAGGCCCCGCAGCACAATCCCGAGGTTGCCGTGGGCCTCCGCGAAATCGGGCGCGCAGCGAATCGCGTTGCGAAAGCTGCGCTCTGCCTCGGCCTGCCTGCCGAGCTCGCTCTGCACGTTGCCCAGATTGTTATGCGCTTCGGCGAACTCCGGCTGCAGGCGCACTGCCTCCCGAAAGCTCTGCTCCGCGTCCGCGGGACGCTTCGCATTGCGCAGCGCTATGCCAAGATTGTTGTGCGCCGCTGCATAGTCCGGCTTCAGCGCAAGGGCGCTTCGAAAGCATTTGTCGGCGTCGGCGATTTCTCCCAGCACCTGGTGAATGACTCCCAGCGTATTCAGGAAATCCGGCCTCGCCGGTTCGATCCTTACCGCCTCCTCGGCCAGCTCGACTGCCTGATCGTGGTCGCCTCGCTGGTGCGCAATGGCGCCCAGCAGGTGCAGCGCATCGGCATACCCGGGACTGGCCAAGAGAAGCGCGCGGCACGCACGCTCGGCCTCGTCCCTACGACCGGCCTGGTAGTGTCCCAGTGCGAGCGCCCACGCCCTGGCGCCTTCCGCGGATTGCCCGTCCGGCACTGTCACTGAGGGCTGAGGGTGCGTGTCGCCGGATCTCAGGTCCCGAACCCGGGAATCTTCGACTCGTCCACTTCGTCGATCTGTTCCTTGTCGAGGAACAGCTCCGCATACCGGCGGTACACCTTCTTGCGCACGAACACGTCGAACAGGTCCGGATCGATGTGCCCGTTCTGCCTGAACTTGCCGAGGATCTCCAGCGACTCCGACAGCGTCTTGCCTTTCTTGTAGGGGCGATCCTTGGCCGTCAACGCCTCGAAGATATCGGCAATACCCATTACGCGCGCCTGAACCGACATCTGCCCGCGCGTCAGTCCCTTTGGATATCCCTTGCCGTCCATGCGCTCGTGGTGGCCGCCGGCGTACTCGGGTACGTTCTTCAAGTGGCGCGGCCACGGCAGGGCTTCCAGCATCTTGATGGTCGCCACGATGTGGTGGTTGATCACCTGCCGCTCTTCCGGTGTCAGGGTCCCTGCGCGAATGGTCAGGTTCTTCAGCTCGTCCTCGCTGAGGAAGCGCGCCTCGTGTCCCGAGATATCCGTCCAGGTGTAGCGCGCGATCGCGTTGACGCGCTCGATGTCCGCCTCCCGCATCGCCTCGCCGCCGATGTTGCAGGCGCGCAGGAACGCCCGGTCCTCGTCGAGCCTGCGGATGCGCTCGCGGTGCCTCGCGTCGGCGGCGTCCTGTTCGGATCGCTTCGCGCCGTGCGCGACCAGCAAAGCCTTCTCCTTCAGCAGGTCGATTTCTGCATCGCGCTTGAGCACCTCGAAACGCGTATCGACGAGGTGGATCCGGTCGAAGATGGACTCGAGCTTCGTCGCCTTGTCGACCACGTGAACTGGAGTCGTGACCTTGCCGCAATCGTGAAGCAGGCCCGCGATCTTCAGCTCGTAGCGGTCCTTGTCGCTCATGGTGAACGCCGACAGGGGGCCCTCCTGGGTTTCGTTCACCGCCTCG
Source organism: Burkholderiales bacterium (assembly GCA_041904885.1). Classification (GTDB taxonomy): domain Bacteria; phylum Pseudomonadota; class Gammaproteobacteria; order Burkholderiales; family SG8-39; genus RBG-16-66-20. Next base: position 50,826 of record JAYRND010000065.1, read on the forward strand.
GCTAGCATCATCGTGAGCTGTGGCACGCGCTGGCAATGCCCGCCCGTGTACGGGGATTTCTCGTCGATCGCCGTGTTCATCAGGTTGATGAACGACTCGAACAGCTCCTCCAGCTGGTTGATCAGCATCCGGTTGGTGAGCGCGATCGCCGCCTGCGACGCGAGGGACTCGGCGAGCCGCTGGTCCGAGGCCGAGAACGCCATGATCTCGCCGCCGGGCCCCTGCGCGTTGATGAGCTGCAGAACGCCGATGATCTCGTTCTCGTGGTTCTTCATCGGAACCGTGAGAAACGACTTCGAGCGATAGCCCGTCTTCTTGTCAAAATTGCGCGTGCCGGAGAAATCGAAACCTTCGGCAACATAGGCATCGGGGATGTTGACCGTCTTGCCCGTCAGCGCCGCATAGGCGGCCACCATGTTGTGGTTAGGTTTGCCGTCCTTGCCTTCCAGATGGATTGGATAGAAAGGGACCGGGGTTCCGGTAGTGCCGCCGAGGTAGTAATGCAGCGAGGTCGTGCGCACGATCTCGAAGCGCAGCGTCCGGTCCTCGGCGATCCGGTAAAGCGTACCGCCGTCGGCGCGCGTGATCGTCTTGGCCGCGACGAGAATGCTCTCCAGGAGGCGATTGATGTCGCGCTCGGCAGACAGCGAGGCGCCAATCGCGTTCAGCTGCTCCAGCCGCTGGCCGAGATCCTCGCCCGCCTCCGCGGCGGCGAGCAGCCTCAGGCCCTGCGTGGATTCAGCGGACGAGCTGCTCATGGGCGCCGCGGCCCCTCGGTCACTTGATGCAGACCGAACGGACTTCCTTGATGCTAGTGACCCCCGACAGGCACTTTTCCATGCCGTCCTGCTTCAGTGTGCGCATGCCGCTCTCGAGCGCCACCGCCAGCATCTCGGCCACCCGCGCCTTCTCGGCAATCAGCTTCTTCAGGGGGTCGGTCGCGATCAAAAGCTCGTGCAGGCCGCAGCGGCCTTTGTAGCCGCTGCCGTTGCATTTGTCGCAGCCAACGGCCTTGTAAAAGGTCAGCTGTCCCTTCTCGTTACCGTAGGCCTTCACCCAGTCGCGATACACGCCCTCCATCGCCGATTTGGGGTCCTTCTTGAATGTCGACGTGTTCTGCAGCTCCTCGCAATACTCCTGGAGGAACGCCTTGATCTCCGGGCCTTCCGGGTTGTAGGGCTGCTTGCAGCTGCACATGCGACGCGCAAGGCGCTGCGCGAGGATGCCGAGCAGGGCGTCCGAGAAGTTGAACGGGTCCATCCCCATGTCGAGCAGCCGGATGATCGATTCCGGCGCCGAGTTGGTGTGCAGCGTCGCAAAGACCAGGTGGCCTGTAAGTGAAGCCTCGATGCCTGTGCCGGTCGTCTCCTTGTCGCGCATCTCCCCGACCATGATGATGTCCGGATCCGCGCGCAGGAACGCCTTCATGACCGCCGCAAAATCCAGCCCGGCCTTCTTGTTCACCTGCACCTGGCGCAGGCCCTTCTGTGTGATCTCGACCGGGTCCTCGGCGGTCCAGATCTTGGTGTCAGGCGTGTTCAGGTGCTTTAGCACCGAATGCAGCGTGGTGGTCTTGCCCGATCCGGTCGGGCCGCACACGAAGAACAGGCCGTAAGGCTTGGAAACCGCCTTGGTCAGCTCCTCGAGGTTGTAGGCCGAGAAGCCCATCTTCTCGAGCGGGATCGGCTCGCCCGCGGCAAGAATCCGCATGACGACGTCCTCCACGCCACCCGCGGTCGGGATGGTCGCGACGCGCAGCTCGATGTCGAGGGGGCCGAACTTCTTGAACTTGATCTTGCCGTCCTGGGGCTTTCTCTTCTCCGAGATGTCCAGGTCGCACATGATCTTGAGGCGCGCCGCAAGCGCTGCTCGGTAGCTGGCAGGAACCTCGATATAAGGCTGCAGGTTGCCGTCGCGCCGGAAGCGGATCTCGGTCTTCGCCTTGCCCGGGTAGGGCTCGATGTGAATGTCCGACACGCCCTGGTTGTAGGCGTCGATGATGATCTTGTTGACCAGCTTCACCAGCTCGTTGTCAGCGGCGGCCGACACATCGTCGGCATCGCTGGACTCGCCGGACTCGCCCATATCGTCGGTGCCGAGGTCGGCCAGCATGTCGCCGATGTCGCCGGAATCGACCGCCTCGCCGCCGTAGAACTGGTTGACCGTTTCCTTGAATTCCTTCTGCGTAGTGACCTTGTAGATCAGCTTGGACTTCGGAAACACGTTCGACGCAATCCGCGAACTGCGAATCCGCTCCGGATCCAGGCACAGGACAGAGAGTCCCTCCTTTGCCTCGTCGATCGGCAGCCACTGGTTGGCCTCGACGTATTCCCGCTTGAGGTTCTTCAACAGGTCCATCGGCTTGATGCGGTCGGCCTTGAAGGGCTCGTATGGCGTGCCGAAGAACTTCGCGAGCGCCGCGCCGATCGCGGGAACCTTCACCTGGAACTCGTCCACGAGCACCATCTCGATGTCGATGGCCTTCTTGCGCGCCTGACGCGAGGCGAGCTCGAACTCCCCGGCCGACAGCACTGCGTCGGCGATCAGGTAGTCGTACTTCGTCTTGACCAGCTGCGGCTTCTGGCGCTGCTTGAAGGCGATCGCGAGCGTCTGCGCCAGCTCCGTCACGCCTTCCTCGGCCAGCGCGCCGAACGGCACGCCCGCCTTGTTGTTGATGATCTGGATGACGCCGATTAGCTCAGCGCCGCCCTGCTCCACGATCGGCGCGACCAGCTGCTGCTTGGTCCGGTAGCCGGTGCGCTTGTCCACCTCCTGCAGGAACCGCAGGCTCGGATTGAGCGCCTTCAGCTCGGAGTCGTCGTAGACGTCCTTGATATTCGCAAGCTTTCGCGCCATCGCGACGTAGCCGGCGATCGAATGCTCAGCGATCGGCAGCTTGAGGTCCTTGAACGAGTTGAGGCCCGTTTTCACCTTGGAGACGATCGACTGCTTATCCTCCCCCAGCGAGTAGATCGTCAGCCGGTCGGCGTTGAACAGCTGGCAGATGTCCGCGCTGACATCGAGGATGATCTCGTCAATGTTGCTGGTTGCGTGAATCTTGTTCGTGACCAGCTGCAGCTGCTTCTGGAAAGCGAGCCGGAGGTTTACGTCCGTGCCTGTCGCCGAAGGATGGCTGAGTACCGCGCTCATTCGATTCTCCCGTCCATGCGTAGGCTATCGCAGCCTCGGGTTGTAGACCATTCTACACCCACCCCCATGATTTTTAACAGGGTTTTACCCATCCGCGCTGCCCGAGAGTCTGCACAATAGCCTCAGAATTCGAACACCTGGCCGTTCTGCAGCATGCGCGGCCGGTGGCGGCCGGCGCCCTCCTCTACCTCCTGCATCGTGAGTTCGATCTCACCGGGCTTGAGGTGGGTAATCCAGACTTCGGGATCCAGATCCAGCTTGGACAACTCCTCCGCGAGCATCGAAGGACACAGATGCTTGGAAACCTCAGCCAACTCGCGCTCCTTGTTCGAGAACGCGGTTTCGACGATGAGGAACTTCAGGCCGGGGATCCCGTTGACGATTCTCCAGAGCTCGTCGTTCGGCCCGGTGTCCCCGGAGAAAACCAAGCTGCCGGAACCGCTTTGGACGTGGTAGCCCACCGCGGGCACCGTATGGACAGCCGGCAAGGGAGTGAACCCGCGCGAGCCGACGCGTACGCAGCGCCCGAGTTCGACCTCCTCGAAACGCATGTATGGCGCGTCGGCTGAAGGTATCTCGGTGAAGTCGGGCCAGATCGCCCAGTTGAACAGGTGGTTCCGGAGGATCTCGATAGTCGCCGCCGTGCCGTGCACCACGAGCGGCTGGGTGCGCATTCCCCCGACCGTGTCGACCAGGAACGGGATCGAGCCGACATGATCGAGGTGCGAGTGCGTGACGAAGACATGGTCGATCCGCGCCAGCTCGGCGAGGGAAAGGTCGCCTACGCCGGTCCCCGCGTCGATCAGGATGTCGTTGTCGACCAGGAAGGAAGTCGTGCGCAGGTGGCGCCCGCCGATCCCGCCGGAGCATCCAAGCACCTGAAGCCGCATCTGAACCGGTCCTCCTCCCGGCGCTTGCAACAAGCCGGGCCCGCGACCCGCCGGCCGTCAGCTCTTGTGGAAGAACTCCATCTTGATGCCGGCGATCTCGACCAGGTCGTGGTCCTTGAGCGCATGCGGCGCGGTACCGATCGGCTGCCCGTTGACGGTCGGGCGTTGGGCGCCTTCAACGTGGGTGATGAAATACCCCTGCGGGCGGCGGGTCAGCACCGCCACCTGCACGCCGGGCTTGCCAAGGGTGGTCAGCGGCTTGGACAGCTCAAGCTCCTTGCCGGCATTGCCCCCCGAAAGCAGCTGGATCGCGCCAAGAGGCTGCGCAGATTTGGGAGCCGCGGGCGCCGCCGCCGGTGCCGCGGGCGCGGCGGCGGCCACGGAGGGCGCGGCGGCCGCTGCCGCTGCGGCGATCTGCGCGCCTTTGTTGTCCTTGTCGGCGACGCCTGCTGCCGCCGCGCTGGCGGCGACCTGCTGGACAGCTGCCTGCCGCGCAGCCTGTGCCGCCTGGGCGCCGCCCGCGCCCGCTGCCTTTGCCTGCTCGGCCGCGGCTTTCATCGCCGAGGGCCGCAGCACCATCGTTTTCTCGAAATCCGCCGCCGCCGCCGCAGGCTGCGCGCCGGCTTCCTGGATGAACTTCAGCTTGTACTTGCCAAGCTCGATGACGTCATTGTTCTGCAGGAAGTGCTTCTTGACGGGATTGCCGTTGACCAGGGTGCCGTTGGTGCTGCCCAGGTCCTCCATGAACGAATCGTTCAGGATCGTGACGATGACCGCGTGCTCGCCGCTTACGGCCAGGTTATCGATCTGGATGTCGTTGTGCGCCTTGCGGCCGATAGTAGTCCGCTCCTTGGAGAGCGGAATCTCCTTCAGGACCAGGCCATCCATGCTGAGTATCAGTTTCGCCATAGCTGACCCCTGCCCCTATTTTCGCCAACCGAAAAGTTTACCCATCACACCGCGCGGGGCGGGGTATTCCCGCAGGACGCGCACGAGTATAACCGATACGTTGTCCTTGCCCCCATTGTCATTGGCCATCTGCACCAGCTGCTGGGCAGCCAGCTTCAGGTTGCCCCCCAGCGCCTGCAGAGTCATCCCCATGTCCTCATCGTCCACCATGTCGCAAAGTCCATCGGAGCACAGCAAGTAGACGTCCCCTGGCTTGGTGGCGTACTCCTTCACCTCGGGCTCGACCGTAGGGTCGATCCCTAGCGCCTTGGTAACGAGGTTCTTGTGCTGGGCGTGCTTCGCCTGTTCCGCGGTGATGATGCCGCTGTCAATCTGCTCCTGCAGCAGGGAATGATCGCGCGTGACCTGCGAAAACTTGCCGTCGCGCAGCATGTACAGCCGCGAGTCGCCGAGGTGGCCCACGGTCATCTTGTTGTCGTAGAACAGGCACACCACCAGCGTAGTGCCCATGCCGGAGTACTGGGGCTGGCTCTGCGCGGCCTGGTAGATGGAGGTATTCGCCTTCAGCACCTGCTCGCGGATCATCTTGCCCGCCACCGGCGCCCTGGTTTCCTCGTCGATGTCGAACGGCTGCACCTTGGCGAGCAGCTGCTGGATCTCCGTGGTGATCACCGTGGTCGCCATCCCGCTCGCGACTTCGCCTGCGTTGTAGCCGCCCATCCCATCGGCAAGCACCACCAGGCCGTTCGCGGGGTCCGATGCGATCGAGTCCTCGTTGTGCGAACGGACCATGCCCGGGTCGGTGCAGCTAGCGATTTCGAGAACCTGGCTGTAGTTCATCCGATTCCCGGAAAAACAGACTTCGTCATGCGGCGATCCGAACTCCCCGGTTGCATGTGCGTGAAAGGCGGGCCAACAGCGCGAAAATTTTACGCTAGCCCTGCCCAGGCAGGCGCTGAGCCCGGACGCGCGCTTCCCCCTAGGAAAACAGCTCCCTGCCCCGCATTTTTGCAGTTAAATATGAGCTACGTCAAATATTTGGGCGCGCCCGGGCCTCCGGCCTGGCGGTCGGATCACGGCACCCAAACAGGGCGTTCAGCCGCCGAGCTGCTGTCCGGCCTTGATGCTTCCCGCGGCCAGCAGGTCGCCGGCCCCGACCTTCTTGCCGTCGCCCAGCTTCGCCCGCAACACCTCGATGCGGCCGCCCTGGGCGGTCACCTGGAAGGTCTTCTCGGTCACTTCTACGACTTCGCCGATCTTTCCCTTCACCGCTCCGAACGTGCGCACCGGGTGCTTGCGGCAGTCGAAGATCTGCAGCTTCGCCCCGGCGAGCGTCGTCCAGGCGCCTGGCGCGGGATTGCAGCTGCGAATCAGGTTGTGCACCACGTCGACGTGATTCGCCCAGTTGATCTTCGCTTCCGCGTCGCGGAACCAGCCTTCGTAGGTGGCGAGCGATTCATCCTGGACAAGCTCCCGGTGCTTCCCGGCGACCACGAGATCGGCGGCTTCCAGCATGGCCTGCACTCCCATCGGAAACAGGCGGTCGAAGTAGACCGTGCCGAGCGTGTCTTCCGGGCCGATGGCAGTCTCCTTCTGCAGGATAATGGGCCCCTCGTCCAAGCCGTCGGTAGGCCGAAAAATGGTGAGCCCGGTCTTCGCGTCGCCGCGCGAGATCGGCCAGTTGATCGAGCTTGGCCCGCGGTACTTCGGAAGCAATGACGGGTGGTACTGGATCGTGCCGTGCCTGGGGATCGTGACGAAGTCCTGCGGCGCAAACTGCAGCACGAAGGCCATGATGCCGATCTCGACGTCGAGCTCCTTCAGCGCCTGCTTCGCCTCCGCGCTCTTCAGCGAGGCGAACTGGAAGACCTTGACGCCCTTCTCCTGCGCCGCGACCTTGAGCACGTCCGGCCGGCCGCCGGACTTTTCCGGCGCGCAAAACACGCCCGCGACCTGGTCGCCGCGACCGAGAAACGCCTCGAGCACCGCCTTGCCGAAATCCTGCTGACCAACGATGGCGATCTTCATCAGGCGGCCTTTTTCGGCGGCAGGCTGAATGCTCCCGCGGACTTCAGGGAACTGATTTTTTCCTTCGAGTAACTCAGGACTTCCTGAAGGACCTCGTCGGTATGCTCTCCCAGCGTCGGCGAGCGCTTGATCACTGCCGGCGAGGCCGAGAGCTTGATCGGCATGCCGACGTTCCACCACTTTCCGCGCTGCGGATGGTCGAGCTCGACCCACATTTGCCGCCCGCGCACGTGCTCGTCGGTGGCGAGGTCCTCCGTGCTCATGATCGGGCCGCAGGGCACGTCGAGCGGGTTGAGGATCGCCATCAGCTCGCGCTTGGTGTACTTCTCGGCGAACTTGTTGATCAGCGTCCACATCAGCTGCTGGTTCTTGCGCCGCTCGCCGATGGTGGCGAAGCGCGGGTCGCTGGCGAGATCGGGCACGTGCACGTCCGGGCCGATGCGCTTGGCGAGGTCTTCCCAGACCGCCTCCTGCACGACGATGTACAGCCAGTCGTTGGCGCCGTGGGGTTTGCAGTGGATGGCGTTGCCGAGCTGGCCGCCGCCCGAGTCGTTGCCGGCGCGCGGCACCTCGCCCATGTCCTTGTAGGTCGGCACCGAGTACTCGGGCAGGTCGCCGCGCGTGAGGCGCTGGTGGTCGCGGAACTTCACCCGGCACAGATTCATCACGCCGTCCATCATCGCGACCTCGACGTACTGGCCCTGGCCGGTCTTCTCCGCCTGTCGCAGCGCCGCGAGCAGGCCGATCGCCAGGTGCAGGCCGGTGCCCGAGTCGCCGATCTGCGCGCCGGTCACGTACGGCGGGCCGTCGGGAATACCGGTGGTGCTCATCGCGCCGCCCATCGCCTGCGCCACATTCTCATAGGCCTTGAAGTCGGCATAGGGACCGGTCGAGCCGAAGCCCTTGATCGAGCCCATCACGATCTTCGGGTTGATCTCGTGAATCTTCTCCCAGCTGAAGCCGAAGCGGTCGAGTACACCCGGCCCGAAGTTCTCCATGATGATGTCGCACTTCTTGAGCAGGTCGATGAACACCTGCTTGCCTTCCTCCGACTTCATGTTCACGGTGATCGAGCGCTTGTTGCAGTTGAGCATCGTGAAGTAGAGGCTGTCGGCCTTGGGAACGTCGCGCAGCTGGCCGCGCGTCGCGTCGCCCACGGGGTTCTCGAACTTGATCACATCCGCGCCCATCCACGCGAGCAACTGGCTGCACGTCGGGCCGGCCTGAACGTGGGTCATGTCCAGGATTCGCACGCCTTTGAGGGCTTCCATTACTTTTTCTTTCCTGCAGTGGGGTTGAGACTGGTGATGCGGCCGCTCTCCGTTCCCGCGGTTTCGTCGATCACGGCGTTGATAAGCGTGGGCCTGCGCGAGCGGATCGCCTCCTCCATCGCCTTGCGCAGCTCCGCCGGCGTCGATGCCTGCACGCCCACGCCGCCGAAGGCCTCCATCAGCTTGTCGTAGCGCGCGCCCTTCACGAACACCGTCGGCGCGGGATCGCGTCCGGTCGGGTCCTTGTCCGTGCCCTTGTACACGCCGTTGTTGTTCATCACGACGACGCACACCGGCAGGTTGTAGCGGCAGATCGTTTCCACCTCCATGCCCGAGAAGCCGAACGCGCTGTCGCCTTCGATCGCGATCACCGGCTGCTTGGTCACCGTCGCGGCGGCGACGCAGTAGCCCATGCCCACGCCCATGATTCCCCAGGTGCCCACGTCGATGCGCTTTCTCGGCCGGTACATGTCGACGATCGAGCGGGTGAAGTCGAGCGCGTTCGCGCCCTCGTTGACGAACATCGCCTCCGGATTCGCCTTGACGATGTCGCGCACGACGTTGAGGGCGCTGTGGAAGTTCATCGGCGTCGGGTTCTTCGCCAGCGTCTCGGCCATCTTGGCGACGTTGCCGTTTTTCTTTTCGGCGATGGCGCTCAGCCACTCCGCAGGGGGTTTCGGAAAATTACTCCCCATGGACGCCAGCAAGGCCGAAACACAGGACCCGATGTCGCCAACCAGAGGCGCGTCGATGCGCACGTTGCTGTCGGCCTCCTGCGGCGAGATGTCGATCTGCACGAACTTCTGCCCGCCCCAGTCCTTGGCCGACTTGCCGCCCCAGGTCTTGCCCTTGCCGTGCGAGAGCAGCCAGTTCAGGCGTGCGCCAATCAGCACTACCACGTCGGCACCAGGCAGGACGAAAGAGCGCGCCGCGGACGCACACAGCTCGTGCGTGTCGGGCAGCAGCCCCTTTGCCATCGACATCGGCAGGTAGGGAATGCCGGTCTTTTCCACCAGCCCTTTGATGTCGGCGTCGGCCTGGGCATACGCGGCGCCCTTGCCGAGGACGATGAGCGGCTTTTTCGCGGACCGCAGCAACTCGGCCGCGCGCTTCACTGCTTCCGGCGCGGGAATCTGCTTCGGCGCCGCGTCCACCACCTTGATGAGCGTCTTCCTGCCGAGCTCGGGGTCGACCGCCTGGGCGAACAGCTTCGCGGGCAGGTCGAGGTAGACGCCGCCCGGCCGGCCCGAGACCGCGGCGCGGATCGCGCGCGCGATGCCGACGCCGATATCCTCCGCATGCAGCACGCGGTAGGCGGCTTTGGCGACCGGCTTGGCGATCGCGAGCTGGTCCATCTCCTCGTAATCGCCCTGCTGCAGGTCGACGATCTCGCGCTCGGAGGATCCGCTGATCAGGATCATCGGGAAGCAGTTGACGGTGGCGTGCGCGAGCGCGTTGAGGCCGTTCAGGAATCCCGGCGCCGAGACCGTCAGGCAGATGCCCGGCTTTTGCGTGAGGAAGCCGGCGATCGATGCGGCGTAGCCCGCGTTCTGCTCATGCCGGAACGCGAGCACGCGCATGCCGTCGGCCTGTGCGCGACGCGTCAGGTCCGTGATCGGGATCCCGGGCAGGCC
>JAYRND010000066.1:0-5261 GCA_041904885.1 Burkholderiales bacterium
AATTGTCGCAGCTGGTCGAGAAGCAGCGCGCGGAACAGGCGAATGCGGCTCCCGGCGTGGTAAAGGTGCGAACGAGCGAAATCAGCAAGGGCCGCCGCGACGAATCACCCGTCACGACGGCATGACGCGATACAGAGCCAACGACATGAGCGAATTGAACAGCCCCATCTACCTCGATTACTCCGCGACCACGCCGGTCGATCCGCGCGTCGCGCAAAAGATGATTCCGTACCTGACCGAGCAGTTCGGCAATCCGGCGTCGCGCAGCCACAGCTACGGATGGACTGCCGAGGCGGCGGTTGAAAACGCGCGCGAGGAAGTGGCCAAACTGGTCAACTGCGACGCCAAGGAAATCGTCTGGACCTCCGGCGCAACCGAGTCGATCAACCTCGCGTTGAAGGGTGCCGCCCATTTCTACAAGACCCGCGGCAAGCATATCGTCACGGTCAAGACCGAACACAAGGCCACCCTCGACACCGTGCGCGAACTCGAGCGCCAGGGATTCGAGGCGACCTATCTCGACGTGAAGGACAACGGTCTGCTCGATCTCGAGGTGTTCAAGGCGGCACTGCGCCCGGACACCATCCTGGTGTCGGTGATGATGGTCAACAACGAGATCGGCGTGATTCAGCCCATCGCCGAGATCGGCGAAATCTGCCGCGAGAAGAACATCATTTTCCACGTCGATTCGGCGCAGGCCACCGGCAAACTGCCGATCGACCTGCAGGCGCTGAAAGTCGACCTGATGAGCTTTTCCGCCCACAAGACGTACGGGCCCAAGGGCATGGGCGCGCTGTTCGTGCGCCGCAAGCCGCGGGTGCGCCTGGAAGCACAGATGCACGGTGGCGGGCACGAGCGCGGCTTCCGCTCCGGCACGCTCGCCACGCACCAGATCGTCGGCATGGGCGAGGCCTACCGGCTCGCGCGGCTGGAGATGGCCGCAGAGAACGAGCGCATCCGGGCGCTGCGCGACCGCCTGTTCGCCGGCGTGCAGCGCATGGAGGAGGTGTTCGTCAACGGCCACCTCGAGCGCCGCGTGCCGCATAACCTCAACGTCAGCTTCAATTTCGTCGAGGGCGAGTCGCTGATCATGGCAGTGAAGGACATCGCGGTGTCCTCCGGCTCCGCGTGCACCTCCGCATCGCTCGAGCCTTCCTACGTGTTGCGCGCGCTGGGACGGTCCGATGAGCTCGCGCACAGCTCGATACGGTTCACCCTGGGGCGGTTCACGACCCCGGAGGAAGTGGACTACACGGTGGATCACCTGAAGGCCAAGGTGGCGAAGCTGAGGGATCTATCGCCGCTCTGGGAGATGCACAAGGAAGGGATCGACCTGAGCAAGGTGCAGTGGGCGGCACACTAGGAGCGAAACATGGCATATAGCGAAAAAGTGATCGACCACTACGAGAATCCGCGCAACGTCGGCTCCTTCGACAAGGGCGACGATTCCATCGGCACCGGCATGGTCGGGGCGCCGGCCTGCGGCGACGTGATGAAGCTGCAGATCAAGGTCAACAAGGACGGCGTCATCGAGGACGCCCGCTTCAAGACCTACGGTTGCGGCTCGGCCATCGCCTCGTCCTCGCTGGTGACCGAATGGGTGAAGGGCAAGCGGCTGGACGAAGCCGCGAGCATCAAGAACACGCAGATCGCCGAGGAGCTGTCGTTGCCGCCGGTGAAGATCCATTGCTCGATCCTGGCCGAGGACGCGATCAAGGCCGCGGTCGAGGACTACAAGAAAAAGCACAAGTAATGGCCGTAACGCTGACCGAAAAAGCGGCCTCCCACGTCCAGAGGTTCCTCGCCAAGCGCGGCAAGGGCGTGGCGCTGCGCCTGGGCGTGCGCACGACGGGCTGCTCCGGGATGGCCTACAAGCTGGAGTACGCCGACGCCGTCAATCCGGAGGACGCGCTGTTCGAGAGCCACGGGGTGAAGGTGGTGGTGGATCCGAAGAGCCTGCCCTACCTGGACGGCACGCAGCTCGACTTTGCGCGCGAGGGCTTGAACGAAGGCTTCAAGTTCAACAACCCCAATGTCAAAGACGAGTGCGGCTGCGGCGAAAGCTTTAGCGTCTAGCCATTTCGAGCTGTTCGGCCTTGCGCCGGTCTACGCCCTGGACCTCGGGCGCCTCGAGAATGCGTATCGAGAGATCGTCGCAAGCGTGCATCCGGACCGCTATGCCGGGGCCGGCGACGCCGAGAGGCGCGCCTCGATGCAGATGGCGGCCGGGGTCAACGAGGCCTACCGCATCCTGCGGGACCCGGTGCAACGGGCAAAATGCCTGCTGGCGATGAACGGAGTGGAGCTCGGCCTGGAGACGAATACGGCGATGCCGCGCGAGTTCCTCATGGAGCAGATGGAGCTGCGCGAGCGGCTGGAGGCGGCGCGCAGCGCCGACGCGCTCGGCCTGCTCGAGCGCGAGCTCGCCGGCCTGAAGGAGGCCCTGCAGGCGCAGATCGCCGAATGCATCGACGCGCGCAAGGATTACGCGGGCGCCGCTGACCTGGTGCGCAAGCTCATGTTCCTCGACAAGCTGGACGAGGACCTCAACGCGGCATACGACGCGCTGGAGTCCTGATGGCCCCCGCGAAGGAACGCTGATGGCGTTGTTGCAGATCGCCGAGCCCGGCCAGTCGACCGAGCCGCACCGGCACCGGCTCGCCGTCGGCATCGACCTCGGCACCACCAATTCGCTGGTCGCCACCGTGCGCAGCGGCGTGCCCACCGTCCTGCCCGACGGGCAGGGCCGCGCGCTGCTGCCCTCGATCGTGCGCTACCTGCCGGGCGGCGGCGTCGAGGTCGGCTACGCGGCGCAGGCGCACCAGGCCAGCGACCCGAAGAACAGCATCGCCTCGGCGAAGCGCTTCATGGGGCGCGGCCTGCGGGACATCGCGCACGTGGAGAATGTGCCCTACGACCTCGTCGACGCGCCCGGGATGGTGCAGCTGAAGACGGCCGCCGGCGTAAAGAGCCCCGTCGAAGTTTCCGCGGAAATATTGAGGACTCTGCGGCTGAGAGCGGAACTATCGCTGGGCGGGAACCTGGTGGGCGCCGTGATCACGGTGCCCGCGTACTTCGACGACGCGCAGCGCCAGGCGACCAAGGATGCGGCGCGGCTGGCCGGCCTGAACGTGCTGCGGCTGCTCAACGAGCCTACCGCCGCGGCGATCGCCTACGGGCTCGACAATGCCTCGGAGGGCACCTTCGCGGTGTTCGACCTGGGCGGCGGCACGTTCGACGTCTCGATCCTCAGGCTGTCGCGGGGCGTGTTCGAGGTGGTCGCCGCCAACGGCGACGCGGCGCTCGGCGGCGACGACTGGGACCACCGGGTGTTTTGCTGGGTCATCGAGCGCGCAGGGCTGGCGCCGCTCGACCCTCGCGACATGCGCCTGCTGCTCGTCAAGGCGCGCGAGGCCAAGGAAACCCTGACGGTGCATGGGGAGGCGCGCATCACGGCGAAGCTCTCTTCGGGCGAATTCGTCGACCTGACGCTGGATACCGAGACCTTCTGCCGGATCACCCAGCACCTGGTGCAGAAGACGCTCGCGCCGGCGCGCAAGGCGCTGCGCGACGCCGGCCTGCAGGCCGCGGACATCGACGGCGTGGTGATGGTCGGCGGGGCGACGCGCATGCCGCAGATCCAGCGCGCCGCGGCGGATTTTTTCCGCCGCGACCCGCTCAACAACCTCGACCCGGACAAGGTGGTCGCGCTGGGCGCCGCGATCCAGGCCAACGTGCTGGCGGGCAACAAGCCCGCGGGCGAGGACTGGCTTCTGCTCGACGTGATCCCGCTGTCGCTGGGCGTGGAGACGGTCGGCGGCCTCGCCGAGCGCATCGTTCCGCGCAACGCGACGATTCCCTGCGCCCGCGCGCAGGAGTTCACCACCTTCAAGGACGGCCAGACCGGCATGAGCTTCCACGTCGTGCAGGGCGAGCGCGAGCTGGTCGCGGATTGCCGCTCGCTCGCGCGCTTCGAGCTGAAGGGAATCCCGCCCATGGCGGCGGGCGCGGCGCGCGTGCGCGTCACCTTCCAGGTGGACGCCGACGGCCTGCTGTCGGTGTCGGCGCAGGAGAAGACCACCGGCGCGCAGACCTCCGTGTCTGTGAAGCCGTCCTACGGCCTCGCCGATGCCGACATCGAGCGCATGCTGCGCGACTCCTTCGAGCACGCCAAGGAGGACATGCACGCTCGCGCGCTCAACGAGCACCGCGTCGACGCGCAGCGCCTGCTGGATGCGACGCGGGTTGCGATTGCGGAGGACGGGGGTTTGCTTTCCGCCGAGGAATTTTCCGCCATAGAAAAGAAAGCAACAGATCTGGCGCAGGTCATCAATGCCGCCGATCCACGCGCGATCAAGGCCGCGAGCGACGCGCTCAACAGGGCGACAGAGGAGTTCGCCTCGCGCCGCATGAACGCAAGCGTGCGCCGGGCGCTCGCGGGCAAGTCCGTCGCCAACCTCGATGCCTAGGATCACGGTGCTGCCCCATCCCGCGCTGTGCGCCGCGGGCGCGGCGTTCGAGGCGGCCGCGGGCGAGACGATCTGCAACCTGCTGCTCGCGCACGGGATCGACATCGAGCACGCCTGCGAGAAATCCTGCGCCTGCACGACCTGCCACGTGGTGGTGCGCTCGGGGTACGGCTCGCTCGCGCCCGCCGAGGAGAAGGAGGAGGACCTGCTCGACAAGGCCTGGGGCCTGGAGGCCACCTCGCGGCTGTCCTGCCAGGCGCGGCTGGGGACCGAGGACCTGGTGATCGAGATTCCGAAATACACGATCAATTACGAACGCGAGGGCGGAGGCAGCAGATGAGGTGGACAGATTCGCGCGAGATCGCGATCGCGCTGCTGGAGGCCCGCCCCGGGCAGGACCCGGCGCGCGTGAACTTCGTCGACCTGCGCGACTGGGTGCTGGCGCTGCCCGGGTTCAGCGACGATCCCAGGCGCTGCGGCGAGAAGATCCTGGAGGCGATCCAGATGGCCTGGATCGAGGAGGCCGAGTAGGGAACGCTAAGGGGCGGGCGCCGGATCCACCGCCGCGAGCTCGGCTTCGGAGAACACCACTTCGCGCAGCAGGCGGGTGAGGAAGTAGCTCTTGCCGGTCCCGCCCGGGCCCTTGGCCGCCGCGCGGTCCAGCCGGAAGCTGCGCGCGAGCGCGACCAGCACGCGGTCGATGGGGTTGCCTTCCTGCGTGCCGCTGCTGTAGTAGGCGCCGCGCAGCCAGAGCGGCTTCTCGTTCACGCGGGTGCCGAAGGCGAGGGCGAG
>JAYRND010000067.1:0-7400 GCA_041904885.1 Burkholderiales bacterium
GGTCGGCGTGTACGGCGTCTGGCTGCTCAGCCCGGGCGCAGCGGCGATTACGGCGATCTTCGCGGTGGTCATCGCCCTGCAGATCGGCCTGCACGACATGGTCTATTTCTATTGGCACAGCGAGGAACAGGCCGCGGGCGCGCAGGCCGACCGCGAGGCGTTGCCGGCAATCGCGCTCTCGCTCGCGCGCTTCGTGGTGGCGCTCGCCGGCATCGGCGCCGCGGCGATTTCGCTCGATGCGCCGCTCTCCTCGCTCACCGAAACTTCCAATCCCTGGGTCGGCGTCGGCCTGCGCCTGCTGGGGGTGGCAGTGCTGGCCCTGCTCGCGCACGGGGTCTGGATCGCGGTGCGCAGCGTCGTCGACCAGCGCCTGTCGCGCATCGCCCCGCCCGATCCGCACCAGCCGCCCGACGCGAGTTCGCGCCTGCTTACCCTGCTGCCGCTCCTGCGCGTCACCACCGCGGTGTCGCTGCTGGTGCTGCTGGTGCTGTCCTCGCTCTGGGCGCTCGGCATCGAGATCACGCCGCTGCTCGCCGGCGCGGGCGTGGTGGGCCTTGCCGTGGGCTTCGGCGCGCAGGCGCTGGTGCGCGACATCATCGCCGGGATCTTCTACCTGGCCGATGACGCCTTCCGGGTGGGCGAGTACATCGAAAGCGGCACCAACATCAAGGGGACGGTTGAGCGCATCACGCTGCGCTCGGTCGCGCTGCGCCACCACAACGGCCCGCTGCACTTCGTGCCCTACGGCGTCCTCGGCGCGGTGCGCAACGCCTCGCGCGACTGGGTGATCGACAAGTTCAACATCCCGCTGCCCATCGACGTCGACAGCGAGCAGGTCCGCAAGTTGATCAAGAAAATCGGCGAGGAGCTGAAGGCCGACCCGGAGCTGGGGCCGCTGATGCTCGAGCCCCTCAAGGGCAAGCTCTACCGCATCGATCCCGGGGTGAAGATCTTCCGCTGCAAGTTCCGCAGCCCGCCGGCCAAGCAGTTCGACGTGCGCGCCGGCGCGATCAAGCGCATCGAGGCGGCGCTGAAGAAGGCCGGCATCCAGTTCGCCGACGGCAGGCAGATCGCCGTCGTGCAGGCCGCTTCGGCCTAGCTGCAGCCCGCGCCGGCCTGGTTCGTCCCCGCCCGCTTCAGCACCGCCTGCAGCAGGACGTTGCAGCCCGCGGCCAGGTCCTCGGGCCGCGCGTTCTCGATCTCGTTGTGGCTGATGCCGCCCTCGCAAGGGACGAACACCATCGCGGTGGGCGCGATGCGCGACATGTACACCGCGTCGTGCGCGGCGCCGCTGACGATGTCCTGGTGCGAAAGCCCGAGCGCCTTGGAGCTCTCGCGCACGCTCGCCACCAGGTCGGGCGCGAACTCGCTCGGGGGGAAATACACGACTTGTTTGGAATCGATTTTCACCCTGTATTGCTTTTCCACACGGGCAATTGATTGATCCAATTCCTCGCTCATTGCACTGAGCGTTCTGTCCTTCGCATTGCGCAAATCGACTGTCATGCGCACTTCGCCCGGCACCACGTTGCGGGAATTCGGCTTCACCGTCATGTGGCCGACCGTGCCGCGCGCGTAGTCTGGGAAGGTGGTGGCGATGCGGTTCACTTCCAACACCAGGCGGCTCGCCGCAAGCAGCGCGTCCCTGCGCGTTTCCATGGGCGTCGGCCCCGCGTGCGAGTCCTGCCCGGTGATCCGCACGTCGAACCAGCGCTGGCCGAGCGCGCCGAGGACGACGCCGATGGTGTTCCTCGTCGCCTCGAGCACCGGCCCCTGCTCGATGTGCGCCTCGAAGTAGGCGCCCAGCTTGTGCGGCTTCGCGCTGCCGGCGTAACCGACGTCTTTCAGCGCTTTGCCAACGGTTACGCCGTCGACGTCTTCATTGTTCAAAATGCTTTCCAGGGGAAAAACCCCGGCATAGACCCCGGAACCCATGAGGGTCGGCACGAACCGCGAGCCCTCCTCATTGGTCCAGGACACGACTTCCAGCGGCGCGCGCGTGCGCACCCCGGCGTCGTTGAGCGCGCGCACCACCTCCAGTCCGGCCATCACGCCGTAGGCCCCGTCGAACTTGCCGCCCGAGGGCTGCGAGTCGAGATGGCTGCCGATCGCGACCGGCAGCGCATCCGCATCCGTTCCCGCGCGCCGCGCGAAGATGTTGCCGATGCCGTCGACGCTGACCGCCAGCCCGGCGTCCTTGCACCAGCGCACGAACTGGTCGCGCCCCTCGCGGTCGACTTCCGTCAGCGTCAGGCGGCGCACGCCGCCCTTCTCGGTGGCGCCGATCCTGGCGAGGTCCATCAGCGACTGCCAGAGGCGCGCGGCGTTGATCTGTATCATGGGCTCGATCCGTCCTGCTCCAAGAAAAACTCGACTTTCCAGATGACAACTCTACACCCGCGGTTGGCGCGGGGTTTCGTCTTCGCACTGATCGCCGGCGTCATCTTCCAGTGCCTGAACGTGACGGTGAAGCTGCTCACGCACGAGCTGCCGCCGATGCAGGTCGCCTGGCTGCGCTGGATCATGGGCATCCTGTGCATCGCGCCCTTCGCGCTCGCGTCCGGCCTCGGCGGCATCCGCACGCATGACCTCAAGCTGCACGGCCTGCGAGCGCTCTTTCACGGCGGCGGCTACGCTCTGTGGTATTCGGCCGTTGCCCTGATCCCGCTCGCAACGACGGCGGCGCTCTCCTTCACCGGCCCGCTGTTCGTGACCCTGGGCGCGGCGCTGTTCCTCGGCGAGAAGGTGCGCGGCGCGCGCTGGGCGGGCGTTCTGGCGGGATTCGCGGGCGTGCTCGTCATCCTGCGCCCCGGCATGGCCGAGATCGGGCCGGGCATCCTCATGATGCTCGCCTCCGTGCCGCTCATCGCCGGCTCCAACCTGGTCGCCAAAGTCGTTGCCGGCCGCGATTCGCCGGTGCAGGTGGTGTTCTGGCAGAGCGTGCTGGCGGCGATCCTGTTCGCCCCCTTTGGGTTGTGGCTGTGGCAGGCGCCGAGCGCGGCACAACTGGGGCTCGCGTTCCTCGCCGGGGTGTTCGGCACCTCCGGCTATTTCTTCATCACCTGGGCGTTCCGCCTGCTCGACATCTCCGCGCTGCAGCCGCTCGCCTTCCTCGGCATCGTCTGGGCCTCGCTCTTCGACCTCGCGGTCTTCGGCCGCACCGCGGACGCCTGGACCTTCGCGGGCGCCGCGATCGTGGTGGCGGCGAGCACGGCGGTCGTGCGCAGGGAAGCGAAATGAGGCCGGTGCGCGCGGCATTTGCCTGATAATCCGCCCGTGAACGCTCCCGCCCGCTACGCCTCGGTCTTCCGTGCCGGCCTGTTCTCCGGACAGGTGGCGATCGTCACCGGCGGCGGCTCCGGCATCGGCCGCTGCACCGCGCACGAGCTCGCTTCTCTTGGAGCAAGGGTTGCCTTGATTGGAAGGAAGCCTGAAAGGCTTGAGGCCACAAGGGCGGAGATCGCGAGAGCCGGAGGCGAAGCGAAGTGCTATGCCTGCGACATTCGCGAAGAAGAGACGGTCAAATCGACGGTTTCCGCGGTCCTCGCCGACCTTGGCCGCATCGATTTCCTCGTCAACAATGCCGGCGGCCAGTTCGCGGCGCCGCTGGAAGCGATCAGCCAGAAGGGCTGGGAGACGGTCGTGCGCACGAACCTCACCGGCGGCTTCTTGATGGCGCGCGAGTGCTACACACAGTGGATGAAGCAGGCGGGCGCCGGCGCCATCGTCAACATCATCGCCGACATGTGGCACGGGATGCCCTCGATGGGACACTCCGGCGCGGCGCGCGCCGGCATGCTCAATTTCACCGAAACCGCCGCCTTCGAGTGGGCGCCGGTACGCGTCAATGCGGTCGCGCCGGGCTGGATCGCCTCGAGCGGGATGGACCAGTATCCGCCGGAGATGCAGGAGCGCATCCGCTCGCTGCCCCGGCTCGCGCCGCTGCAGCGGGTCGGCACGGAATCGGAAGTGTCGGCGGCGATCTGCTTCCTGCTCTCGCCGGGCGCTGCTTTCATTTCCGGATCCTGCCTGCGCGTGGACGGAGCGGTGCCCAACGCGAAGCCCTCGCGTCCGATCCCGAACCGCACGCCCGCGGCCGAGTTCAATGGCTTCCACCTGGCGGAGAAGCCGAAGGTCTACCGCTGATGCCCGCGATCCAGTCGAAGATCGATCCTGCGTCGGAGGCGTTCCAGGCCAACCGCAAGCGGATGCTGGAGCTCATCGCCGATTTCAGGGCGCTTGAGGAAAGAACGAGAAAGAAATCCGAGGAAGCGAAACCCCTGTTCGACAAGCGCGGCCAGCTGCTGCCCCGCGAGCGCATCGCGCGGCTGCTGGACGCCGGCGCGCCCTGGCTCGAGCTGTCCAGCATGGCGGGCTATTGCCTGGACAACCCGGACCCCGCGAAGTCCATCCCCGGCGGCGGCATGATTTCCGGCATCGGCTATGTCGCCGGCGTGCGCGCGATGGTGGTCGCGAGCGACTCGGGCATCGACGCCGGCGCGATCCAGCACATGGGGCGCGAGAAGCTCCTGCGCGCGCAGGACCTCGCCCTCGAGAACCGGTTGCCCTTCGTCCACCTCGTCGAGTCGGCGGGCGCCAACCTGCTCAAGTACCGCGTCGAGGGCTTCATCCACGGCGGCGCGATCTTCCGCAACCTCGCGCGGCTGTCCGCGGCCGGCCTGCCGGTGGTCACCGTGGTGCACGGCTCCTCCACCGCGGGCGGCGCCTACATGCCGGGCCTGTCCGACTACGTGATCATGGTGCGCGGCCGCGCCAAGGCTTTCCTCGCGGGCCCGCCGCTGCTGAAAGCCGCGACCGGCGAGATCGCCACCGACGAGGAGCTGGGCGGGGCGGTCATGCACACGCACGTCTCGGGACTGGGCGAGTACCTCGCCGAAGATGATTCAGATGGGGTGCGTTTGGCCAGAGAGGTTCTTTCTCGTCTGAACTGGGAAAGCAAAGACATTCCAAAAGGAAAACCACCCAGATACCCCGCCGAAGAGCTTCTCGGCGTGATGCCCGCCGATTACCGCAAGCCCGTGGACATGCGCGAGGCCATCGCGCGCTTCGTGGACGACTCCGACTGGCTGGACTTCAAGCCGGACTACGGCGCGGCCACGGTCTGCGGCCATGCCGCGATCCAGGGGCACCGCATCGGCATCGTCACCAACAACGGCCCGCTCGACCCGGCGGGCGCGACCAAGGCCACGCACTTTATCCAGGCCTGCTGCCAGGCCGGGCTGCCGATCCTGTACCTGCAGAACACCACCGGCTACATCGTCGGCAAGGCGTCGGAAGAAGCCGGCATGATCAAGCACGGCTCGAAGATGATCCAGGCCGTGACCAACGCCACCGTCCCTCAGCTGACGCTCATGTGCGGCGCCTCGTTCGGCGCGGGCAACTACGGCATGTGCGGACGGGCCTACGAGCCGAGGTTCCTCTTTTCCTGGCCGAACGCGCAGACCGCGGTGATGGGCGCCGAGCAGGCGGCACTGACGATGGCCATCGTCATGGAGGGCGGCATGAAGAGGAAGGGCCAGGACGTGGACTGGCGGCAGATCGACGACATGAAGGCGAAGATCATCGCCAACTTCGAAAAGCAGCAAAGCGCGTTCGTGACGAGCGCGTCCCTGCTCGACGACGGCATCATCGACCCGCGCGACACGAGGAACGTGCTCGGGTTCTGCCTGTCCCTCGTTACCGAAAAACGGGACGTGAACCCGATGCAGTTCGGCGTCGCGCGGCCCTGAGCGGCCGCGCGGCGCCGCTGGCCGGCTAGTTGCCGGCCAGGATCGCCTGCCTGCGCTCCTTGTACTCCTGCGGCGTGATGTAGCCGCCGGAGGCGAGCCGGTCCAGTTCCTGGAGCTGCTGTTCCTTCGAAGGCCTCGCCGGCTGCGCCTGCACCTGCTGCACCGGCTGCGGCGCCGGGCGATAAGCCTGCGCCTCCTGGGCCTGCGTGCGGCGCTCGGCGTTGTTCAGGACCTTCGCGGTCACCGCGCCGCCGATGAACCAGCCGGCGCCGTCGGCAAGGGCCGGCGCGCTGAACGCCACCAGGCCCGCGCTTGCCGCGCAGGCAATCGCGCTGAAAAGAACCTTGTTTCTCTCGATCATGGCTCGACTCCTTACAGCGCCGTGCAGGCGCCAAAAATCATGAAACTCGCCGACTCCCCGGAAACCGTGGTCGTCATCTTGCCGCCCTTCTGGTCGATGGTGATGCCCCAGCCGTGGCCGTTCTCGATTCCCTGCAGGATCAGCTGGGTATTCGACTTCTGGTAGTTGCGGATCGGCGACTCGACCTTGCTCGTATCGCCTTCGGTGCGCGCTTTCACGACCTTGGCCTTGAAATCCACGTACATGAAGATCGGAAGGTCGAAGGCATTCGCTTCGCCCTGCACGCAGACGGAATTCCTGGTGCAAGCCACCACGTTGTTGGTGGCGCAGAGCAAGTTGGACGTGCCGTCGAACCCTGCGGCGGACGCGCCGGCAGATCCGAGGCCGAGCCCGAGGGCCGCGGCGATCGCTGGAACACTTCTCATGTGGGTCACTCCGGAAACTGGGAATTGCGGGAAATTTCGCAGGGCTATTTTACCCCCAAAACGCGCCGCATCAGATATCTTCTGCTGTCATCGCCAACCCCGAGCCGCAGAGGATCGCGCCCATGAAAATCACGCAGGAACACGAGGAGATCCGCCGCACGATGAAGAAGTTCATCGAGGCGGAGATCAACCCGCACGTCGACGAATGGGAGGATGCCGAGCAGTTTCCCGCGCATGAAGTCTTCAAGAAGCTCGGCAACATGGGCATGCTGGGCCTCACCAAGCCGGAAGCCTACGGCGGCGCCGCGCTCGACTACAGCTACGGCGTGGTGTTCGCGGAAACCCTCGGCGACATCCGCTGCGGCGGCGTGCCGATGGCGATCGGCGTGCAGACCGACATGGCGACGCCGGCGCTCGCGCGCTTCGGGTCGGACGAGCTGCGCAAGGAATTCCTCGCGCCGGCGATCGCCGGCGACTACGTCACCTGCATCGGCGTATCCGAGCCGGGCGCGGGCTCCGACGTGGCCTCGATCAAGACCACCGCGAAGAAGGTCGGCGGCGACTACGTGATCAACGGCTCGAAGATGTGGATCACCAACAGCCTGCAGGCCGACTGGATGTGCCTGCTCGCCAACACCTCGGAGGGCGCGCCGCACAAGAACAAGTCGCTCATCATCCTGCCGATGAAGACGAAAGGCATCAGCAAATCGAAAATCCACAAGATCGGCATGATGTCCTCGGACACCGGCCTGATCCACTTCGACGACGTGCGCGTGCCGCAGCGCTACCGCATCGGCGAGGAGGGCATGGGCTTCACCTACCAGATGCAGCAGTTCCAGGAGGAGCGGCTGTGGGCGGCCGCGA
>JAYRND010000068.1:0-5320 GCA_041904885.1 Burkholderiales bacterium
ACCGCCTTGCCGTCGGACAGCGCCGCCCCGGAAACGAGGAACACGTCCTCGGCGCGGTCGCCAAGCGTGTTCACCTTCGCCGAATACAGGTTCAGCTTGTAATCGGCGAGCTGGCGGGCGACGCGGTAGAGCAGGCCGGGCCGGTCGCTCGCGACGATGTTGAGCGAATGGTAGGCGCCGCGCTCGTCGGGCCGGATCTCCACCGCCGGCGGGATCGGGAAGTGGCGTACGCGGCGCGACACGCGCCCGCTGCCGGGCGGCGGCAGGGGCGCGTTCGACTGCAGCTCCGCCGCGAGTTCGTTCTCGATCATCGCCATCATGTCGCGGTAGTGCGCGCCCGGGCCCTTGCCCATCACGAGGAACGTATCCAGCGCGTAGCCGTTGCGCGTGGTGTGGATCTTGGCCTCGACGATGTTGAAGTGGGCGCGCTCGAAGTAGCCGCAGATGCGCGCAAAGAGCGCCTCGCGGTCCGGCGTGTAGATCATCACCTGCAGGCCCTCGCCGAAGGGCGCGAGGCGCGCGCGCACCACGGGCACCCGGGTATCCACGCGGTAGTGCAGGTTGCGCGTCTGCCAGGCGATCTCCTGCGGGTCGTGGCGCAGGAAGTAGGTGGTGTCGAGGTTGGCCCAGAACCGCTCCTTGACGGCGTCCGAGAGCGCGTACAGGCGCAGCAGCCGCGCGGCCTCGGCCTGCTTCTCGGCCACCGCGGTGTCCAGCGCCGGGGCCTCGCCCGCCAGCACGCGCCGCGTCATGCGGAACAGGTCTTCGAGCAGCTTCGCCTTCCAGCCGTTCCAGACCTTCGGGCTGGTACCGCGGATGTCGGCGACGGTGAGGAGGTAGAGCGCCACCAGGCGCCTCTCGTCGCCCACCTTCTGCGCGAAGACGCGCACGACCTCCGGATCGTCGGGGTCCTGCTTCTGCGCCACCGAGGACATGGTCAGGTGGTGCTCGACCAGGAACGCGACCAGCTCGGTGTCCTCCCGCGAAAAGCCGTGTCGCCGGCAGAAGCGCTGCGCATCCAGCCGGCCGAGCTCCGAGTGGTCGCCGCCGCGCCCCTTGGCGATGTCGTGGAACAGCGCCGCCACGTACAGCAGCCAGCGCCGCTCGAACCCGCTCATCAGCTGGCTGCACAGCGGGAACTCGTGCGCGAACTCCGGCATCGTGAAGCGCCGCAGGTTGCGCAGCACCATCAGGATGTGCTGGTCCACGGTGTAAACGTGGTAGAGGTCGTGCTGCATCTGGCCGACGATGCGGCCGAATTCCGGCAAGTAGCCGCCGAGGACGTCGTACTGGTTCATGCGGCGGAACTCGTGCACGATGCCGCGCGGCTGCTGCAGGATGTGCACGAAGAGCAGGCGCGCGAGCGGGTCGCGGCGCAGGCGCGCATCCAGCCGCCCGCGGGCGCGCCATAGCGCCCTCAGCGTGCCGGCAGCCATGCCGCGCAGGTCGGTGTGCTGCTGCATGAGAAGGAAGCACTCCAGGATCGCGCGCGGCTCGCGCTCGAACAGGTCCTCGCGGCGCGCCTCGAGCAGCGTGCCGCGCGCGAGGAAGCGCTCGTTCAGCTGCCGCGGCGGGCTCTCGGGGTCGGGAGCGAAGCGTGCCTGCAGGTTCTGCAGCAGGATGGCGTTGAGCTGCGTGATCGCCTTGGCATTGCGGTAGTAGGCCTGCATCAGCTGCTCGCTCGCCAGGCGCGACGGCTTGGCGGTATAGCCGCATTGGCGCGCCAGCGCGTCCTGGTAATCGAAGGCGATGCGGTCCTCGCGCCTTCCGGCAAGGTAATGCAGTCGGATGCGCAGGTCCTGCAGGAATGCCTCGTGCCGCGCCAGGCGCAGCGCTTCGCCCTTCTGCAGCAGGCCGGGCTGGACGAGGTCACGCCACTGGCCGCCGATCCCGCAGGCGAGCGCGATCCAGCGGATCGCCTGCAGATCGCGCAGGCCGCCGGGCGCCTCCTTGAGGTTGGGCTCGAGCGAGTACGGGCTGTCCTGGTGCTTCGCGTGGCGCTGCTCCTGCTCGAGCTTCTTCGCCTTGAGGAACGCGGCAGGGTCGCCGCCGCGCTCGAGCGCCTTCGCCAGCCGCCGGAAAAGGGCCGCGCTGCCCGCCAGCGGCCGCGCTTCCAGCAGCGCGGTCTCGATGGTGATATCTGCTTTGGCGAGCTCGGTGCAAGCTTCCACCGTGCGCACGCTGTGGCCGATTTCCAGGCCGACGTCCCAGAACATGCCCACCATCCGCTCCAGCCGCTCGCGCTCGGCGGCCGCCGGCTCCTCGGCGAGCAGGATCAGCACGTCCACGTCGGAGCAGGGATAGAGCTCGCTGCGGCCGTAGCCCCCGGTGGCGACCAGGGCCATGCCGCGGCCCGGACGCTGCGACTGCCAGAGCCCCTGCAGCGTGCGGTCGATCAGGCGCGCGTGCTCGCGCAGCAGCCACGCGGGCTTGCTTCCCTTGAGGTAGCTCTCGCGCAGCGCCGCGCGCGAACTGCGTAGTCCGTCGCGCAGCGTCTCGATCGACTCCGGCGCGTTCATGCGGCGTCAGCCGGCGATGCCGGGGGGCGGCGGCGGCGCGCCGGCGGACACGGTGAGCACCTCGTAGCCGCGCTCGGTGACGAGCACCGTGTGCTCCCACTGCGCCGACAGGCTGTGGTCCTTGGTTACGATGGTCCAGCCGTCGGCGAGTTCGCGGATGCCGGCCTTGCCGGCGTTGATCATCGGTTCGATGGTGAAAGTCATGCCCGGCTCCAGGCGCAGCCCGGTCCCCGCCTTGCCGTAATGGAGCACCTGCGGCTCCTCGTGGAACTTGCGGCCGATGCCGTGGCCGCAGAATTCGCGTACCACGGAGTAACCGTGGGCCTCGGCGTGCGCCTGAATGGCTGCGCCGATGTCGCCCAGGTGCGCGCCCGGCTGCACCTTCGCGATCCCGCGCCACATGCATTCGAAGGTCACGTCCACCAGCCGCCGGGCCTGGATGCCGGGCTCGCCGACGAGGTACATGCGGCTCGAGTCGCCGTGAAATCCGTCTTTGATCACGGTGACGTCGATGTTGAGGGCATCGCCGGACTTGAGCAGGCGATCCCCGGGGATGCCGTGGCAGACCTGGTGGTTGACGGAGGTGCAGATCGACTTCGGAAATGGCTTGTAGCCGGGCGGTGCGTAATTGAGGGGGGCCGGCACGCTGCCCTGGACCCCGACCATGTAGGCGTGGCACAGGTCGTTCAGCTTGCCCGTGGTCACGCCCGGCCTGACGTAGGGCGCGATGTAGTCGAGCACTTCGGCGGCCAGGCGGCCTGCCAAGCGCATCTTCTCGACTTCTTCCGGGGACTTGAGGACGACCGACATGCGACCTGCGGGAAAAGCGCTGATTATGCTAGAATTTCGGGCTGGTCTGGGCATGGGCCCCGGCCAAATTTCCCGCCCGGCGCTTAGGGTGCCCCTTCGGGGGTGCAAGCGGTACGACCGGCGCGGCAGACATTAACCCTAAACCTTGGAGTGCTTCATGTCGGTCACCATGCGCCAAATGCTGGAAGCGGGCGTCCATTTCGGACACCAGACCCGCTACTGGAACCCGAAGATGGCGCCGTACATCTTCGGACACCGCAACAAGATCCACATCATCAACCTCGAGAAGACCCTGGCCCTGTACCAGGACGCGGTCAAGTTCGTGCGCCAGCTGGCGGCGAACAAGGGCAACATCCTCTTCGTCGGCACCAAGCGCCAGGCGCGCGAGATCCTGCACGAGGAAGCCGTCCGCTGCAGCATGCCCTACGTCGACCACCGCTGGCTGGGTGGCATGCTGACCAACTTCAAGACGGTCAAGCAGTCGATCAAGCGGCTGAAGGAAATGGAGGGCATGGTCGAGGACGGCTCGCTCGAGCGCCTGTCGAAGAAGGAGGCGCTGGGGATCCAGCGCGAGCTGGCCAAGCTGCAGCGCTCGCTGGGCGGAATCAAGGACCTGCCCGGCCTGCCGGACGCGCTGTTCATCATCGACGTCGGCTACCACAAAGGCGCCGTGACCGAGGCGGTGAAGCTCGGGATACCGGTCGTAGCGGTGATCGACACGAATCATTCCCCCGACGGCATCGCCTACGTCATTCCCGGCAACGACGACTCGAGCCGCGCGATCCGGCTGTACGCGCGCGGCATGGCCGACGCCGTGATCGAGGGGCGCGCGCAGTCGGTGGA
Organism: Burkholderiales bacterium; assembly: GCA_041904885.1. Lineage (GTDB taxonomy): Bacteria > Pseudomonadota > Gammaproteobacteria > Burkholderiales > SG8-39 > RBG-16-66-20. The sequence continues at coordinate 4,173 of JAYRND010000068.1, forward strand.
AGAAGTGGTGGCCGCGTCGCGCGACGAGTTCGTCGAGGTGGCCGAAGAGGGCGGGAATTGAGCGGCCCCGGCCGAGCCGACCAGGAAAGGGGCCTGGCGTAGCTTGCGGGCCCCTTTTTCACATCCGAGCACAGAAAGGACTGGAACACAGCATGGCTGAGATCACCGCCGCACTGGTCAAGGAGCTGCGCGAAATGACCGGGCTGGGAATGATGGAGTGCAAGAAGGCGCTGGCCGAGGCGGGCGGCGATCTGAAGAAGGCCGAGGAGCTGCTGCGCATCAAGAGCGGCGCCAAGGCGAGCAAGGCGGCCGGCCGCGTGGCCGCCGAAGGCGTGATCGGCGCCTGGCAGTCGGCCGACGGCAAGGTCGGCACGCTGGTGGAAGTCAACTGCGAAACCGACTTCGTCGCGAAGAACGAGGACTTCCTTGCCTTCGCCCGGGAGGTCGCGGAGGTCCTCGCCACGCGCGAGCCCGGCGAGGCCGAAGAGGAAAAGCGCCAGAAGCTGGTGCAGAAGATCGGCGAGAACATCACCATCCGCCGCCATGTGCGCCTGCAGGCGCAAGGGCGCCTGGCGCTGTACGTGCACGGCAGCCGCATCGGCGCGCTGGTGGACCTCGAGGGGCCGGACGACCTGGCCAAGGACCTCGCGATGCACGTCGCGGCATTCAAGCCGCAGTACCTGAGCCGCGCCCAGGTGCCGGCCGAGGTGATCGCGCGCGAGCGCGACATCGCCGCGGCGCGGGCGAAGGAATCCGGCAAGCCGCCCGAGATCGTCGCGAAGATGGTCGACGGCGCGGTGAACAAGGTGCTGGGCGAGATCACGCTGCTGGGCCAGCCTTTCGTCAAGGACGACAAGCAGACGGTCGAGAAGGTGCTCGGCGCGAAGAAGGCGAAGCTGAACGCCTACAGCCTGCTCGTCGTGGGCGAGGGCATCGAGAAGAAGGCGAGCGACTTCGCCGCCGAAGTCGCCGCGATGGCGCGCTAGCCGGAACAGGCCGTGACGCCCAAGTACAAGCGCATCCTGCTCAAGCTCTCGGGCGAGGCGCTCATGGGCGAGGGCAGCTTCGGCATCAGCCGGGAGACCATCGAGGGCATCGTCGCCGAGATCGCGGTCGTGCAGAAGCTCGGCGTCGAGATCGGCGTGGTC
>JAYRND010000069.1:0-7044 GCA_041904885.1 Burkholderiales bacterium
ACTTATGTTCAAGCGCGGCCGCCACGGCCATCTCACGCTGCGGCAGCTGGAAACCTTCGAGGCGATCGCCCGGCTGGGCAGCGTCACGCGCGCGGCCGAGGCGCTGCACCTCACGCAGCCGGCGGTATCGATTCAGCTGCGCAGCCTCGCCGCGGCCGTTGGCCAGCGCCTGACCGAGCCGGCGGGCCGCGGCATCCGCCTCACGCAGGCGGGTCACGACCTCTACGAAGCCTGCAGCGAGATGGCGGCAATCTGGTCGCGCTTTGAATCGCAGCTGGACGACGTGGCGGCCCTGCGGCGCGGCCGCCTGCGGGTGTCCGTGGTGACCACCGCAAAATACTTCCTGCCGCGCGCGCTCGGCCGGTTCGTGCAGCAGCATCCCGGCATCGACGTCGAGCTGGAGATCCTGAACCGCGACGGGGTGCTGGCCCGCCTGCGGGACCGGCTGGACGACCTGCACGTGATGAGCGCCCCGCCGATGGAGTGGGCAATCGACGCGGAGCCCTTTCTCGACAATCCGCTCGTGGTGATCGCACCGCGCGGCTTTCGCCCCAACGGTCCGGGCGGACTTCGCCTCGCGGACCTCGCTGGCGAGCGGTTCCTGCTGCGGGAGGCAGGCTCCGGCACGCGCATGCGCGTGGACCAGGCGCTCGCGCGCGAGCGCGTTCGCCTCGCGCGACGCATGACGGTGGGCTCGAACGAAGCCATCAAGCAGGCGGTCGCCGGCGGGCTGGGGGTTTCGGTGATTTCGCGCCACGCGGTCAGCGAGGCCGACCTGCCGGAGATCCGCATCCTTCCGGTTCGCGGCTTTCCGCTGCCCGGAACGTGGCACGTCGTCCACTGGCACGACGCCCACCTGTCGGCGCCGGCCGAGGCATTCCGCCGCTACCTGCTGCAGTTCGCCGCCGAACTCAGGGGCGCGCCGCCGGCGCCCTCGCCTCGTGTCCCAGGTGATCCTGCACGAGTTGCTTCGCCTCGGCGCGCACGAAATCCATGAAGGCGCGCGCCGCAGGCGAGATCTGCTTGCCGACCGGGTAGACGAACTGCCACTGCCGCTCGACCGGCAGGCCCTCGACATCCAGCACCGCAAGCTCGCGCTGCTCGGTATCGAGTCCCAGCGTGTAGCGCGACAGGAGGGACACCCCCAGGCCGGCGAGGATCGCCTGCTTGATCGCCTCGTTGGTCGACAGCTCCATGCGAATGCGGGGCTCGATGCCGTGCCGGTCGAACAACTCATAAGCCACCATGCGCGTGCCTGAACCCGGCTCTCGCATGAGGCAGGGCTCGCCTGCCAGCTCGGCGAACGGGATCTTCCGCCGCTTCGCGAGGGGATGGTCGATGCGCGCGAACAGGACCATGGGATTGGGCAGGATCGGCTGGCAAACCACCTCCTGCTCGGTCGGCGGGTTGGCGAAGATGTAGAGGTCGTCCTCGTTGCGCGCGAGACGCTCGATGAGCCCCTCGCGATTGTGGATCTGCAGGCAGACCTCGACCCCGGGGTGGCGGCCGACGAAGGCGGCGAGCAGGCGAGGCGCGAAGTACTTGCCCGTGGTGCTGACCGCGAGGCGCAGGCGGCCTCCTTCCAGCCCGCGCAGGCCCGCCAGCGAATCCTCGATCCGCCCGAACGCGGAGAACAGGTCCCGGCAGCCGGCCTGCAGCGCGGTGCCTGCGGCCGTGAGATGCACCTTCTTGCCGATCTGCTCGAACAGCGGCAGGCCGAGCGTGTCGGAGAGCTTGCGGATCTGCGTGGATACCGTCGGTTGCGCGAGATGCAGCTCCTCGGCCGCGCGCGTGAAGCTGCAGTGGCGCGAGACGGCCTCGAAGACGGCGAGTTGGGGAAGCATTCCGTGGCGCAGGAAGCGCCGGACTACCGGAGTCGGCATGGCGGGCCTTTACCTGTTAAGGCAAAGGTCTGGCTCGCCTGCCGTCCGGTGGATCCGGCGGCAGGCCCGCGAGACCGGGGACGAATGCATGTTCCCGGAATGACGATCTCGCGGCGGGGGCCAAGGCGGCCCGGAGCTACTCCCGCTTTGCTGGCGGGCCGGATTACACCATGCAAGCCGCGCCGGCGCAACTTTCCACCATCGCGGCCCGAGATGGTACCGATCGGAAACGGCGATTGAATCGCGCTTCGCGATGCAAAGCATCCGCAAAAGCGACTTTACGCGCGCAGCGGGCGGGACCAACAATGCGCCACCCGAAGCCGCCACAGCGTCATGGACATCTTCTCCACCGAATTCCTCTCCGCGCTTGCCGCGATCATCGTGATCGACCTGGTCCTCGCCGGCGACAACGCGATCGTCATCGCGCTCGCCGCGCGCAGCCTGCCGCGCCACCTGCAGAAGCGGGCCATCGTCTGGGGCACCGCGGGCGCCATCGTGGTGCGCAGCGCCATGACCATGGTTGTGGTCTGGCTGCTGAAGATCCCGGGCCTGATGCTGGTCGGCGGGGCGCTGCTCGTCTGGATCGCGTTCCGCCTGCTCGCGCCGCCCGAGGGCGGCGACGAGGAGCACGGGCCGGCCGCCACCACCTTCTGGGGCGCGATGAAGACCATCGTCATCGCCGACGCCGTGATGGGCCTGGACAACGTGCTGGCGGTCGCGGGCGCCGCGCACGGCAGCTACCTGCTGGTGGTGATGGGGCTGCTGATCAGCATTCCGATCGTCATCTGGGGCTCGACGCTGATCCTCAAGTGGGTCGAGCGCTTCCCGGTGATCGTCTACGTGGGCGCCGGCGTGCTGGCCTGGACGGCGGCGAAGATGATGATGGGCGAGCCGCTCGTGAAGGACACGGTCAACGGCAACGGCGCGCTCGCGCCGCTCGCCTACCTGGTCGTCATCGGCGGCGTGCTGTGGGCGGGCTTCGTCAGCAACCATCGCCGCCTCGATTCCCGCATCACCGCGCGCCTGGCCGAGATGCGCCGCGGCGCCCCCGTTCTTTCCGAGTCTTCCAACGCAGGAGTTCCCGCCATGCAACGCATCCTGGTCCCCGTCGACGGTTCGCGCAACGCCGAGTTCGCCGTCCGGCACGTCATCGCCGAGTTCATGAAGGATTCGGACAAGGAGATCCACCTGCTCAACGTGCAGCCGCCGCTTTCCCAGCACGTTGCGCAGTTCGTCAGCCGGCGCAACCGCGACGACTGGCACCGCGACCAGGCCGAGAAGGCGCTCGCGCCCGCGCGCCGGCTGCTCGAGCAGCACGGCGTGCCGCATGCGAGCAGCTACAAGCTGGGCGAGCGCGCGCAGGTCATCGCCGACGAGGCGCGCCGCCTGCGCTGCCACCACATCGTGATGAGCACCGCGCGCAAGAACTCGCTGACCCGCATGCTGCAGGACTCCACCACCAACAACGTGCTCGAGCGCACCAGCGTGCCGGTGGAGCTGATCGCCGGCGACGCGGTGTCGCGGCTCGAGCGCTGGGGCGTTCCGGCGGGCGCCGGCGCCCTGCTCGCCCTGCTGATCGCCGCGGTCGACTAGCGGCGGCGCAGGCGCCGCACCGCCCAGGGACCGACCACCAGCGCCGCGGTCACGGCGAGGAACGTCGCCGAGATCGGCTGCGTGAAGAACACGCTTGCGTCGCCTTGGCTGATCGAGAGCGCACGCCGGAATTGCGTTTCCGCGAGCGGGCCGAGGATCAGGCCGATCACCGCGGGCCCGACGGGGATGTCCCAGCGCCGCATCGCGAAGCCGAGCAGCCCGAACACGTAGAGGGTGAGCAGGTCCACCCAGGACTGGTGCAGGCTGTACGCGCCCAGCGTGGCGAAGACGAGGATGCCCGCGTACAGGAGATCCTTCGGGATCGACAGCACCTTCACCCAGATGCCGATGAGCGGCAGGTTGAGCACGAGGAGGATCACGTTGCCGACGTACAGGCTCGCGATCAGGCCCCAGACGAGGTCCGACTGCGCCTGGAACAATTGCGGGCCCGGCTGCAGCCCGTAATTCTGGAACGCGCCCAGCAGGATCGCGGCCGTCGCCGAGGTCGGGATGCCCAGCGTCAGGAGCGGCACGAGCACCCCGGTCGCCGAGGCGTTGTTGGCGGCTTCCGGGCCGGCCACGCCCTCGATCGCGCCCTTGCCGAATTCCTCGGGGTGCTTGGAGAGCTTCTTCTCGACCGTGTACGACAGGAAAGTCGGAATCTCGGCGCCGCCCGCGGGAATGGTGCCGAAGGGAAAGCCGATTGCCGTGGCGCGCAGCCATGCGGGCCAGGAGCGCCGCCAATCCTCGGCCGACATCATCATCGAGCCCTTCAACTTTTCGATGGTCTCGGCGAGGCGGCTCTGGTAGGCCGCCACGTAGAGCGCCTCGCCGACGGCGAACAGGCCGACCGCGAGCACCACTACGTCCACGCCATCCAGCAACTCGGCGACACCGAAGGCAAAGCGCGGCTGGCCGGTCTGGCTGTCGATGCCGACCAGGCCGAGAAAGAGACCGAGGAACAGGCTTGTCAGCCCGCGCACGGTGGAGGCGCCGAGCACCGCGGAAACGGTGATAAAGGCGAACACCATCAGCGAGAAGTACTCCGCGGGGCCGAACTTGAGCGCGAGGTCCACCACCACGGGCGCGAGCAGCGTGAGCAGCACCGTGGCGATCGTGCCGGCGACGAAGGAACCGATCGCCGAGGTGGCGAGCGCGGGGCCGGCGCGCCCGGCCTTCGCCATGCGGTTGCCTTCGAGCGCGGTCGCGATCGAGGCCGATTCGCCCGGCGTGTTGAGCAGGATGGTGGTGGTCGAGCCGCCGAACATGGCGCCGTAGTAGATGCCGGCGAACATGATCAGCGCGCCGGTCGGGTCGAGCTTGACCGTCAGCGGCAACAGCATGGCCACTGTCAGCGCCGGTCCCACGCCCGGCAGGACGCCGATGAAGGTGCCGAGCGTCACGCCGACGAAACCCCACAGCAGGTTGATCGGCTTGAGCGCCACGCCGAAGCCCGCCATCAGCGCCTGGAAGGCTTCCACGGTCAGATTCCGGCGCCGCCCAGCAGCGGCGCAAGCCAGCCAGCGGGCAGATTGACGTTGAGAAGCTTGACGAAGAACGCGAACACGCCGACCGAGAGCAGGAGCCCCAGGGCGATGTCCCGCGCGGCGCGGACGCTGCCAAAGCCGCGCGCGACGCAGGCGAAGAGCACCGTCCCCGCGATCACGAATCCGGCCCAGCCGATCAGCGCCATGTGCACGACCAGGCCAACCGTGACCCAGCCGAACCCGGCGGCGTGGAAGGCGTGCTCGCCGCGCTCGCGCGCGTCGTCCGGCGCCGCCCCGCGCCAGCCGCCGGTGAACGCCTCGAAGGAGAGCCAGAGGCCGAGGACGATGATGCCCGCGCCGACCACGCCGGGGATGAAATTCGGGCCGATGCCGGCGTAGCCGCCCTCGGAGGGCAGCGTCGCGGTCACGCCCGCAACCGCGAGCCCGAGCGCGAGCACCCCCACGGAGAGGGCGACTTCGGCCGCGCTGCGGCGCATCGCGGAACTACTTCTTCAGCCCGAGCGACTCGATGATGGCGCTGACGCGCCGGGTGTCTTCGTCGATGAACTTCCGGTAGTCCTCGCCGCCCAGGAACACCGGGGTCCAGCCGAGCTTGTCCAGCGTCGCCTTCCAGGCCGGCGTCTCGGTCGCATCCTTGACGAGCTTCACCAGCGCGTCGCGCTGCTGCGGCGTGATCCCGGGAGCGCCGAAGATGCCGCGCCAGTTGCCGAGCTCGACGTCGATGCCCTGCTCCTTGAGCGACGGGATGCCGTCCAGCTTCGCGGGCGAGGACTGCGCGAGCGCGCGCATCTTGCCGGCCTTCACCTGCTCCGCGAATTCGCCGATTCCGGAAACGCCCACGGTAACGTGGCCGCCGAGGATGGCGGCGACCGCCTCGCCGCCGCCCTTGTAGGGGACGTAGTTGACCCGGGACGGTTCCACGCCAACCGCCTTCGCAATCAGCCCGGCGAGGATGTGGTCGGTGCCGCCGGCCGAGCCGCCGCCCCAGGACACCTTGCCGGGGTTCTCCTTCAGCATCCTGGTCACGTCGGCCATCGACTTCAGCGGCGAGGCGGCGGGCACCACGATCACCTCCCATTCGCTGGTCAGGCGCGCGATCGGCGTCACCTGCGACAGGTTTACCGCCGACTTGCCGAGGATGATGCCGCCCACCATCACCATGCCGCCGATCATCACCGCGTTCGGGTCGCCCTTGGCGGAATTCACGAACTGCGCGAGGCCGATGATCCCCGCCGCGCCGCCCTTGTTCTCGAACTGGACCGAGGACACCAGCTTGGCGCCCTGCATCGCCGCCGCCAGGCTGCGCCCGGTCTGGTCCCAGCCGCCGCCGGGGTTGGCCGGGATCATCATTTTCAGGCTCGGCTGGGCGAGCGCCGGCAGGGCGAGCAGGCAGCACAGCAACGCGGCGAGTCGTTTCATGGAACTTCCTCCAGTTCACTCATTCTAAACCGGGCCGGTTTTGGGAGATAATGCGCCCCCGCAAGCAGGACCCCCGGATGATCAGGATCGACAACGTGGTCAAGACGTTCGGCGCGAAACGCGCCGTGGACGGCATTTCCTTCTCGGTCGAGCGCGGCGAGGTCGTCGGCTTTCTCGGGCCCAACGGCTCGGGCAAATCCACCACCATGCGCATGATCACCGGCTACTACGCGCCTTCGGGCGGCAAGGTCAGCGTCGGCGGCCACGACGTGGTCGAGTCCCCGCTGGAAGCCAAGCGCCTGATCGGCTACCTGCCGGAGAACGCCGCCGCCTACGCCGACATGACCGTGCACGGCTTCCTTGCCTTCGCCGCCGAGCTGCGCGGCCTCGCCGGGGACGCGAAGAAGCGCGCGATCGCGCGCGCGGTGGAGCGCTGCTTCCTCTCCTCGGTGCTGCACCAGTCGATCGACACGCTTTCCAAGGGCTACCGGCACCGCACCTGCCTCGCGCAGGCGCTGATCCACGATCCCGAAGTGCTGGTCCTGGACGAGCCGACCGACGGCTTGGATCCGAACCAGAAGCACGAAGTGCGCAACCTGATCCGCGAGCTCGGCAAGACCAAGGCGGTGGTGTTCTCCACG
>JAYRND010000070.1:0-8839 GCA_041904885.1 Burkholderiales bacterium
CCGCCGCCGCAGACGCCGAGATTGAGCTGCCCGGCCGCCCTCGATACCGCGGCGCGCTGCGCCTGCAGCTCGGCGAGCGCGCCGGCGCAGCCGTCCTGGACCGAGCTGTTCAGCTCGATCATGCTCAGCGTCACTTCGGGCTTGACCGCGCCTGGCACCTTCATCTTCCCAAGCCTCTCGATGAGGTCGCCCGCCTCGTGCGCGAGATCCTGGTCGTGCGCGCGCACCAGCTGCAACTCCAGCTCGATACCGATGCTGAGATAGTCCGAGCGCTTGAACTCCATGTCAGCTTTCGGCATGGGTCTCGCCTGCGCGCTTGAGCGCAAACTGGGTCGCGAGCGGGCCGAGCAGCTCCAGCACGGCCACCGCCGACAGCACCACCGCCGCCAACTCGCCGCCAAAGCGCGGGTAGAGGGCGGCGGTGTCGTAGACCATCACCACCGCAAGGCCCGACATGGGCAGCAGCGACAGCGACAGCAAGCCGGCGCCGCCGGCGCGCAGTCCGGACAGGCGGCCGAGCACCAGGATTGCAAGCGACTTGCCGAGAAACCTGACCACAATGAAGACCGCAACCAGCACGCCGGCCGCCTTCAGGCCGCCGAAATCGAGGCTGGCGCCGGTCAGGACGAATAGCACTACGAACAGCAGCTGGCTCGCGTAGCCGAAGCGCAGTGGCAGCAGCACGTGCCCGTCGTCCATATTGCGGGCGAAGATGCCGAGCGCCAGGAGCGCGACCACCACCGGAAGGTTGAATGCGCGCGCGCAGCCGACCACCAGCACCACCAGGGCGATCAGCAGGATGAACTGCCTGTCCTCAAGCTTGCCCAGCCATTTCGCCACCGCCAGCAGCAGCAGGCTGCCGGCAAAGCCGAGCAGCGCCGCCCCCGCCAGCAGGTAGAGCGGGTGCAGGAGGGCCGAGCGCCAGTCGGTCGCATGCTGCAGGTGCACGAGCGGCATGAACAGCATCAACGCGACATACGCGAATACGCAATTCACCGCGGTGAAGAGCAGCATCCTCTCGGTGATCTGGCCCGAGGCGCGCAACTCGTGCGCCAGCAGCGACACCACCGCGGGCGAGGTCGCCGTGCCGACCGCCGCCGCGCAGGCGGCGAGCAGGGACGGGAAGTCGAAATAGCGGAGCCCGGCATAGATCGCGAAGAAGGCGCCGGCGCTCTCGCCCACCGCGGCAAGCGCGAGCCAGCGGTTGCGCGCCAGCCAGTCGAAGTCGAAGCGGTGGCCAAGCTCGAATACGATCAGGCCGAGCGCGAGGTCGACGAAGGTGCGCGCGCCCGCGAACAACGGGTTCTCGATCAGCCCGAGCGCGTGCGGACCCGCCGCGACCCCGGCCAGCACGTAGCCGGTGATGCGGGGCAGCCCGGTGGCACGGTTGACGATTTCCCCTCCCAGCAGGCCCGCGAACAGCAGTCCGCCAAGCAGCGCGAGATTGCCGAATGCGGGAGGCCAGGCAGGCAGAAACCACGTGAACTCCTGCATGCGGATTCCTCCTCCTGAGGGTAGCCGCCTTGGCGGTATCGCGGACGCGGCCGCGCGCCACTTTGACCACGTCCCCTATCGGCAGGTTCCCGAATACCTGCGGACGGTCGCCGGATACAGCTGAATGCCCTTGCCGGAGCGGTAGTGCTGCCGGCCCGGAATAGAATCCCGGTATCAGGGCGCGGGCCATTGCCGCGACGCCGCACAGGAAGGAGCCGCGCATCATGCGACTGTCCCTTCGCTTCATCGTTCCGCTCGCACTTGCCCTGGGCGCCATCGCCTACGGCGTGGTCCCGCTCGTTGACGAGCTGACTCTCAAGTGGTTCGTGCGCGACCTGGAAATCCGCAAGAACCTCATCGCCACCGCAGTGCAGGAGCCCCTGGTGGAGCTGCTCACCGACAAGGCGCGCGACAGGGTGCGCATGCAGCGCGTGCAGGAATTCCTTACGCGAATTCTGCAGGATGAGCGGCTCTTCGCGCTTGGCTTCTGCGATCCGGCGGGGAAGCTCGTCTACCGCACGCCCACGCTGCCTTCCGACGTTCTGTGCCGCGCGCCGGGCCTCCCGATCGAGCAGGAGGGGCGCGTGGTGAAGCGCGGAGCAAGCGCTCTGCATGTGGGCGCGAGCCCGATCCTGGTGGACGGACAGCGCATCGGCGAGCTGCTCATCGTGCACGACATGAGCTTCATCGAGCGACGCAGCGCCGACACCAAGAAGTACATCGTCTATCTCTTCGCTGCGATAGGAGCCGTAATCGCGCTGATCACGGTGGTGATCGCCGAACTCTCCTGGCGCGGATGGATGGCCGGAATCAAGGCGCTCATCCGCGGCCAGTCGCTCGCCCTTTCGCCGGAGCCGGATTCGCGGGAGCTCAGGCCGATCGCGCGCGACCTGGAGGAGATGGTGCGCGAACTCGAGGCTGACCGGCGCATGCGCGACGAGTCGCAGATCAGCTGGACCCCGGAGAATCTGCGCAGCATCTTGCGCGAGGATCTGAAAGGAGACGAGATCCTCATCGTTTCCAATCGCGAGCCCTACATACATGTGCGCAGAGACGGTCGCATCGAGGTGCAACGCCCGGCGAGCGGGCTGGTAACGGCGATGGAACCGGTGATGCGCGCCTGCTCCGGCACCTGGATTGCGCACGGCTCGGGCAGCGCCGACCGCGAGTCTGTGGATGTGGACAACCACGTCATGGTGCCGCCCGACAAGCCGGCCTACCGGATCCGCCGCGTATGGCTGAGCAAGGAAGAGGAGGCCGGCTACTACTACGGCTTCGCCAACGAAGGCTTGTGGCCGCTATGCCACATCGCGCACACGCGCCCGGTGTTCAGGGCGTCGGACTGGGAGCACTACCGCACCGTGAACCACCGTTTCGCGCAGGCCGTGGTGCAGGAATCGCACACCGCCAATCCGATCGTGCTGGTGCAGGACTACCATTTTGCGCTGCTGCCGAGGCTGATCCGCGAGCGGCTCCCGCAAGCCACGATCATCGCCTTTTGGCACATCCCCTGGCCCAATCCCGAGGCATTCGGGGTTTGCCCGTGGCGCGCCGAACTGCTCGAAGGCCTGCTCGGCTCCTCGATCCTCGGTTTCCACACCCAGTTTCATTGCACGAACTTCTTCGACACCGTGGACCGCACGCTGGAGGCGCGCGTCGACCGGGAGACGTCCAGCATCCATTACGGCGGCGAGCCGACCGAAGTGCGGCGCTACCCGATCTCGATTGAATGGCCGCCGGTGCCGCTCGCCGCCCAGCCGCCGGTGCCCGAGTGCAGCGCCTCGGTGCGCGCCTCGCTAGGCGTCGGCGCCGACATGCGTCTCGGAATCGGCGTTGACCGGCTCGATTACACCAAGGGCATCCTCGAGCGCTTCGCGGCTGTGGAGCGGCTGCTCGAGCTCGAGCCGCGCTGGATTGGCCGGTTTGCCTTCGTCCAGATTGCGGCGCCCTCACGCTCGAGCATCGAGGAATATCAGAGCCTCGACGCGCGCGTGCGCGCGGCCGCGACCCGGATCAACGCGCGCTTCGGTTCTACAGGCTACGAGCCGATCCTGCTCCGAATCGAGCACCACGACGCGGACCGGGTCTATACCTACTACCGCGCCTGCGATTTGTGCTTCGTGTCCAGCCTGCACGACGGCATGAATCTGGTCGCCAAGGAGTTCGTGGCGGCGCGCGACGACGAGCGCGGCGCCCTGATCCTGTCGCAGTTCACCGGAGCCGCGCGCGAACTGTCGGAGGCGCTCATCGTCAATCCCTACGACACGGAGCAGTGCGCGGCTGCGCTGCGCGTCGCGCTGACGATGCCGCCGGACGAGCAGCGTGACCGAATGCGCAGCATGCGCAGCCTGATCCAGGAGTTCAACGTCTACCGCTGGGCCGGGCGCATGCTGCTGGACGCCGCGCGCATGCGCAATCGGCGGCGCGTGTCCGCGCCGCGCGAGGGCGCGCGGGTAATCGACCTGCGGCGCGCGTGACGATGCGCCGGATGCCGCCGCCCGCTCCGGACTGGGCGTTCTTTCTGGACGTGGACGGCACCCTTCTCGAATATGCCGCCCAACCGCAGGACGTGCGCGTAGGAAGGGAACTGCTGGCGCTGCTCGGTCAGCTGCAAGCCGCGACGGACGGCGCGGTCGCGCTGGTTAGCGGCAGATCGGTCGCCGACATCGATGCGCTGTTCGCCCCGCTGACTTTCCCGGTTGCCGGCCAGCACGGCACCGAGCGCCGCGGAGCGGATGGGAAGATTCATCGCCACGCGCCGCCGCTCGAGATGCTGGGACGCGCCGCAGCCGCTCTGGTTACCCTGACCGCCGCGCATTCAGGCCTCGTTCTGGAAAACAAGGGCATGACGCTCGCGTTGCACTATCGCCTGGCGCCCGCCCTTCGGTCGCTCGCCGAACGGGAAATGCGCGCCCTGGCGACGCGGCTCGGCGAGGCGTTCGAGCTGCAGATCGGAAAATTCGTCGCCGAGATCAAGCCAAGCGGCCGCGACAAAGGCAGCGCTATCGCCGAGTTCACCGCGGAGGCGCCGTTCGCGGGCCGCCGGCCGGTGTTCATCGGCGACGACCTTACCGACGAACCGGGCTTCGATGTGGTGAACCGGGCCGGCGGGCACTCGATCAAGGTCGGTCCCGGCATCACGCAGGCACGCTGGCACCTGTTCGACGCGGTAGCCGTGCGCGCATGGCTGGTGTCCTACGCCGAGCAATTCGCCCTCCGTGCGGCACGACCCCGGGCATGAGCACCCTCGATCTGGGCATCGTCGGCAATTCGAACGTCAGCGCGCTGGTCACCGCCGCCGGCGAAATCTGCTGGACCTGCCTGCCGCGCGTGGACGGCGACCCGGTCTTCTGTTCGCTGTTGCGAAGCGGCAATGATGAGAAGGACTTCGGCTTCCTCGCGGTGGAGCTGGAGGACATGGCGCGCGCCGAGCAGGCCTACCTGCCGCATACCCCGGTTCTCGTCACCCGGCTTTACGACGCCAGCGGCGGCGCGGTCGAGGTGACCGATTTCGCACCGCGCTTTCGCCAGTTCGGCCGCCTGTTTGCGCCCAGCCAGCTCGCCCGCATGGTCCGTCCGCTCGCCGGCAGCCCGAAGCTGCGCCTGCGCATACGCCCCGCCTGCGACTACGGACGCGCGCCTCGCGAGCGGACCTGGGGCTCGAACCACGTCCGCTACGTCGCCGCCGATTTCGTGCTGCGCCTCACCACCGACTGCTCGATCACCGCAATTCTCGAGGAAACGCCGTTCGTGCTGCGCGAGCCGCTATCGCTGATTCTCGGCTCAGATGAGACGCTGCAGGGCTCCGTGCCCGACGTCGCACGGCGCTTTCTGGAGCACACCATCGACTACTGGCGAGACTGGGTGCGCGACCTTTCCATCCCGTTCGAGTGGCAGGAGGAAATCATCCGCGCGGCGATCACGCTGAAGCTTGCGGCATACGACGACACCGGCGCAATCGTCGCTGCGCCAACGACCTCGATTCCGGAGGCTGCGGGCAGCAGCCGCAACTGGGACTACCGGTATTGCTGGCTACGCGACGCGTACTTCGTCGTCAATGCCCTCAACCGCCTCAACGCGACGCGCACCATGGAGCGCTACCTCGGCTACATCATCAACATCGCCGCGGCGGACGGCGCGTTGCGACCGGTCTATCGCGTCAACGGACGCCCGGAGATGGACGAGCGGGCAGTGCCGACGCTCCCAGGCTACCGCGGCATGGGCCCGGTGCGCGTCGGCAATCAGGCCTGGCGCCAGGTGCAGAACGACGTCTACGGCTCGACAGTGCTCGCGGCCGCGCACGCCTTCTTCGATCGGCGTCTTTCGACCATCGGCAACGCGGAACTGTTCCGGCAGCTGGAACCCCTTGGCGAACGCGCGGTCGCGGTGCATGCGCTGCCCGACGCCGGACTCTGGGAGTTGCGCGGGACCGCCCGGATCCACACGTTTTCCAGCATCATGTGCTGGGCCGCCTGCGACCGCCTCGCCAGGATCGCGGACAGGCTCGGGCTGTCAGACCGAGCGCGCTACTGGCACGCGCACGCCGAGCGCATCCACGCAGTGATCTGCGCGCGCGCCTGGAATCCTGTGCGCTCGAGCTTCAGCGCCACATTCGACGGCGATACGCTGGACGCCAGCCTGCTGCTGCTCGCGGACCTTGGCTTCCTCCCGGCCGGGGATCCGCGCTACGCGGGCACCGTCGCCGCGGTGGAGCGCGAGCTCAAGCGCGGCGATTTCGTATACCGCTACACGGCACCCGACGATTTCGGCGTGCCGGCAAACGCGTTCATCGTCTGCACGTTCTGGTACATCGACGCGATCACCCGCCTCGGCCGTCGCGACGAGGCCCGCGCGCTGTTCGAAACGATGCTATCGCGACGAAACCGGCTTGGGCTGCTCGCGGAGCACATCGACCCAGCCACAGGCGAGCTCTGGGGCAATTTCCCGCAGACCTACAGCATGGTCGGCATGATCAAGAGCGCGACTCGGCTCAGCGTACCCTGGCACCAGGCCTTCTGAGCGGTCGGTGCTAAGTATCGGCCTCGACATCGGCGGCACCAAGACCGAGCTGCTAGCGCTGGACGCCGGCGGCGGCGTGCGCCTGCGCCGCCGCGCGCCGACGCCGCACGGCAGTTACGAGGACGCGTTGGCTGGACTCGCGGACATGGTGCGCACAGCCGAATGCGAACTCGGCGAGAGCGCGACCGTCGGCATCGGGATGCCCGGCGTGCTGTCGCGCGCAAACGGGCTGGTCGTGAACGCCTATGCGACCCCGTACAACGGCAGGCCCCTCAAGGCGGACCTCGAGCGCCTGCTCGGACGCGAGCTGCGTTTCGAGAACGACGCCAACTGCTTCGCGCTCGCCGAGGCGCTGGACGGCGCAGCGCGCGGTGCGCCCCTGGTATTCGGGGCGATCCTCGGCACTGGCGCGGGCGGCGGCATCGTTTGCGGCGGCCGTATGCTGGCTGGCGCCAACGGCATCGGCGGCGAGTGGGGCCACAATCCGCTGCCATGGATGACGCCGGACGAGTTCCCGGGACCGGACTGCTACTGCGGACGCAAGGGTTGCATCGAGCGCTACGTCTCGGGTCCCGGGCTCGCGGCGGACCACGAGCGCACTGAAGGCGGGCGGCTGGATTCCGCGCTCATCGCGCGCCGCGCCGCCGAGGGCGACGCGGCATGCGCGCGAACGCTCGAGCGACACGCGCATCGCGTGGCGCGCGCCCTCGCTCACGTAATCAACCTCCTCGACCCGGACGTCGTCGTGCTCGGCGGCGGATTGTCCAATCTGCCGCACCTGTACGAATTCGTGCCGCGACTCTGGCACAATTTTGTCTATTCCGAAGCCGTGACGACGACGCTGGTGCGCGCGGCACACGGCGACTCCAGCGGCGCGCGCGGCGCCGCGCACCTGTGGGACCCTTGATTGCGGCGGCTTTCGACTCGTCGCCCGTCTGTCCACCTACGCCTCGCCGGCCCTGTCGGCACCCGGGTAGACCGTCAGGTGCGGAAACGGAATTTCGATGCCCCGCAGGTCGAAAGCAGCCTTCAGGCGCCGCAGATACTCGCGGCGAACGTTCCACTGCTGGATCGGCACCACGCGAAAGCGGCAGCGCAACACCACCGCCGAGTCTGCCCAGCGCTCGACGCCCACAATCTCGATATCGTCAAGGATGCGTGGCGCCCATGCCGAATCAGCACGCAGCGCGCGCCCGACGGCGCGCATCACATCGAGGGCCTCGTCGACGTTCTCGCGGTACGCAATGCCCGCATCAATCACGGTCTGCGCGTAGTCGCGCGTGCGATTGGTGACGATCTTGATTTCTCCGTTCGGCACGAAGTGCACGTGACCGTCGAAGTCGCGCAGGCGAACATAACGGAGCGTGACTTCCTCCACCTGGCCGCCTATGCCGGCGACCTGCACCACGTCGCCTTGCCGGATCTGATCTTCGAGGAGCAGGAAAAAGCCCGCGAAATAGTCGCGCACGAGGCTCTGCGCACCGAAACCGATGGCGATTCCAGCCACGCCCGCGGTGGCGAGGATCGGCGCGATCGAGATGCCGAGCTCGTTCATCACCAGCATCGCTGCGATGACGGCGATCGCCACAGCGCCCAGATAACGGAACGCACGGCAAAGCGTGCCGACTCGCTTCGCCTCTTCCTCGCTCGCGGCGCGACCTTCCATGTACCCACGAAAGCGGTGCACGCCGCGGCGCAGAACAACCAGGGCAATCCAGGCGAGCGCCAGGATCGCAGCTACTTTCAACGCAGGCTGAACCGCGCCCGCGATGCCGAAAGGCAGATTCGATTCGATTGCGGTCGACCACACGCGGCAATGCACCCCCGAAGTTGGAGAATCGGCCGCAGGCGAAGTTCCCTCAACCGGTACAGCAGCCGGGGCAACGACAATGCCGCAGGGAGGTTCGGCAAAGCGCTGCCCCGGCCCTCCCCCTCCACGGGAAAGCGCTCGCTAAGCGGGGCCAACTACCCGGGCGGTCTTTGCTGGTCGCTTCGATCGCGAAATTCGGCCCAAAGGCCAACTGCGCCCACGACGAAAGGCAATATCAACAGGAAAAGGAAAGAACGGTCCAGATCGGAGAACCAGCGCAGCCAGAGTTCTGCGTCGAAAATCTCGCCGACCTGGCCCCGTATCCCGCGGAAGCACAAGATGCCGACGATCGTCGGCGGCAATGCCGCGACGAACAGGCCGAACGGGCTGATCGACTGGTCGTCGAACTGGTCCTTGAGGATCGCGAAGCCGGCGGGGTTGGGCGCGTTGGCGATGACCGTCAGGCCGCCACCGGCGACGGACCCTGCGACCAGCGCGTACTTGTATTCGTCGGAG
>JAYRND010000071.1:0-3336 GCA_041904885.1 Burkholderiales bacterium
CGGTGCCGGCGAAGCTCGCGGTCACGGTGCGCCGCGTGCCGAAGCGGTCGGCGACCAGCCCGCTGCTCATGATGCTGATCGAGGAGAGCATGCCGAGCACGCCGAACGTCGTCGCCGCCGCGAGCGGCGAATAGCCAGCGTCGATGAGGAAGGCCACCAGCTGCACCAGGATCGAGAACATGCCCGTCGCCGTGCAGAAGAACACCAGCCCGAGGCCCCAGTAGATGCTCGTCCGCATCGCGCGCCGCAGCGTCCAGCCCTCGCCCGGCGCGGCCTGGCGCTGGCGCGCCTGATGGTCCGCGTGGCCCGCGGCGAAGCGCTTCCACGGCACCACGAACAGCACCACCGGGACCAGCAGCAGCAACGCGACTCCGAACACGCGGTAGGCGGTCCGCCAGTCGTACGCGCTCACCAGCTGCTGCGCGAGCGGCACGAATACGACCGTCCCGACCCCGACCGCCGAGAATGCGATGCCGATCGCCGTCGAAAGGCGCGCGCGGTACCAGCGCGCGAGCAGCGCCGAGCCCGGCACCATGCCGTTCATGCTCACCGCCAGCCCGACCATCACGCCAACGAGCAGGTAGAACTGCCACAGGCTGCCCAGATCCTGGGCGAGGAAGAACGCCGATCCCAGGCAGGCCGTGCCCGCGCCGTACACCCAGCGCGGCCCGAGCCGGTCGAACAGCATGCCGACCAACGGCGCCGTGAAGCCGTTGACCAGCAGGTAGATCGAGTAGACGCTGGTCAGCTGCGAGCGCGTCCAGCCGAACTCGCGCTCCAGCGGCAGCAGGAACACGGCGTAGGTGTCCGCGATTCCCCGCCCCAGCATGTTGAGGACGAAGCAGACCGCCAGCACGGCGACCGCGGTGCCGCTCGCCGGCAGCCTCAATTCGCTTCCGTCTTTTCCAGGCCGAAGACCTGGCGCAGGTAGGCCAGGTAGCCCGGGTCCTTGCTCACCGTCTTGCCGGGCGCGTCCGAGACCTTGGCGACCGGCTGGCCGTTGCACTCGGTCATCTTGACGACGATGTTGATCGGCTCGTGCCCGAGGTCGTTGGTCAGGTTGGTGCCGATGCCGAAGGACGTGAGCGCGCGACCCTGGAAGCGGCGCGCGATGTCGATCGCCAGCGGCACATTGAGCTGGTCGGAGAAGATCAGCGTCTTCGTGCGCGGGTCGACGCGGTTGCGGCGGTAGTGCTCGATCATCCGCTCTCCCCAGTCGAAGGGATCCGCGGAGTCGTGGCGCGCGCCGTCGAACAGCTTGCAGAAGTACATGTCGAAGTCGCGCAGGAAGGCATCCGTCCCATAGGTGTCGGAGATGGCGATGCCGAGGTCGCCGCGGTACTCCTTCGCCCAGACGTCGAAGGCGAACACCTGCGAATCGCGCAGCCGCGGCCCCAGCGCCTGGCAGGCCTGCATGTACTCGTGCGCCATCGTGCCGAGCGGCGTCACGCCGTGCTTCCTCGCCAGCCAGACGTTGGAGGTGCCGGCGAAGCGCTCGGGAATCTCGCGCTTGAAGGTGCCGATAACTTCGTCGTGCCAGGCGCGCGAGAAGCGCCGGCGGGTGCCGTAATCGGAGATGCGGAACGTGAAGCCCGGCTCGAGCGCGCGCACCAGGCCGATCTTGGCCTGCAGCCGGCGGCGTCCCTCGGCGAGATCCGGCCGCGGCTGGGTGCGCCGGAAATACACCTCCGAGACGCTGGCCAGCACCGGGATCTCGTACAGGATGGTGTGCAGCCACGGTCCGCGGATGGTGATCTCCAGCCCCGGCGGCTCCGGCGTGCGCTCGACGCGGATGTATTTCTCGTTGAACTGGAACAGGCCGAGGAAATCGACAAAGTCCGATTTCATGAAGCGCAGCCCGCGCAGGTAGGCAAGCTCTTCCTCGCGGAAGCGCAGCTTGCACAGGTCCCCTACCGCCGTGCGGATCTCGTCCACGTGCGGGCCGAGGTCGATCCCGGGAGTCCGGCACTTGAACACATATTCCACCTGCGCGCCGGGGAAGTGATGCAGCACCACCTGCATCATCGTGAACTTGTACAGGTCGGTATCGAGCAGCGAGTCGATGACCATCGGGCGATTTTACCCGCCCTGCGATAATCGGCCGATGTGCGGACGCTACACGCTGCATGCCCATCCGGATGTCATCGCCCTGCTCTTCGGCCTGTCCGAAGTGCCCGCCTACCAGCCGCGCTTCAACATTGCCCCGACTTCGCAGGTGCTGGTCGTTCGCAGGAGCGAGGATGCCGTGGTCGGCGTGCAGGTTCGCTGGGGCCTCGTGCCGCGCTGGGCGAAAGATCCGTCCATCGGCGCGCGCATGAACAACGCGCGCGCGGAAACGGTGGCCGAGAAGTCCTCCTTCCGGGAGGCCTATCGCAAGCGCCGCTGCCTGATCCCGGCGAGCGGCTTCTACGAATGGAAGGCGGAAGGCGGGCGCAAGCAGCCCTACTACGTCTATCCGGCGGGCGCGGAGCTGTTCGCCTTCGCCGGCCTGTGGGAGCGCTGGCAGGACCCGCATCTTTCCCTCGAAACCTGCGCGATCATCACCACGGAGGCAAACGCAAAGATGGCGGCGGTGCACGACCGCATGCCCGTGATCGTCTCTCCCGCCGACTACTCGGCCTGGCTGACGGGACACGAGGTTGCTCTCCGGCCCTGTCCCGACGATGCGATCGGAATCCGGCGCGTCAGCCGTGCCGTCAACAATGCCCGCGTGGATACACCGGGCCTCATCGAGCCCGAGGAAGGCTGAGTTGCAGGCCCGCCGCTACTGGATATAATGCCAGCACTGAACAGGGACACAGTAACCTGGAGGCTGGCATGAGCGAAGCGTTGACGGAACGGCAATCGGAGATCCTGCGTCTCATCAAGGAGCTCACCGAGGTGTCGGGTTTTCCGCCTACGCGGGCCGAGATCGCAGAGCGCATGGGCTTTCGCTCGGTCAACGCCGCCGAGCAGCACCTGCGGGCGCTGGAGCGCAAGGGGGCCCTGGACATCTCCTCGGGCTCCTCGCGCGGCATCCGCGTCCGCGACAAGGGCGGCCATCGGCTCGGCCGCCTCCTGGAGCTGCCCGTGATCGGCCGCGTCGCCGCCGGCAGCCCGATCCTCGCCGAGGAGCACGTACAGGCCCGCTACCAGGTCGACCCGAACCTGTTCACGCCGCGCGCCGACTATCTGCTGCGCGTGCGCGGCCTGTCGATGCGCGACGCCGGCATCCTCGAGGGCGACCTGCTGGCCGTCCACCGCACCACCGAGGCGCAAAGCGGCCAGATGGTGGTTGCGCGCGTCGGCGGGGAAGTCACGGTGAAGCGCCTCAAGCGCCGTGGCCATGCCGTGCAA
>JAYRND010000072.1:0-3398 GCA_041904885.1 Burkholderiales bacterium
CTCGAAGCGCTCACCGTCGCCAACGGCCAGCAGGCGCTGGACCCCGAGACCAACAAGTCCCTCGAGGCGGGCACCAAGTGGGACCTGCTGAACGGCAACCTGGCGGTCACGACCGCGCTGTTCCAGGTCGAGAAGAAGAACGCCCGCGCGCAGATCTCGCCCGGCGTCTACGAAAACATCGGCGAAGTGCGGGTCCGCGGCTTCGAGGCCGGCGTCACCGGTCGCATCCGGCCCGACTGGCAGGTGATGGCCGGCTACACCTATCTCAGCACGGAGATCGTCAAGGCCGGCAACCAGGACTCCATCGCGGGCGCCGTGAAGGGCAACACTCTGGCCAATACGCCGAAGAACAGCGCCTCGGTCTGGACCGTCTACAACCTGACGCGCGAATGGGAGGCCGGCACCGGCGTGTTCTACATGTCGGACCGGTACGCGTCCAACAACAACGCCGTCAAGGTACCCGACTACCTGCGCTGGGACGCCACCGTGGCCTATGTCCAGCCCAAGTACGACCTTCGCCTCAACGTGTTCAACATCGCGAACAAGCTCAACTACGACGCGCTGATCCAGTCCGACAAGGGGCGCTCTGTGCCCGGCATCTCCCGCACCGCGGTGCTCAGCTACACGCAGAGGTTCTGAGCACATGCTGGTGCAACTGCCGAAAGTGCTGGGCGAGGCGCAGCTGGCCGCGATCCGCGCGAAGCTCGCGTCTGCCGGCGGCGCCTGGGTGGACGGGCGCGCCACCGCGGGCCACCAGGGGGCCCTGGTGAAGAGCAACCTGCAGCTTGCCGAGGATTCGGCGATCGCGCGTGAACTGGGCGACATGGTGCTCGCGGCGCTGGAGCGGAATCCGCTGTTCATCAGCGCCGCGCTGCCGAGCCGCGTCTATCCACCGCTCTTCAACCGCTACGAAGGCGGCATGCATTTCGGCAGCCACGTCGATGGCGCGGTGCGCCTGCTGCCCGGCACCGGCGTGAAGATCCGCACCGACCTCTCGGCCACGCTGTTCCTCGCGCCGCCGGAGGAGTACGACGGCGGCGAGCTGCTGGTCGAGGACAGCTACGGCCTGCAGCGCGTGAAGCTGCCGGCGGGCGACATGGTGCTCTACCCTGCGGGCAGCCTGCACCGCGTCGAGCCCGTGACGCGCGGCACGCGCCTCGCGTCCTTCTTCTGGGTGCAAAGCATGGTGCGGGACGATGGCCAGCGCACGCTGCTCTTTGACCTCGACATGGCGATCGTGCGGCTTACCCGGGAGGCGCCGGGCAACCCGGCGCTGGTATCGCTCACCGGCTGCTACCACAACCTGCTGCGCATGTGGGCGGAGCCCTGAAATGAAGCGCCTCTGGATCCAGGTCCACCTCTGGCTCGGCCTGTCGCTGGGGGCGCTTGGCATCTTCATCGGCTTGAGCGGCAGCGTGCTCGTTTACGACCACGAGATCGACGCCTGGCTGAATCCGCAGCGCTACGCCGTTTCGGGCCCGGGCGTGGGGTTGCCCCCGGGCGAATACCTGAAAAGCGCGGGTCAGACGCTGCAGGGACGCGCGCGGCCCCTGATCGTTCGCATGCCTGAAGCCGAGGGCATGCCCGTGGTCGTGCTCGCGCGGGCCCGCGACGGCGGCGCTTTTACGCGCCTCTATCTCGATCCGCCCACCGGAAAGGTACTGGATGCGGCGCCCGGCGGCGGGTTCATGGGGTGGCTGCACGCCTTTCACGAGAACCTGGCGCTGCGCGAATACCAGGGCCGGGAGATCGTCGGCCTGGTTGGCGTCGCGATGCTGATCTCATCTCTGTCCGGGATCTACCTGTGGTGGCCGCCGCGCGGGCGCATGCGCGAAGCGCTCACGGGCCTGCGACCGGGCTTCACGCCGTCGCGCAACCTGCATTACCTGTTCGGCAGCTACGGCGCGCTGGTGCTGGCGATGCTCTCGTTCACGGGCATCTGGCTGGCGTTCAATGATGCCGGCCGCACGGTGGTCGCTGTGTTTTCTCCTGTGTCGCCGCGCTCCGTCCAGGCAGCCGACGATCCCTCGGGCGGCAAGCCGATCCCGCTGGAAGATGCGCTCAGGATCGCGCAGGCCCTGTATCCGGGCGTGCCGCTGGGCGGCCTTGGGATGCCCGCCGGCCCGCGCGGCGCCTACCGCTTCAATTTCGCGACTGCGGGCAGCGCCGCCCCGGTCAGCCAGGCGACGGTCTTCATCGATCCGCGCAGCGGCAAGGTGCTGCGCAACAACGACCCGGCAACGCGGAGCGCCGGGGACAAATTTATGATCCTGCAGCGCCTGCTGCACGAGGGCAGCGTGCTCGGGCCCCTGGGCCGCGCAGTGTTGTTCATCGCCGGCCTGTTGCCCGCGCTGTTCGTGGTGACGGGCGCCCTGATGTGGCTACGAAAGAGGCGCTCCGCGCGGTCCTGACTTAGAATTCCACGCGGAGGAGGAAACCATGTCAGCCGACCGCAGACGCCGGCGGCTGGTGCTCGCTGCCGCCGCGGCGGGCGCCACCGTGCCGTTCGCAGGACCGTTTGTACGGGCGCAGGCCTGGCCCGCGCGCCAGATTCGCATGATCTGCCCGTTCCCGCCGGGCGGGCTGACCGACATCTACACGCGCGCCATCGCCGACCACCTGCAGCAGAGCCTCGGCCAGCCGGTGGTGGTGGAGAACCGCCCCGGCGCCGGCGGCCTCATCGGCAATGACGCGGTCGCCAAGGCCGCGCCGGATGGCTACACGCTGCTCGTCACCATCCAGACGACGCTCGTGCAGGCGCAGGTCCTGTACAAGAAACTGCCCTACAACCCGGAGACGGACTACACCTGGATCTCGGCGCTGGGCGCCGGGCACCTGCCCTTCGGCGTGCCGGCGAGCCTGCCCGTGCGCACTTTCCGGGAGTTCGTCGATTACGCGAAAGCGAAGCCGACCAGCTTCGGCACCTACGCACCGGGCTCCTACCCGCACATGGTCGTCGGCCAGCTCAACAAGCTCTACGGCACGAAGATCGAGGCGGTGCACTACAAGGGCGAGTCGCCGATGTGGATCGACGTGGCCGGCGGCCAGATCCAGGGCGGCATCGGCAGCACCGCGGCGATCCTGCCGTATGTCCAGAAGGGCAGCGTGCGGCCGGTAGCGGTGCCGACCCGGGTACGCTCGCCCAAGCTGCCCGAGGTGCCGACCTACGTAGAGCAGGGGTTTGCGGAACCCGTATTCACCCTGAGCGGCTGGATCGGCTTCCTTGGGCCGGCGAAGCTGCCGCCGGAGATCGTCGAGCGGCTTTCGAAACTGGTCATCGAGGCCGGGAACGGCGCGCGCCTGAAGCAGGTCTATG
This sequence comes from Burkholderiales bacterium, assembly GCA_041904885.1. Taxonomy (GTDB): domain Bacteria; phylum Pseudomonadota; class Gammaproteobacteria; order Burkholderiales; family SG8-39; genus RBG-16-66-20. The sequence continues at coordinate 3,317 of JAYRND010000072.1, forward strand.
ACACGTTCGGCATCGCCGAGCGGCCCACCACGCCCGAGGAGTTCCTGCGGCTGTACCGCACCGAGGGCCCGCAGTGGATCGC
>JAYRND010000001.1:0-4178 GCA_041904885.1 Burkholderiales bacterium
ATCTCGTCGTCGCCGAAGTTGTCGGGATCGTCGAGACTGGCGGAATGGTCCGGCACGGGCGCAGCCTCGGCCGCATCAACCACCTGCGTGTCGCCCGGCTGATCCGCATCGACGATGCGCCAGATCGTCGGATTCCGGCGGATGGCGCCTGCATTCTCGTGCTCGATGCGCTCGACGATTCCGTCGGCTGCCATTGCGTGGAGGAAGAATCGCGCTTCGGAAACGCTCAGACCGGTGGCGCTGGCGATGCTGTCGGCGTTCGCCTCCGGCGCTTCCCGCAGCGCCTCCAGTACCGCCCGGCGGCGGTCTTCCGCCTGCGTGTCGTCCGGCTCCGGCGCCGGCGTGCCGTCGCCGGGCTCGCCGTCGGTGGCGGCCGGCGTCTGCGACTGCACGGACGGGATGAGCGCGAACTTGGGGCGCTGGCCGGAGGTGCCGCCGATGCGCTGGACGGTGCCGTCCGCGGTCATCGCTTCGAGCATCACGGATACGACCGAAAGATCGGCGCCTGACTTCTTCGCGATGCCGAAGGCGCTGGCCGGCGCTCCGATCTCGCGCATGGCGGCGATGATCCGGCGACGGTCATCGGCGGCCGGGCTGGCTTCGGCGGCGGCGCGCTTCATGCCGGCGACCATCTGGCGCGCGGTGTCGAGCGACACGGCGAGCGACCAGAGCGCTGGCGCGCCCTTGGGCTGCGGACAGCGGACGACGATGCGCTTGCCGGCGAGCGCGACGAGCTGCACGCCAGCACCGTCCGGGCTGATATCGGCCTTGGTCGCGATGCGCTCGCGCTCGGCCGGTTCGTTGATCTGCACGAGCGCTTCGAGGACTTTCAGGTAAGCGGTGTTGGCCGGGGCGGTTTCGGCGGGTGCGTTCATGTCAGGGCCTCGTCAGGCTGGTGAGGATTGCGGTGCAGGCGATCAGGGCGGCGAGCAGCACGGAGCGGCGCAGCAGGTATCTGGTGATGGCGTGCGGGCGCATCACGCAGCCTCCGGCCCGTCCGTGAATCCGGCCTTGGTCCACGCGTCGAGCACGGCGCGTTCGGCGGCGAGTTGGGCGGCGAATACCGTGGCGCCGGCACCGAGACAGCCGAGCCCGGCGCGAGCGGCGCGGCGGATCGTGGCGGGCGAGGCACGCAGGGAGTTTCCGCGGCGGGTGGCGGCTCGGACGACAGCGGTGGCGTCGGTGATGCGGACGATGGTGGTCATTACAGCGCGCTCCAGATCAGCCAGAACGCAACCAGCGCAGCCACGGCGATCAGCAGCGCCGGAACGCGGCTGCGGCCGCGCGATTCCATGTGCCGCACGATTTCATCGGCGCGGCCGGTGCAGCCGGAGCAGACACCGCTGTCGCGGGCGATCTGGTCGGGCGAGGCTCTGCGGACCGGAATCGGATCGCCGGCCGCAATCGCTCGGTACGCAGCGAGGTAGGCGCGGGCGGCTTCAAAGTCCGGGGCGGATTTGCGCACGGCCTGCGGGTGACGCAATTGGCCGGTGGGTTTGGTGATGATCATTTCTGCTCCTCCAGCTCGATTCCGCGCGACTTCGCGGCGGCGCGGATTTTCGTGATCTGCTCGGCGAGCATTACGCCGGCGCCGAACGACGCGCTTCTGGCCATCCGCAACAGCCGGCGATATGCGTCCTGCAAATCTTCCGGGCGCATCGTGGCGTATGAGCATTCGGTCATTACTGGCTCCTTGCCGGCGGTTCCGCCGGCGGTTGCGGGCGGGCTGGATCAGGCGGCCAATTCAGCCGCGGCGGACGGGGCAACTTCATCGCCGAGCAATTCGCCGCGCAGCACGCGAATATGGCGCGGGCCGGTGAATGCGAGGTGCGCGGTAAACCGCTTGCCAAACGGCGTGATGCTCTGCACCGACACGTCGATTCCGCCGACGATGGCGCTGCCGCGGCCGGGCTGCAGGGAAACGATTCGAGCCGAGTCGTTGCGGTACTCGACGCCAATCAGGACGGTGTCGCAGGTGACTCCGAGGACCGTCAGGCGGGCGAAGACGGGGTTGCCGATCAGGATTTGCTGCCTGTCTCCCGGGCTGCCCTTGGATGCCGTGCGGGTAAGGCGCAGGCGGCCGATGTCGAGGTTCATCTGCTGCTCCCATGCCGGCGGGGTGCCGGTGTGGAGGGAATGTTAGGCGCGACCTTACATTCAATCAATAGGAATCGCCTTACATTCAGGCAAAAAAAATCCCCGCGGCCGGGGCGCGATGTTGGGCGCCGTGGATGCAGGTTTCATCCTGAGCCGGACTTGCCTCAATGTAAGGTTTCGCCTACATTGGGGCCATGAACAACGCAAGCCCGCTCCAACTGGCGTTTTCCAATCGCCGCGGCGGAAAGATCGCCGCGGCGTGTTGCGTATCCCGCGCCACCGCTCACGGATGGCGGTCCGATGACCGCCTGCCGCAGTCAGATCTGTCCGGCCTGACCGACTACGCCGGGCGCATCGCCGAAATCTGCGCCAAGCACGACGTTCAGGTGACGCGCGCCGACCTGATCGAGCACACCCGCGCCGCGTGGCTGCGGCGCGCCAGAGCATCCAGCGATGCCGCCTGACACCGATCAAGACACGCTCTCCATCCCCTCGGAGCGTGTCGGGCGCCGGCCCTCCCCCCGATCCGGGGCCGGCGCCCACCTTCTTCCGTCGCCCTCCTCCGGCGGTTCTTCCGCCCCGCTCCGGACCCCTGCCCGGCGGGGCGGTTTCTTCTTCCGCTGCGCTGCTCCGGCGGCGCGGCATCGGTACGGCGCAATGATGGCCGGTTTTGCGCGCCGCAACATCTGCGAAATACGCGCGGAGTCATAGGCATGGATCATCTCGAATACGCCATCTACCGGATGGCGCACGAGTTCGCCGGCGGTGTAACGGCGCTCGCGCAGCGCATCAACGTGCGCCCCGGAACGCTGATCGCGAAAGTTGACCCAGCGAACGATGCCGCCACGACGAACGTCCGCGAGCTGGTCGCCATGCTGCTGACGACCGGCGACATCCGACCGCTTGCCGAGATCGCCCGCGCCTGCGGCTACGTGCTGACACCGGCCGCGGCGCGCGATGACGGGGCCGCGCTGCTCGATGCGACGCTCGATGCCGGGGCGGCGCACGGCGATCTGATGGCGTCCGCCCGTGATGCGCTGCGTGACGGCGAGATCGACGCGCAGGAGCTGACAGCGATCCGACAGGCGGCGACAGCCGCGACGCTGGCCACTGAGCAACTGGTCGCGAGCGCGACAGCAGCGGCTGAGGCGACGGCGGCGCGGCGGGTGCGGCCGATCAAGGGGCGGGCCGCATGAGCGCCGATGAGCCGGAAGTTGACCCGGAGGTCGCGCGGTGGGCGGCGCGATGCTACCAGCGTGTCGCGGCCGGGAAGCCGGTGCATGACCTGAACGCACGGCATCTGCAAATGCGCCTGCTTGATCCGGCGTTCGCCAACAGCGAAGCCGGCCGGCGGGCGCTGCGCACGATTGAGAATCTGATGGCGCAGGTGGCGGCATGAATCCCGTCGTCGGTGTCGTGCTGCTGCCGCCCCCGAGCCTGCGCCTCGACGACAGCGTGGTGGTGCTGCGGTACGTGTCGGACAAGCACGGCGACACGTTCCGGAGCGTCAAGTACGTGCGCAAGTCGGCCGGGCCGAAGTCGCGGACTCGGACGGTCGAGGCATTCGCGCGCGAGTTCGGAGCGTGGCGCCCGCGTGGGGCGGTTACGGCGGGGGAAACGGAATGATCTTCGACGCTTCGATCTACGGCGCTGCCGCCTGCGCGGTGATCGCGATCATGGCCGCAGCGTGTTGGCTGGCGACGGGCGTGATGGATTCGAGAACGGCGCGGGGCACCGGCGGTAACGACGCCGACACCCCGCTGACCATAACCGCTCAAGGGGGCGATCATGGCTAACAGCAGTATCGGGTACGAGGCATTTTTGCGCGAGAAAATTCGTCTTGCGCCGCTTTCCGGGTTCGAGTGCGAGGCGCACGAGGTCAATCCGCTGCTCAAGCCGCACCAGCGCGACATTGTGCAGTGGGCAGTGCGCGGCGGATCGCGGGCGATCTTCGCCGCGTTCGGACTCGGCAAGACGTTCATGCAGATCGAATCCGTTCGCCTGCTTCGCGCGCGGGCCGGCGGCAAGGCGCTGATTATCTGCCCGCTCGGCGTGCGGCAGGAATTCAGGCGCGACGGCGC
>JAYRND010000073.1:0-4626 GCA_041904885.1 Burkholderiales bacterium
GCAGACCTGCGTTTGCTGCGCCTCGACTACTACTCGACGCGGCGCGATGGCGAGGGGGGATGGATGCAGTTGAGGCTGGGCGACGCGCAGCGCACGATCCGCATCGACTCGGGGCTGGAGGGCTTTGCCGAGCTGGTCGACGCCGCCGCGCGCGCGGCGGCGCGGCGCGATCTCGCGCTCGACGCCGCCACGCTCGCCAACCTCGAGGCCATGCACGCCTGATGGCCGATGTCCTGCAGATCCGCGACCTGCGCGTCTATCTGGAGGTGGACGCGGGCACCGTGAAGGCGGTGGACGGCGTTTCGTTCCGCATCCCCGAGGGCCGCACCGTCGCGCTGGTGGGCGAGTCGGGATCGGGCAAGTCGATGGTTGCGCAGGCGGTCATGAGCATCCTGCCGCGCGTGGCGCGCTACGAATCCGGCGAAATCCTCTTTCACGACCCGAAAGTGCCCGGCAGCGTGACCGACATCGCGCGCCTCGATCCCGAGGGCGAGCGGGTGCGCGCGATCCGCGGCGGCCGCATCTCGATCATTTTCCAGGAGCCGATGACGGCGCTCTCGCCGCTGCACACCGTAGGCAACCAGGTCGGCGAGGCGCTGATGCTGCATCGTTCGAGCCTCGGCCCGGCCGAGCGGCGCGAGGCGGTGCTCGAGATGCTGCGGCTGGTCGGCTTCGCGGACCCCGTGAAGGCCGAGCACACCTATCCTTTCGAGCTGTCCGGCGGCCTGCGGCAGCGCGCGATGATCGCCATGGCGCTGGTCTGCCGGCCGGCGCTGCTCGTCGCCGACGAGCCGACGACCGCGCTCGACGTGACCATCCAGGCGCAGATCCTGCAGCTGGTGCAGTCGCTGCAGGCCGAGCTCAAGATGGCGATGCTGCTGATCACCCACGACCTCGGCATCGTCGCGAACATGGCCGAAGAGGTGGTGGTCATGTACCGCGGCAAGGTGGTCGAGTCGGGCACAGTGGAGGACATCTTCCGGGATCCGCGCTATCCGTACCTGAAGGCGCTGATGCGCGCGGTACCGCGCTTCAACATGGCGCCCGGCGAGCGGCTGACGCCGATCCGGGAGGTTCATGCCGAGACCGGGCACCTGCTCTCGGGCACCGGCCGCCCGCCGCAGCAGGGCGTCGCGAACGGCGAACCGCTGCTGCTGGTGCGCAACCTCGTCAAGCGCTTCGCGACGCGCAAGACTTCCCTGCTCGGGCGCAAGCTTGCCGGCGAAGTGCGCGCGGTGGACGACGTGAGCTTCCATGTCGGCGCGGGGGAGTGCCTCGGCCTGGTCGGCGAGTCGGGCTGCGGCAAGACCACCACCGCGAAGATGCTGCTGCGCTCGGTGACCCCCGACAGCGGCGAGGTCGTGTTCAACGACGGCGGCGCGAAGCGCGATGTGCTCGCGCTGGGCGGAGAGGAGCTGTTCGCCTACCGGCGCAAGGTCCAGTTCGTATTCCAGGACCCGTTCAGCTCGCTCAACCCGCGCATGACCGTGAACGACATCCTTTCCGAGCCGCTGGTGATCCACGGGATCGGCGACGAGGAGGAGCGCTTCGCGCGCGTGAAGGAGCTGATGACGCTGGTGGGACTGGACGTGCGGTACCTCAGGCGCTACCCGCACAGCTTCTCGGGCGGGCAGCGCCAGCGCATCGGCATCGCGCGGGCGCTGGCGCTGGGGCCCCAGCTGCTCATCTGTGACGAGCCCGTGTCGGCGCTCGACGTGTCGGTGCAGGCGCAGGTGCTCAACCTGCTGCTGGATCTCAAGAGCGCGCTCAACCTCACCTACATCTTCATCTCGCACAACCTGGCGGTGGTGCACTACCTCGCGGACCGCATCGCGGTGATGTGCGCCGGGCGCCTGGTCGAGCTTGCCGCCGCCGGGGAGCTTTTCCGCAACCCCGTGCATCCCTACACCAAGGCGCTGCTCGCCGCGGTGCCTGATCCGGACCTGGACCGCAAGCTCGATTTTGCGGCGCTCATGGAAGGCAAGGCCTCGGATCCGGGCGCCTGGCCCTCGCCGTTTGCGATCGGCGGGAACGACCAGGCGGCGATGCTGGAAATCGGCCCCGGCCACCTGGTGCGCGCACACCAACACGCAGACTTCTCGGAGCTCCGTTCATGAAGCGAAACCGGCTCTTTCCCGTCCTCGCCGCGCTGCTCGCCTGCGCCGCGCCCGCGGCGCTCGCCCAGCCGAAGTTCATCGAACCGCCGGCGCTGGAGGCCGACGTCAAGGCGGGCAAGCTGCCGCCGGTCGCCAAGCGCCTGCCCGAGAATCCGCTGGTGCTCAAGTTGCCCGCGGGCGCGCAGCCCGGGCAGTACGGCGGCAGCCTGAACATGCTCATCGGCCGCAGCCGCGACGTTCGCATGCTGGTGGTGTACGGCTACTCGCGCCTGGTCGGCTACGACCAGAGCCTGACCATCGTGCCCGACATCCTCGAGAGCATCGAGGTCAAGGACGAGCGCGTGTTCACCATGAAGCTGCGCAAGGGGCACCGCTGGTCCGACGGCCAGCCCTTCACCAGCGACGACTTCCGCTACTTCTGGGAGGACGTCGCCAACAACAAGGAGCTGAGCCCGGTCGGCCCGCCGAGCGACCTGCTGGTCAGCGGCGAGGCGCCGAAGGTCGAGTTTCCCGACAAACATACGATCCGCTACAGCTGGTCGAAGCCGAATCCCGAATTCCTGCCGCGGATGGCCGGGGCGTCCCCCCTGTTCATCTTCCGCCCGGCGCACTACCTGAAGCAGTTCCACGCGAAATACAGCAAGAAGGCGGCCGAAGCGGACAAGAGCGGTGCTTCCAAGCGGGGCTGGGCCGCGGTCCACAACCGCGAGGACAACATGTACCAGTTCGACAATCCGTCGCTGCCGACCCTGCAGCCGTGGATGAACACCACCAAGCTGCCGGCGGACCGCTTCGTGGCCGTGCGCAATCCGTATTTCCACCGGGTCGATCCGAACGGCCGCCAGCTGCCCTATATCGACCGCGTGGTGCTGTCGGTGGCCGAGGGCAAGCTGATCCCTGCCAAGACCGGCGCCGGCGAGTCCGACCTGCAGGCGCGCGACCTCCAGTTCAACAACTACACCTTCCTGAAGAAGGGCGAGAAGACGAACAACTACCGCACGCTCCTGTGGAAGTCGGTGCGCGGCGCGCATTTCGCGCTGTTCCCGAACCTGAACGTGAACGACCCGGTGTGGAAGCCGATCGTGCGCGACCCGCGCTTTCGCCGCGCGCTGTCGATGTCGATCGACAGGGCGCAGGTCAACCAGGTGCTGTATTTCGGCCTCGCCGCCGAAAGCAACGACACGCTGGTTCCGGAAAGCCCGCTGTACAGGAAGGAGTACCAGACGCGCTGGACGCAGTACGACCGCAAGGCGGCCAACAAGCTGCTCGACGACATGGGCCTGAAGCGCGGCGCCGACGGCCTGCGCCGGCTGCCCGACGGCCGGCTGATGGAGATCATCGTCGAGACCGCGGGCGAGTCCACCGAGCAGACCGACATCCTCGAGATGATCCGCGAGACCTGGCGCGAGGTGGGCATCAAGCTGTTCCCCAAGCCCTCGCAGCGCGAGGTGCTGCGCAACCGCGTGTTCGCGGGCGAGACGGTGATGTCGGTCTGGTCGGGGATCGAGAACGGTCTCGCCGGCCCCGAAATCAGCCCCGATGAGCTGGCGCCCACCGCGCAGCAGCAGCTGCAGTGGCCCAAGTTCGGCCAGCACTTCGAGACCTCCGGCAAGTCTGGAGAGGCGCCCGACATCCCCGAAGTCGCCGAGCTCCTCAAGCTCAACAACGCCTGGCGCAATGCGGGGAACAGGGAGGAGCGTGCGAAAATCTGGCATCGCATGCTGCAGATCCATTCCGAGCAGCTGTTCACCATCGGCGTGGTGAACGGCGTGTCGCAGCCGGTGGTGGTGCGCAACACCCTGCGCAACGTCCCCGAGAAGGGCCTGTACAACTGGGACCCGGGCGCGTTCTTCGGCATCTATCATCCGGACACGTTCTGGTTCGCCGAAGACAAGAAATAGGCGCGCGCGAAGAGGCGGATTCCGCGGCCGGCTCCGGGCACCCATGCTGACCTACACCATCCGGCGCATGCTGATCATGATCCCGACCTTGCTCGTGATCAGCCTGGTCACGTTCAGCATCATCAAGCTGCCGCCCGGGGACTTCCTCACCAACCAGATCGCCGAGCTGCGCAGCCAGGGCGACAAGGCGGCGCTGGAGAGGGTGGACTTCCTGCGCAAGCAGTACGGCCTGGACAAGCCTTTCATCGAGCAGTACGCGGTCTGGGTCGGCATCTGGCCCACCGAGCGGGGCTTCTCCGGCCTGCTGCAGGGCGACTGGGGCTGGTCCTTCCAGCACGACCTTCCGGTCTGGACCGTGGTGGGCGACCGGCTGCTGCTCTCGTTCATCATGAATTTCTCGGTGATCCTGTTCACCTGGGCGGTGGCGTTCCCCATCGGCGTGTACGCGGCCACGCACCAGTACAGCTGGGGCGACCATGGCCTGACGCTGCTCGGCTATATCGGCCTCGCGACGCCGAACTTCCTGTTCGCGCTGGTGCTGATGTATTTCGCGAACGTGCAGTTCGGCCTGGCGATCGGCGGCATGATGGACCCGGAGTACCTGGACA
>JAYRND010000013.1:0-2450 GCA_041904885.1 Burkholderiales bacterium
CCACGCACATCCTCGAGGAGGTGGACGCGGCCTGCACGCGCGCGATCATCATCGACCGCGGCCGCGTCGTCGCGCAGGGCACGCCCGACGAGCTGGGCCGGCCGCTGGACGAGGTGTTCCGCCGCATCACCAGCACCGACACGCCCGCCGGCGGTCAGGGCACGGTGCGGTCATGAGAAGCGTCTGGGTCATCGCCAAGCGCGAGCTGGGCGCCTACTTCACCTCGCCGATCGCGTACATCTTCCTGGTCATCTTCCTGCTGCTGACCGGCTTCTTCACCTTTACCGCCGGCCAGTTCTTCGAGCGCGGCGAGGCGAGCCTGGGCGCGTTCTTCGGCTGGCATCCCTGGCTGTACCTGGTGCTGGTGCCCGCCGCCGGCATGCGCCTGTGGGCCGAGGAGCGGCGCGCCGGCACGATCGAGCTGCTGATGACGATGCCGGTGACGGCCTGGCAGGCGATTGCGGGCAAGTTCCTCGCCTCCTGGATTTTCCTCGCCATCGCGCTCGCGCTGACTTTCCCCGTGGTGCTGACGGTCAACGTGCTGGGCAGCCCGGACAACGGCATGATCCTCGCCGGCTACGTGGGCAGCCTGCTCCTCGCCGGCGCCTACCTGGCGATCACCTGCCTGACCTCGGCGATGACGCGCAACCAGGTGGTGGCGTTCATCCTCTCGGTCGTGGTGTGCCTGTTTCTCATCCTCGCGGGCTTCAACCCGGTCACCGACATGATGGCGCGCTGGGCGAGCCCGGCCCTCATCGACACGGTCGCCGCGTTCTCGGTGGTTACCCACTTCGAGGGTTTCCAGAAGGGCGTGATCGACGTGCGCGACCTGTTCTTCTTCCTGTCGGTGATCGGCTTCGCGCTGTTCGCCACCAACGTCGTGCTGCGCGACCGATGAATTCGTTCCTGAAAAGGCACGAGACACTGATCTACTCCGCGGTCGGCCTCGCCGCCCTGTTCCTGCTGCTGGTCGCGGCCAACTACCTGGTCGCGCGCCAGCCGCTGCGCCTGGACCTCACCGAGGGCAGGGTGCAGACCCTGTCCGAGGGCACGCGCAAGGTCCTGCGCGGGCTGGAATCGCCCGTGACCTTGCGCCTGTATGTGTCGCGCGGCGACCAGGCGATGCCGGTGCAGCTGCGCAGTTTCGCGCAGCGGGTCGAAGACCTGGTCGCCGAGTTCAAGAGTGTCGCCGGCGGCAAGCTGATCGTCGAGAAGTACGACCCCAAGCCCGACGGCGAATACGAGGACCAGGCGCAGCTGGACGGCATCGAGCCGCAGCAGCTGTACACGGGCGAGCAGTTCTACCTCGGGCTCGCGGTCGGCCAGCTCGACCGCAAGCAGGCGATCCCGGCGCTCTCGCCGCAGCGCGAGCGGCTGCTGGAATACGACATCGCGCGCGCGATCGCGCGCGCCGGCACCGCCGAGCGCCCGGTGATCGGCCTGATGAGCGCGCTGCCCGTGCTGGGCGAGCGCTTCAATCCGATGACGCGGCAAAGCTCCGAGCCCTGGGTGCTCGCCACCGAGCTCAAGCGCGACTTCAACGTCAAGGCCGTGCCGCTGCTCGCGCAGTCGATCGACCCGGATATCAAGGTGTTGCTGGTCATCCACCCGCGCGACCTTCCCGAGTCCACCGAGTACGCGCTCGACCAGTTCGTGCTGCGCGGCGGCAAGCTCATCGCCTTCGTGGACCCGCTCGCGTTCTTCGACCAGCAGCAGGGCCCGATGCCGGGAATGGGCGGGGGCAGCAGCTCCTCGCTGCCGCGCCTGTTCAAGGCCTGGGGCGTGGAGATGAACCAGGGCAAGGTGCTCGCGGACGTGGTCTTCGCCTCCGGCTCCGGCCAGCGCTACACGCCCACGGTGCTGACGCTCAACCGCACCGCGTTCAGCCGCGACGACGTGGCGACGAGCCAGATCGAGACGCTGCTGTACGCGTTCGGCGGCGGCTTCGAAGTGAAGCCGGTCGAGGGCCTGAAGGTCGCGGAGCTCCTGCGCAGCTCGCCCAATTCGATGATGGTGGACAGCCTGGCCGCCACGACCTCCGGCGATGCGGCGACCAAGGCATTCGTGTCCGGCAACAAGTCCTGGCCGCTGGCGCTGCGCGTCTCGGGCAAGTTCAAGACCGCGTTCCCCGAAGGCCGGCCGAAAGCGGACGACAAGAAGGGCGAGCCTGCCAAGGACGAGGCGCAGAGAAGGGAGTCCGCGGCCGAGAACTCGGTGGTGCTCGTCGCCGACACCGACATGCTCAACGACGGCGCGGCGGTGGACGTGCAGGAAGTGTTCGGCCGGCGGATCGTCGTGCCATCCAACGGCAACCTGTCGTTCGCGCAGAGCCTGGTCGAGCAATTCGCCTCGGGAGACGCGCTGGTCTCGCTGCGCAGCCGCGCCGATGCGTTCCGGCCGCTGACCGTGGTGCGCGAGATGCAGGCCCGCGCCCAGGAGCAGTACCTCGG
>JAYRND010000014.1:0-10740 GCA_041904885.1 Burkholderiales bacterium
ATCCAGGTCGGCGAAAACTTCATGGGTCCGGAGCAGATGGCGCAGGCAATCGCCGCCGGCTGCTGCGACTACGTGATGCCCGATGCGCAGCGCATCGGCGGCGTCACCGGCTGGCAGCGCGCCGCCGCGCTGGCGCAAGGCGCGGGACTGGAGATGTCGAGCCACCTGTTCCCGGAGGCGAGCGTGCAGCTGCTTGCCGTGACGCCGACCGCGCACTGGCTCGAATATGTGGACTGGGCGAACCCGGTTCTCGAGGAGCCGGTGCGCATCGTCAAGGGCCACGCAGTGGGCGCCACGGCGCCGGGCCTGGGGATGGCCTGGAACGAGAAGGCGGTGCGGAGGTTCCTCGCGTGAGCTTCTTTGACCGCCATTTCGCCCATTGGCCGCCCGGAGTCCCGAAATCGCTTTCGATACCGCGCACCAGCCTCTACTACAACCTGGAAGTCAGCGCGCGCCGGTATCCGGACAAGGCGGCCATCGCCTACTACGGAACCGTCATCACCTACGCGGAAATGGAGCGTGCGGTGGCGGCACTGGCGGGGTTCCTGCAGCAGCGCTGCGGCGTGCAGCGCGGCGACCGCGTGCTGCTCTACGCGCAGAACAGCCCGCAATTCATCCTTGGCTACTACGCGATCCTGCGCGCCGACGGGGTCGTCGTACCGGTGAACCCGATGAACAGGAGCGAGGAGCTTGCGCATTACATCGGCGACTCGGACGCGCGAGTGGCGATCGCGGGGCAGGAGCTGTATCCGGAGATCGAGCCACACCTGGGGGAGGGAAAGATCGCGCGCTGCCTGCTCGCTGCGTATAGCGATTGTCTTGGCTCCGACGCCGGCCTCAAGGTGCCGGACGTGGCTCGCGCGCCGCGCCTTTCGCCGCAGCGGCCGGAAGTCACTCTGTGGAAGGACGCGGTGGCAGCGGGCTGTGCGCCCGGCCAGCCGCAGGCGGGACCGGAGGACCTCGCGGTACTTCCGTATACGTCGGGCACCACGGGCCTGCCCAAGGGGTGCATGCTGACGCACTCCAACCTGCTCGCCACCAGCACCGGCTCCTGCGTCTGGTCGCCGACTTCCAGCGAGGCGGTGGTGCTGGGCGTGCTGCCGATGTTCCACCTCACCGGCATGCAGGCGAACATGAACGCGCCGATCCAGATGGGCGGCACCACGGTGCTGATGACGCGCTGGGATCGCGACGCCGCCGCCGAGCTGATCCAGCGCCATCGCGTCACCGGCGTGACCGGGATTACCACCATGATCGTGGACTTCCTCGCCAACCCGGACCTCGGCAGGTACGACCTTTCCTCCCTGATCCGCATCGGCGGCGGCGGTGCCGCAATGCCGGAGGCGGTGGCGGCGAAGCTGGAGAAGACGCTCGGGCTGCCGTTCCTGGAGGGCTACGGCCTCACCGAAACTGCCGCGCCCTCGCATGTGAATCCCGTGCACCGGCCGAAGCGCCAGTGCGGCGGCATTCCCTATTTCGACACGGATTCGCGCGTCATCGACCCGGCGACGTTCGCCGAGTTGGGCCCGAATGAGGTGGGAGAAATCATCACGCACGGCCCCCAGGTCTTTCGCGGCTACTGGAAGCAGGCCAGGGCCACCGCCGAAGCTTTCCTCGAGCACGATGGCAAGCGTTTCTTCCGCACCGGGGACCTCGGCTACTACGACGAGGAGGGCTACTTCTTCATCACCGACCGCCTCAAGCGCATGATCAACTGCTCCGGCTTCAAGGTCTGGCCGGCCGAGGTCGAGGCGATGCTCTACGCGCACCCGGACATCCAGGAAGCCTGCGTAATCTCGGCGAGGGACGCGCACCGGGGCGAGACCGTGAAGGCGCTGGTGGTGCTGAAAGCGTCGGCGCGGGGCAGGACCGAGCCGGACGCGATCGTCGACTGGGCACATGGGAAAATGGCCGCTTACAAGGCACCGCGGCTGGTGGAATTCGTCGACTCGCTGCCGCGCACGGCCACCGGGAAAGTGTTCTGGAGGAAGCTCCAGGAAGAAGAAAACCGTCGGAGTGAGGGATGAGATCCGCTTTTTTTCTCGTGAGCATTGTCTTTTCGATTTCCGTCCAGGCACAGGTTCAGATTGAAAAGCCCTGGGCGCGCGCCACCGCTCCCGGTGCCCAGGTTGCGGGCGGCTACATGCTGATCCGCAACCAGGGGGTGGCCGATCGACTCGTGTCCGCGTCTTCGCCGGCGGCGGCGAAGGTGGAGCTGCACGTGCACATCAACGACGGCGGCGTGATGAAGATGCGCGAGGTCCCCGGCTACGACGTGCCCGCGAAGGGCAGTTTCGAGCTCAAGCCGGGCGGCGCGCACCTGATGTTCATGAACATCAGGCAGCCGTTCAGGGAAGGCGAGAAAGTCCCTGTGACGCTGAAGTTCGAGAAGGCGGGCGAGGTGCGCGCCGAATTCCACATTGGCCGGCTGGGCGAGAGCGCTTCACCGGCCAGGCACGAAAAGCACTAGCTCAGTCCAGGCCCCGCATATTCGGATCGTTGAGGATCGCGGTCCGCAGGCGGCGCATGCCGGCGAGCCAGCGGTCGCGATCGGCGGTCTTGCGGCGCTCGTATTCGGCGACTTCCGGGTGCGGCAGGACGAGGAAGCGCTCCGCCTCGATGGCCTCCATCACCTTGCCTGCGACTTCCTCGGCGCTGACCGAGCCCGCGGACAGGAAGGACTTGCGGTCGCCGGTGGGCCCGAGCAGCATCGGCGTGCGCACGCCCTGCGGGCAGAGGCAGGAGACCTTGATGCCGCGCTCCGCATAGTTGACCGACAGCCACTCCGCGAAGGCCACCGCGGCGTGCTTGGATACCGTGTAGGTGGCCGAGTCCACCTGCATGAGCAGTCCCGCCGCGGAAGCGGTGGCGACGATGTAGCCGCCGCCCTGCTTGAGCATGACGGGCACCACCGCGCGCGCGGCCAGCACGTGCGCCATGAAATTCACGTCCATGGTGCGGCGCCACTCCTTGAGCGAGGCGTCCAGCCCGTGCCGGCCGATGATGCCGGCATTGGAGCAGAAGATGTCCACCGCGCCGTACTTCTCGAGCGTGGACACGACCAGCGCGTTCATGTCGCTCTCCTGGCCGACGTCGCAGCGCAATCCGAGGCCGCCGACCGACGCGGCGACGGCCCTGGCATCCGTCTCGTTGACGTCGGCGCAGACCACGCCGCGCGCCCCTTCCTTGGCGAAGCGCGCGGCGAGCGCCTTGCCGATGCCGCTCGCGGCTCCCGTGACGACAACGACCTTGTCCCTGATCTTCATGCGGCGATTGTTCCATACAATCGCGGCCTATGGCAGAGCTCATCCTGGTCAGGCACGGGCAGGCGTCCTTCGGTGCGGAAAACTACGACAAGCTGTCGGAGCTGGGCTGGCGGCAGTCGCGCTGGCTCGGGGAAGATTTCGCCGAGCGCGGCGCGGCCTTCGACTTTGTCGTGCGCGGCTCGCTGCGGCGCCACGCGGAGACCCTGGCGGGCATCGCCGAAGGCATGGGCCGGGCGCTCGACGGGTTGGAGGACGCCCGCCTGAACGAGTACGACAGCCACGCGCTTCTGAGCGCGCACCTGAAGGGAGAGCCGCTGCCGAAGGCCGGGGACCGGCGCGCGCATTTCCGGATCCTGCGCGAGGCGATGTACGCCTGGACCGAGGGCACGCTGGCGGGGGCGCCCGCAGGTTACCCCCACGAGCCTTTCGCCGAATTCCGGGCGCGCGTGCTGGGCGCGCTGGCGGCGCTGCAGCAGGGTACGGCGAAGCGCGTGCTGGTGGTCAGCTCGGGCGGCCCCATCTCCACAATGCTCGCCGAGGTGCTGCGCATGCCGGCGCGGGGCGTGGTGGACCTCAACCTGCAGACGCGCAATACCGGGGTCACGGAGCTGCAGGCGGGCGCCAGCCGCACGCACGTCGTCAGCTTCAACAACGTCCCGCACCTCGACCGGCCGGACCGCAGCGGCGCGCTGAGCTACGCCTGATCGCCCTCAGTGCGCCGGCGCGAGCAGCAGGCGCCCCAGATACCAGGCGACCCCGGCGACGAACGCCGAGCAGGGAATGGTCAGGATCCAGGCCCAGAGCAGGTTGCCCGCCACGCCCCAGCGCACCGCCGAGACGTTCTGCGCGGCGCCGACGCCCACGATCGAACCGGTGATCGTGTGGGTCGTCGAAACAGGGATGCCGAGGCCGGTCGCTAGGAACAGCGAGATCGAGCCGGACAGCTCGGCGCAGAATCCCCCGGCTGGGCGGATCTTGGTGATGCGCTGGCCCATGGTCTTGACGATGCGCCAGCCGCCGAACATCGTGCCCAGGCCGATCGCCACGTAGCAGACGACCACCACCCAGTAGGGCGGGTGCGTTTCGCTCGCGCCGACGTAGCCGGCGGCGACCAGCAGCATCCAGATGATGCCGACAGTCTTCTGCGCGTCGTTGCCGCCATGCCCCAGGCTGTAGAGCGACGAAGAAAAGAGCTGCAGCCGCCGGAAGAGCCGGTCGACGCGACTTGGCGTGGAGCGCACGAACAGCCAGGAGATCGCGAGCAGAAGCAGCGCGCCCAGCACCATGCCGATCAAGGGTGAGATAAAGATGAACGCCACTACCTTGAGGATGCCGGCGGGGATCAGTGCCCAGGTCCCCGCCTTGGCGACGCTCGCACCGACGATGCCGCCGATGAGGGCGTGCGAGGAGGACGAGGGGATGCCGTAATACCAGGTGATGATGTTCCAGGCGATCGCGCCGACGAGCGCGCCGAACACCACGTAATGGTCGACGATGCCCTGATCCACGATGCCCCTGCCGACGGTGGTCGCGACCTTGAGCTGGAACACGAAAAGAGCCGTGAAATTGAAGAATGCGGCCAGCACCACCGCCTGGTGCGGCTTGAGCACACCCGTGGATACCACGGTCGCGATGGAATTGGCGGCGTCGTGAAAGCCGTTCATGAAATCAAAGGCGAGCGCGACGGCGACCAGCACCACCACGATCCAGAGCGCGAGTTGCGGAACTTCCATCCTTCGCTCAGGAATTTTCCAGCACGATGCCTTCGATCAGGTTGGCGACGTCCTCGCAGCGGTCGGTGATCAGCTCGAGCAGCTCGTAGATGGTGCGCAGCTTGATCAGCTGCTTGACGTCGGCTTCCTCGCGGAAGAGCTTGCTCATCGCCGAGCGCATCACGCGGTCGGCGTCGGACTCGAGACGGTCGATCTCCTGGCAGGTCTTGAGGATCGCCTCCGCGTCCTTGACTTTGTTCAGCAGGCCGACCGCGCCGCGGACTCTTTCACAGCACATCTGGCAGATCTCCGCGAGCTGCCGGGACTCGGGCGTGACCTTGCGGATGTCGTACAGGACGATCGACTCGGCCACGTCCTGCATCAGATCCAGGATGTCGTCCATCGCGGTGATCAGCTGGTGAATCTGGTCGCGATCGAAGGGCGTGATGAAGGTCTTGTGCAGGAGCGTGATGGTCTCGTGCGTGATCTTGTCGGCCGCGCGCTCGGCGTTGTCGATGCGCCGGGCGTGCGCTTCGACGTCCTGGAACGCGGTGATCATCGCCACCAGCTCGCGGCTGCCTTCGACGATGAGCTCGGCGTGGCCGTTGAACAGCTCGAAGAAATTGCCTTCCCGCGGCATCAGCCGGCTCAGCATGCGACCTCCCTTTTCCGTGTGCTTATATCACGCCCTCGCGGGCGAGCGCCGCCCGCTCGGTGTCCGACAGGCCGAGCCAGCCGCCGTATACCTCGGCGTTGTGCGCGCCCGGCGCCGGGCCGGCGCTGCGAGCTTCGCCCGGTGTCGCCGACAGGCGCGGGACGACGCAGGGCACGGCGACCGACCCGAAGTCCGCGTCCTTCACCCGGGTGATGGACTGCCGGAAGGCGAAATGCGCGTCCTGCGCGATGTCGCGGTTCGAGTAGACCGGCGCCACCGCCACGCCCGCCTCGGACAGCTCGCGCACGACATCGCTCGCGGGCCGCGCCGCGATCCATGCCGCCACGATCGCGTTGAGCTCTGCCTGGTGCCGCATGCGTTGCGGATTGGACGCATAGCGGGAGTCGTCGAGCAGGTCCTCGCGGCCGATCTGGCGGCACAGGCGCTGGAACACGTTCTGCGTCGCCGCGGTGAAGCTGATCCAGGCGCCGTCGCCGGAGCGGAACATGCCGGAAGGCGCGACGTAGGCGTTGCCGCTCCCGACCGGCTCGTGCACCAGGCCCAGCTGGTCGTACTCGATCGGCAGCACCTCGAGCAGGCGCATCATCGCTTCCGTGCAGGAAAGGTCGATTTCCTGGCCGGGCGCATCGGGATGCTTCGCACGATGCAGGAGCGCGGCGAGGATGCCGAAGGCGCCGAACACGCCCGAGATCGGGTCGCCGATCGGATAGCCGGGGTGCACCGGGGCCTCGCCGGGCGCGCGCGTGATGTAGGCGAGCCCGGCGTAGGCCTCGAACAGTCGCGCGAAGCCGGCATAGCCCGCATAGGGCCCAGTCTGGCCGAAGCCGGTGACGCGCAGGATCACGAGCCTGGGTTGGACCTCCCAGAGCGCCTGCTTGTCCAGCCCCCAGCGATCCAGTGTGCCCGGGCGGTAGTTCTCCACCAGCACGTCGAACCTTGGCAGCAGCTTGCGGAACAGCGCCTGGCCCGCGCTCTTGCGCAGGTCCAGCGTCACTGCCCGCTTGTTCCGGTTCACCGCCTTCCAGAGGAGGGGCTTGCCTTCCTTGTGCGGCGGCAGCGCGCGCAGCGGGTCGCCGTCGCCGGGGAGCTCGACCTTCAGGACCTCGGCGCCGAAATCGCCCAGCAGCGCCGCGGCGAAGGGGCCCGCGATGACGTTGGAAATGTCGAGGACCTTCAGGCCCTCCAGAGGGCCGCTCATTCCTTGAAGTTCAGCCCCAAAGCCTTCAGCTGCTGGACCTCAAGCCGCGAAAACCCCCAATCCGCCAATGCTTGGGCGCCGCCTTCGCCGCGCTCGGGCGGTTCGCGCCGGATCGAGCCTGGCGTGCGCGAGAAGCGCGGCGCGGGCGCAGGCTGGTCGACCTTGCCCGAACGCAGGAACGTCCCGCGGGCGACGTTGTGCGGGTGCGCGCGCGCCTCGGTGAAGCTCAGCACGGGCGCGAAGCAGGCGTCGGAGCCTTCGAAGACTGCGCACCATTCGTCCCGGGTCCTGCTTTTGAATTTTCTCTCAAATGCTTTCCTGAGGAGAGGCCAGCCTTTCCGGTCATGCTGGCTCGGCAGGCCCTCTCCCTTCAAATCGAGCCTCAAAAGAAGCTCCTCATAGAACTTCGGCTCGATGGAGCCGATGGCGACGTACTTTCCGTCCGCGGTCTCGTAGACGTCGTACCAGGGCGCGCCGGTGTCGAGCACGTTGTTCCCGCGCGTCTCGTTCCAGCGGCCGGCGGCCATCATTCCCGAGAACATCGCCGCGAGCAGCGAAGCGCCGTCCACCATCGCTGCGTCCACGACCTGGCCCTTGCCGGAGCGCTGCGCCTCCACGAGCGCGCAGGCGATGCCGAACGCGAGCAGCATGCCGCCGCCCCCGAAATCGCCGATGAGGTTCAGGGGCGGCACAGGCCCGCCGCCCGCGCGGCCGATCGCGTTGAGCACGCCGGTGAGCGCGATGTAGTTGATGTCGTGGCCGGAGCGGGGCGCGAGCGGCCCTTCCTGGCCCCAGCCGGTCATGCGGCCGTAGACCAGCCTCGGATTCTTCGCGAGCAGCGCGTCGGGGCCTAGGCCGAGCCGCTCCATGACTCCGGGGCGGAACCCCTCGATGATTGCGTCTGCCTTGCCGGCGAGCGCGAGCGCCGCTTCGACGCCGCTCTTCGACTTGAGGTCCAGCGTCGCGGAGCGACGGCCGCGCATCATCACGTCGAACCAGCGGTCGCGCCCGAAGCCGAGGCGCGGATCGTCGGGCCGGTCGATGAGCAGCACGTCGGCGCCCATGTCGGCGAGCATCATCCCGCAGTACGGCCCGGGGCCGATGGCTTCGAATTCGAGGATCTTCAGGCCCGAGAGCGGTCCCATCGTCGAATCATAGCCTGCGCGAGCTTGACGCCGCCGAGCACGAGAGCGCCGGCGGCGATCCCGGCAACTGCGTCCAGCGCAAGGGACGCGGGCAAGCCTGCACTCGCGACCAGATGGTGCAAGGCGGGAATGCCATGGACGAGGATGCCGCCGCCGACGAGGAACATGGCGGCGGTGCCTGCCACCGAGAGAGCCTTCATGAGCCAGGGGGCGAAGCCGAGGATCGCCCTGCCCAGCAAGCGCGCAACCTCTGCTTCCCTGCGGCTCAAATGCAGGCCGGCATCGTCCAGCTTGACGATGCCGGCGACCAGCCCATAGACGCCCACGGTCATCAGGATCGCGATCCCGGAGAGCACGGCGACCTGGGTCATGAGCGGCGAAGCGGCCACGGCGCCGAGCGTGATGGCGACGATTTCCGCCGACAGGATGAAGTCGGTGCGCACCGCCCCCTTGATCTTGTCGCGCTCGAAGTCCACCAGGTCTACGGCGGGATCGGCGACGGCCAGGACGAGCTCCTTGTGGTGGGTGGCCTCCTCCTCCCTGCCGTGCAGAAGGCGGTGCGCGACTTTCTCGAAGCCTTCGTAGCAGAGGAAGGCGCCGCCGATCATCAGCAGCGGGACCACCAGCCACGGCGCGAACGCACTGATTGCCAGCGCCGCCGGCACCAGGATCAGCTTGTTGACGAAGGAGCCCTTCGCGACCGCCCAGACCACCGGCAGCTCGCGGTCGGCGGTGACACCAGCCACCTGGTGCGCGTTGAGCGCAAGGTCGTCTCCCAGCACGCCCGCGGTCTTCTTCGCCGCGACCTTGGTCAGGATCGCCACGTCGTCCAGCAACGTGGCGACGTCGTCGATCAGCGCAAGCAGGCCGCTCGCTGCCATCGCCGGATGCGCCGCTCGGGGCGGGGGCTACTGGTCCAGCTTGACGCCGACCTCGCGGATGATCGCGCCCCAGGCCTGGTCGAGGCGGCGCGCCTCCTTCGCCATCTCCGCGGGCGTCATCCCGGAGGCTTCCGACCCGCCCTCCGCGAACAGCTTCACCGTATCCGGATGCTTGATTGCAAAGGCAAGGTGCTTGTAGAGCGTTTCCACGACCGGCGCCGGCATTTTCGCCGGGCCCCAGAACCAGAGGTAGCCCCACATGCCGACGTCATAACCCTGCTCGCGCATCGTCGGCAGGTCGGCGAGCGCGGCGGCGCGCGTTTCCGAAGCGGTGCCGAGCAGCTTCACGCGCCCGGTCTTGGCATTCTGGATCGCGGTGGTCGGGCCGTCGAAGAAAATCTGCGTGACGCCGGAGAGGTGGTCCTTCATCGCGTCGCCGCTGCCCTTGTAGGGCACGTGCACGATTTGGATGCCGGCAAGGCGCGCGAAGCGCTCGCCGTTCAGGTGCGAGGTACTGCCCGGGCCGAAGGACGCATAGTTGAGCTTGCCCGGGTTCGCCTTGGCGTAGGCCACCAGTTCGGCGACGTTCTTGAACGGCATCGAGATGTGCGCGGTGAGGATCGTGTTCGACTTGGCGCCCGCGGTGATCGGCGTGAAGTCCTTCATCGCGTCCCAGGGAGGCACCTTGTACAGGTGCGGCGTCTGCACGTGGGTGGCGATCGTATAGAGCAGCGTGTGGCCGTCGGGCACCGCCTTCTGAACCTCGCGTGCACCGATGATGGTCGAGGCGCCGGGCTTGTTCTCGACGATCACCGTCACCGAGCCGCCCATCGTGGCGGTCATCTTCTGCGCGATCGCGCGCGCCTGGATGTCGGTTTGCCCGCCGGGCGGGAACGGCACGACGATGCGGATCGGCTTGCCGGTCTGCGGAAACGTCTGCGCCGCCGCCGCGAACGAAGCGGCGAGCGCGCATAGCGCCAGGGCGATTCTCATCCGGTACCCCCTCCTCAAAGGGCGGGGGTAGCGTACCAGATGTCAGTGGATGCCCAGCGCCGCCTCGATGTTGCGCACCATCGCCACCAGGCGCGGCCCGATGTCGTCCTCGAGCTGGCCCTTCTTCAGGATGAATGCGGGCACGCCGCAGTTGAAGGTGACGATCTCGCCATCCACGGTGCGCCGCATCGGCACGCCGACGGCGTGCACCTCGCGCCGCAGGTCGCCGATCGAGACGCAATAGCCCTTCGCGCGCACGTCCTCCAGGCTCTTGGCGATCGCCGCCTGGTACTTGCGCAGCATCTCGGGCTCCTTGACCTTCATCTGGTTGAGCACCGACTCGCGTTCGGGCGGCGTGCAGGCGAAGAGGAAGGCGCGCCCCATCACCGACTGCGCGATCGGCACCGAGGTGCCGATGTCGGGCAGCGTGGTCAGGTTGCCGCTGCGGCAGGCTTCCACGTAGACCATGCTCAGGCGGTCGCGCACGCCCATGTTTACCGAGCCGTTGACGTAGTCGGCCAGCTCCTTCATGAACGGCCGAGCGATCTGCCGGATGCTCATCGAGGCGAGCAGCGGGTAGCCGATGGAGAGCACCGCCGAGCCGAGCTGGTACTTTCCCATGCGCATGTTGTGGCGCAGGTAGCCGAGTTTCGTGAGCGTGTAGGTCAGGCGCGACACCGTGGGCTTGGGCAGTCCGGTGCGGACCGAGATTTCCTTGTTGCCGAGCATCGACTCGGCGGGGGTGAAGCAGCGCAGGACTTCCAGTCCGCGCGCGAGAGTGGTGGCGAATTGCCGGTCGCCTTCGTGTTCGTAGCTGAAGGGGCCTGGCGGCGGCGACAGTGATACTGTGGGCTCTGAAGCACCCATGG
>JAYRND010000074.1:0-9908 GCA_041904885.1 Burkholderiales bacterium
CGCATGCTGGGGGCCGGCCGAGGCCGGTTGATGGGGCTGATGCTTCTGGAAGGCGCCGCGCTGTCCCTTGCCGGCGGCGTCGCCGGCGTTGCGCTCGGGCACCTGCTCGCGGAGCTGCTCGGGCACGCGCTCGGCGAGGCGCGGCAGGTGGCGGTGACTGGCTGGACCTGGCTGCCGCAGGAGTTCTACCTCCTCGCCCTGTCCGCGGGAGTCGGAATCGCCGCGGCGCTCTTTCCGGCCTGGCGCGCCTACCGGACGGCCGTGGCGGCTGCGCTTGCCGAGGCTTAGGTAGAATGCGCCGCATGAGGCCGTTCGTTCTTCTTTTCGCGCTGCTTTCCCTGCCGGTCGCGGCGCAGGCGCAGAGCAAGTTCAGCCAGCCGCCGCAGGCGCCGGCTGCGGGCGCGACTGCAGCCGCGCCGCTGCCCGAGCGCAAGGACGTCGTGTCGTGGCGGTTGCTCGCGCAGGTCGAGCTGGTGAAGGTGAAGGACCGGTTCCAGCCGCAGTTTTCCTCGGGCGTCGCCGCCCTCGACGCGAAGGAAGTCAAGCTGCAGGGGTTCATGATGCCGCTGGAAATGGGCGACAAGCAGTCGCATTTCATCCTCGCGGCGAATCCTCAGGACTGCGCCTTCTGCATGCCGGGCGGGCCGGAGAGCCTGGTCGAGGTAAAGGCGAAGCAGCCGATCGTCTACGGCATGGGCCCCGTGGTCCTCAGCGGCAGGCTCGCGGTGCTGAAGGACGACCCGTCGGGCGTCTTCTACCGCCTGACCGACGCCGTTCCCGCCAAGTAGCCGCGCATCCTAGAAGCTTGCTCGCAGTCCGGCCGTGAAAGTGCGGCCCGGCAGCGGCGCGTAGTCCTTGATGTAGGACGTGGCCACCCGCATGTCCTGGTTGAGCAGGTTGCTGCCCCTGAGGAACAGCTTCGTCGCAACGTCGGCGCCGGCCTTCAGCGTGTATTCGACGCCGGCATCCAGCCGCAGGTAGCCGTCGGTCTTCGTTTCGAGCGTCGCCACCCGATCCTGCCGCAGCACGCCGAGCAGCATGCCGTAGGCGGACCAGGGCCCATGCCGGACATCGGCCTCCATGCCGATGCGCGCCGGAGACATCCTCGGCAGGTCGCCACCTCCGTTGGTGAGCCGCCCGCGCACCATGTCGCCGAAAAAGCGCAGGCCGGGACCCGACGCTGCATCCGGTCGCCAGCTCAGCTCTCCCTCCATGCCGACGAATTTCGCGGTTGCCTGCGTGATGTCGATAAGCGTGAATTCTCCATTCGGATCCGGCGCGCCGGTGTCGTCGACGCGGTCGGGCACGCCGTCGCCGTTGCTGTCTACGTACGCTCCGTAGATGTAGTCCCGTACCCGGTTGTAGAACGCTCCGACCTTGCCGCGCCAGGCGCCCGCCGTCTTGCGCAGGCCGAGATCGATGTTGCGAGACTTCTCCTTCGTCAACGACGAATTTCCGACGTCGAAGGTGGCGGTCGCGGCGTGAGCGCCATCGGAATACAGCTCCTCGACGGTCGGCGCCCGTTGCGCAAGCGCGGCACTCACGGCGAGGGCGTACCCAGGGCGGAATGTCCACACAGTGCCCGCGGAGAGGCTGGTGGGGGAGAATTTCCTCGAGGGGTCGTCGCCCTCGGGGTCGAGCTTCACTCGCCCGGTGCGCCCGCCCAGCTCGAACTTGAAATCCTTCCAACCGTAGCTCTCGACCAGGAAGATTCCTCCAGACCGCGTGCCGGACTTTGGAATCACGGCCTCCTCGCCCAGTGCAGAGACCGTCCTGTCGTCGCGCTGGAAGCCCAGCACCCCGGTCCAGCCGCCCAGCGGCACGTGTGTCGCCTCATAGCGCTGCTCGGTGCCGTTGTTGCGGAACACGGTACCGACCTCCCCTGTGGGCTCGATCTCCGAGTGCCGGTAATCGCCATGACGCACGCGGGCGCGCAGGCGGGTGAGTCCCGGCAGCGGATCCGTCATCTCGCCCGCCACATCGATGCGGACCTGGCGCATATCGATGCGCGCGGCTTCGGGCGTAGGAACGCCGTACTCGCTGTTCAGCCTCTGCGCGCTGGCGCCAAGGAATCCGCGATCGCCCACCCAGGAGCCGCCCAGCGAAAAGCCGCCGGAATCCGTGTCGCTGTTGGGCACCCGGCCGCGCGGGCTGGCAGGGTCGCCGCGGATCTGCCTGCCGGGAATCTCGTAGTCCCCGGTCTTGCGCTTGTAGCCGTCCAGGTGCCAGGCGAAGTCGGCCGCGCCGCCGTCGAGCTGGAACACGCCTGCTCGCTCCTTCGTCCCGCTCGCCCCGCGCGTTTCCACGTTGCCGGTGACGCCCTGCTGCCGGGAATCAGGAATGCGGTTGGTGGAAACGTTCACCACGCCGCCGATCGCGCCCGTGCCGTAAAGCAACGTCGCCGGCCCGCGCAGCACTTCGATCTGCCGCGCGGTGATCGGCTCGGCAGTGACCTGGTGGTCGGGGCTGATCGTCGACGCATCCCCGGTTCCCATCCCGCCGTCGAGGACCCTGACCCGGGTGCCGTCCTGGCCGCGGATGATCGGCCGGCCCGCGCCGGGCCCGAAGTAGCTCGATTGCACGCCGACTTCCGTGGCCATGGTGTCGCCGATCGTCGTCGCCTGCCGGCGGTCCAGTCGCTCGCCGCGCAGAACGGATGCGGGCTGCGCCATGTTCAGATCACTCTGGCCGTCGAACGGCGAGGCCGTCACCACGACCGCGTCCAGTTCCTCTTCCGGATCGGCCGCCAGAGCATGGCCGGCGGCGAAAAGCGCTACCGCGATGAAATCCTTGATTCGCACGGTTCTCTCTCCCAATGCAAATGTCATGCAACCGCGGCGTACGCGGTTGTCCCAACAGCGGGGAGTGCCTAGGCGGAGAGGGGCGGGGCGCGCGAATCGAAGACGATTCGCGTTGTTGCGTCTGCGGGAGCAAACGCGGCGGACTGCGAAATGGCAGGAACAGCCGCCCACTGCGGCGCCACCTCCGCATTGGGCAGCGCATGCGCGAGCGCGTCGAAAGCGGCGCAGACGTCGCGGCCATGGTCCAGCGCCGGCCCTTCGTCGTCCCCGTGGGAGGCAATCGCTGCTTCGTGCCGGGCGTGTTCCAGGCCGTGCAGCAGGGCCGCGTGCTGAGCAAAGAGCAGCGCGGCGATCAGCAGCAGAGCGCGGATCGGTCGGGTCATCGCTTTTGAGAGTCTACACGGGCTGTCAAGCAGGGCGGGCACAGGCAGCTGCCGCCTGGCACGGGCTCGATCGCGGGCAGCGAGGCGCACCAGCAGGGCCTCTGTCCGGTGTGCATGCCGCAGCTGAAGCTCGCACCGCACCGGGCGCAGCGCGACTCAGACGGATTTTCTTTCGTCTCCATCGTGAGACAGCGCCCGCACTGCCACGCGCAGGAACCGGAATTGGGCGTCCACGTTGCGGCAACCCTTGCAGATGGCCAGGTGCACGCGCAACGCCAGGCGCTCGCCGAAGGCGAGCTCCCGGTCGGCGCCCTGCGACAGCAGGCGCGCGGTTTCCTTGCAGGACAGCATCATTTCTTGAACCAGTTCATCTCGAGGCACTGGCGCAGCGCCATGCGCGCGCGGTGGAGCATTACCCAGCAATGGGTCGAAGTAATCCCCAGCTCCTTACAAATTTCCGACGTCTCCAGGCCCAGGTGCTCGCGCATCAGGAAGACGCGGGCGGTCCGCTCGGGCAGGGCCCGCAGGCAGGCCTCGAGCGCGGCAAGGAACTGGCGCTGGCCGAGCGCCTGCTCGGGCTGCTCCCAGGCCTGCGGCGCGTCCTGCCAGTGCCCGCGCCGGTCGAAGAGGGCGTCGAAATCCCCGCCGTCGCCGTCCTCGTTCGGGAGTTCGGGCGCGGGCGCCTCGCGACTCTGGCGGCGGATCGCGTCCACGATCTTGTGCTTGAGGATGCCGGTAAGCCAGGTGCGCAGGTTCGAGCGGCCCGCAAACGCGGCCTCGCCGGCGAGAGCGGCGAGCAGCGCTTCCTGCACCGCGTCCTCGGCTGCCGCGGCGTCGCGCAGTTGCAGCGTCGCGTAGCGCAGCAGGTAGGGCCGCAACTCTTCGACTTGCCTGCGGAAATCGGGTAGGTGGGCCAGGGGGCTTGAAACCGGTTGCGGGGCCCCCATTTTATTCGCACTGACTTCGATAGGAGGCTGTATGGCCAACATTGCAAGGCTCGATCCGTTCAACAGGATCGTCGACGATCTCTTCAAGGGCTTTTTCGTGCGCCCGGTCGCCTACGGCGCTCCGCAACTCTCTGTGGACGTCATTGAGAAGAACGGCGCATACGTGGTAACCGCCGAGCTGCCCGGGGTGAAGAAGGAAGACATCCACGTGGACATCGACGGCACGCAACTGACCCTGACCGCCGAGGTGAAGCGCGAGAAGGAAGCCACGGAAGGCGAGCGCGTGCTGCACGCTGAGCGCGTCTACGGCAAGGTGTCGCGCAGCTTCGCGCTGCCGCAGGAGCTGGACGAGGCGAAAGCCGAGGCGAAGTTCCGCGACGGAGTGCTCGAGCTCACGCTGCCCAAGAAGGCCGCCGCAGCGCGCAAGGCGATCACGATCCAGTAGTTTTTTCTGTAGTATGAGGGGCGCCATGAACGCCCCTCAGCACCAACACGCCCAGGCCGCCGACAAGGCGCGCGTGCTTGCCGAAGCGCTGCCCTACATCCAGCGCTTCCACGGCAGGACCATCGTCGTCAAGTTCGGCGGCAACGCGATGTCCGACGAGCTCCTGAAGGCGAGCTTCGCGCGCGACGTGGTGCTGCTCAAGCTGGTCGGAATGAACCCGGTAGTGGTGCATGGCGGCGGCCCGCAGATCGAGACCGCGCTCGCGCGCGTCGGCAAGAAGGGCGAGTTCGTGCAGGGCATGCGCGTCACCGACGCCGAGACCATGGACGTGGTCGAGATGGTGCTCGGCGGACAGGTGAACAAGGAAGTGGTCGAGCTGATCAACCAGGCGGGCGGCAAGGCCGTCGGCCTCACCGGCCAGGACGGCGGCTTCATCCGCGCGAAGAAGCTGCTGGTCGAGACCAAGGAAAACGGCAAGGTCGATATCGGCCAGGTGGGGGAGATCGAGGCGATCGACCCGGCGGTGATCTCGACGCTGGAGCAGGGCGGCTTCATTCCGGTGGTCGCGCCGATCGGCACCGGCAAGGACGGCACCACCTACAACATCAACGCCGACCTCGTCGCCGGCAAGCTGGCGGAGATCCTGCGCGCCGAAAAGCTGGTCGTGCTCACGAACACGCCGGGCGTGCTGGACAAGGCGGGCAAGCTGCTCACCGGGCTCACCCCGAAGAAGATCGACGACCTGGTGGCGAAGGGCGTGATCTCCGGCGGCATGCTGCCCAAGATCGGCTCGGTGCTGGATGCCGCGCGGGCGGGCGTGCGCTCCTGCCACATCATCGACGGGCGCGTGCCGCACGCGCTGCTGCTGGAAGTGCTGACCGACGAAGGGGTCGGCACGGTGATCCGAAGCAAATAGTGCGCATCCAGCGTTACCCGCCGTCGAGGCGGGTGTGGATATTCGACCTCGACAACACCCTGCACGACGCGCGGCCGAGCATCTTTCCCTCGATGCACGACCAGATGAACGCGTACCTCATGCGCCGGTTCCGGCTGGACGAGGAGGGCGCCAACCGCCTGCGCCGGTTCTTCTGGGAGCGCTATGGCACGACGCTGAAGGGCCTGGTGCGCCACTATGGCGAGGACCCGAGGAAGTTCATCCGCGAGACCCACCAGTTCCCCGAGCTCGAAAGCATGGTGGTGGGCGAGAACGCGCTCGGCCACGCGCTTGCACGCCTAGGCGGCAAGCGGCTGGTGTTCTCCAACGCGCCGCGCCACTACGTCGAGGAAGTGCTGCGCGCGCTGCGGGTGGAGCGCTGGTTCGACGCGGTGTACACCATCGAGAGCACCCGCTACCGGCCCAAGCCCGCGTTCCAGGGCTTCCGCGTGCTGCTGCGCGCGCACAATCTGGACCCGCACCGTTGCGCGCTGATCGACGACATGCCGGAGAATTTGCGCGCTGCGAAACGGCTCGGAATGTCCACGGTGTGGGTCAGCGGCGACGCACGCCGGTCGCCGTTCGCCGACTTGCGCGTCAAATCGGTGACGGACCTGCCGCGGCTCGTGTTCCGCCGTTCCCATTGAAGGGCCGCCGGTGTGTCCGGCGGATGAGATGCAGCGTAGAATTTCCCCATGCCGCGGATCAAGGGGGAGCGGCGGCTCGAGGTGCTCAAGGCGCTGGCCGGGATGCTCGAGCAGCCGAAGTGGGGGAAGATCACGACCGCAGCGCTCGCCGAGAAGCTCGACGTTTCGGAGGCGGCGCTCTATCGGCATTTCGCGTCGAAAGCGCAGATGTACGAGGGCCTCATCGAGTTCATCGAGAGCTCCGTCTTCACCCTCGCCAACAAGATCGCCGAGGACGAGCCCGACGGCCGCAAGCAGGCGAGCAAGCTCCTGGAGATGCTGCTCGCCTTCGCCGAGAAGAACCCCGGGATGGTGCGCGTGATGACCGGCGACGCCTTGGTGGGCGAGCACGAGCGCCTGCAGGCGCGCATGAACCAGTTCTACGACCGGTTCGAGGCCACGCTCAAGCAGGCCCTGCGTGCCCCCGGCGAGGGGCCGAAAGCCGCGGACGCGGAGGTCGCTGCGCAGGCAGCCATGCTCATGCGCTACGCGATCGGCTGCCTGCACCAGTACGCAAAGTCGGGCTTCGCGAAGAAACCGACCGAAAGCTACGCCGCCCAGCGGCGATACCTGGCGGCCTAGTCCTGGAGCGCCGCGGCTTGATCCACGGGCGGCGCGCGGCGCAGGTCTTCCTCAACCGCTGGCTGCGCCGCGGCCTCATCGCCGGCATCGGGGCCGGGTTCTCGCTGCCGTATTTCGCGCTGCTGAACCAGGTGCGGGTGAAGGGCGATGCGCTCCTCGAGCGCCTGCCGCGGCGCAACGTCGTGTTCCTCGCCAATCATCAAAGCTACTTCCTGGAGGCGGTGGCGTTCTTCGATCTTGTCTACGTGCGCCACCAGTTCGATCTCGAGGACCCGGTGCTGCGCTTCTCGGCGGCAGAGGAGACGATGCGGAAGAACGTCCTCACGATGCTGATTGGCCGCGCCGGCAGCGTGACCCTGAAGCGCAGCTTCCGCGACGCGGGCGGCGACGTGAACCGGCCGGTGGACACGCGCGGGGCCGCGCGCGTGGAGAAGGCGATCCGCACCGGCTGGCTGTTGCATTTCCCGGCGGGCACGACGCGGCAGGGCGCGCCGTTCCGGGCTGGCGTGGCGCGGCTGCTGCACAATACGAAAGCGACGGCGGTACCGGTGCGCGTGGACGGCTTTCGCGACCTGCTCGTCCAGGGGCAGCTGCCGGGCAAGCTCTTCCAGCGCTGCTCGATCACCCTGCACCCGCCGCTGGACCTCGGCGCTTTCTACGGCACGCCGTTCGAGCGGCAGGCGGGAGCCGAAGTGCTCGCGCGGCTGGAGGGCCTGATCGGCCCTCAGTAGCGCGCAGCGCAAGCTGCGCAGGCCGGGTCCCGCTTTACTCGCACGGTGCGCCAACCTCCGGCCTGCTTCGCGTCGAGCAACAACAGTCTTCCGTTCAATGTGTCGCCTGCGCCGCTGAGCAGCTTTACCGCCTCCATCGCCTGCAGCGCGCCGACTACGCCGGTGAGCGGGGCGAATACGCCCATCTGCGAGCACTGCACTTCCTCGACCGCGCCGTCCTCCGGATACAGGCAGGCGTAGCAGGGCGCATCGGGCTTGCGCAGGTCGAAAACCGCCACCTGCGCGTCGAAGCGGATCGCGGCGCCCGAGACGAGCGGCTTTCTTGCGGCAACGCAGGCGCGGTTGACCGCGTGGCGCGTGGCGAAATTGTCGGAACAATCGAGAACGACGTCTACCCCGGCCACCAGCTTCGCGAGGTCTTTGGTTTCCAATTTTTTTTGCAATGAAACGACTTCAACTTCAGGATTCAAGGCGCTCAAAGCCTTGCGCGCGGCCTCCACTTTCGGCGCGCCGATCGATTCAATGCGGTAGAGGATCTGGCGCTGCAGGTTGGTGAGATCCACCTTGTCGGGATCGGCGAGCGTCAGCCGGCCGATGCCGCTCGCGGCGAGGTAGAGCGCCGCCGGGCAGCCGAGGCCGCCCGCGCCGACCACGAGCACGGAAGCCGCGCGCAGCCGCTCCTGGCCCTCGATCCCGATCTCTTCGAGCAGGATGTGGCGGCTGTAGCGGAGGAGCTGCTGGTCGTTCAGGCCGACGAGAAGATCAGTTCGGCTTTTCGGCAGGCTTGGTCTGCGCGATCGAGGGCGCCTGGCTCTTGACCGGCTCGCCCTTGAGGAAGGCGAGCGCCTGCTGCAGCTGGAAGTCGTCCTTCGAGCCCAACTCCATCGGCTTCGCGGGCTCCGCCGGCGTGGCCGGGGCAGCGCCGGTCGCGGGGCGCGACGCTTTTTTCTCGGCGTCCTTGTCCTGGCCGTTGCCCAGATGACGCTGCAGATCGGCCTCGCGCACGCGCGCCTGCGTCGCGCCCGGCTCTTCGACGATCAGGTCGGGCGTGATGCCCTTCGCCTGGATCGAGCGTCCGCTCGGCGTGTAGTAACGCGCGGTGGTCAGCTTGATCGCCGTGTTGTTGCCCAGCTGCATGATGGTCTGCACCGAGCCCTTGCCGAAGGTCTGCGTGCCGATCACGGTTGCGCGCTTGTGGTCCTGCAGCGCGCCGGCGACGATCTCGGAGGCGGAGGCCGAGCCGCCATTGACCAGCACGACCATCGGCACCGTCTTCACTGCCGGCGGCAGGTTCCGCATCATGTCGTCCTTGACGCCGCGCAGGTAGTCCTCGTTGGTCGCATAGAACTTCTTGCGCGAGTCGGCGATGCGCCCGTCGGTCGACACCACCAGCGCCTTGGGTTGCAGAAACGCCGAGGAGATCGCGACAGCGCCGTAGAGCAGGCCGCCCGGGTCGTTGCGCAGGTCCAGCACCAGGCCCTTCACCGGCCCCTGCTTGAACAGGTTGGTGATGTGGCGCGCGAGGTCGTCGGCCGATTTCTCCTGGAACTGCGAGACGCGGATCCAGGCAAAGCCCGGCTCGACGAACTTCGACTTGACGCTCTGCACCTGGATCTCGGCGCGCGTCAGCGTGAGCACGATCGGCTGCGGCTCGCCCTTACGCACGATGGTCAGCGTGATCTGGGTGTTGGGCTTGCCGCGCATCTTCTTGACCGCGTCGTTGAGCGTCATGCCCTTCACCTGCAGGTCGTCGAGCTTGACGATCAGGTCGCCGGGCTTGACGCCGGCGCGGTAGGCGGGCGTGTCCTCGATGGGCGAAATCACCTTCACCAGGCCGTCTTCCATGCCGACTTCGATGCCGAGGCCGCCGAACTTGCCCTGCGTGCCGACCTGCAGTTCCTTGTAGGCTTCCGCGTCCAGGTACGCCGAATGCGGGTCCAGCCCCGCCAGCATGCCGTTGATCGCCTCGTTGATCAGCTTCTTGTCTTCGACCGGCTCGACGTAGTTCTGCTTGATCGCGCCGAACACTTCCGAGAACGAGCGCAGCTCCTCGATGGGCAGCGGCGAGCGGGTCGCGAGCTGGCCGATCGCCTGGAAGTTCAGGCTGACCAGGATGCCGGCGAAGACGCCGACCAGGATGAGGCCGAAGCTCTTGAATTTGCCGCTCATTTGAAGTTCACCCAGCCTATTGGATCGAAGGGTTTTCCCAGATGCCGAAGCTCGAAGTATAGACCCGTTTGCTCATTGCCCCCGCTCTGCCCGGCGATGGCGAGGGGCTCGCCCAGCGTAACCGGGTCGCCGGTCTGCTTCAGCAAAGATTCGTTATTTCCGTAGATCGAGAGGAACCCTTCCCCATGGTCGACGATGAGCAGGTTGCCGAAGCCCCGCATCCAGTCGGC
>JAYRND010000075.1:0-3231 GCA_041904885.1 Burkholderiales bacterium
AACGACTGCTCGAACACGTCCCAGTCGCGCGCATCGCCGAACGCGCGCAGCACTGAGCGGAGCTTCCGCTCCATCCGGCCCGCCTCCCTGCGGCGCAGCAGCGGCCGGAAGGCACGCAGCGTCGAGCGCAGGCGCCGCAGGCCTACGCGCCGCTGGTGCCGGTGCTCGGGACCGCGGCCCGCGGCCGCGCCGGCGCGGTTGGCGCGGACCTGCGCGACCGCGGCGCCGGCGTTGGCGATGAAAGCATCCCCCGCGCGCGACTGCGCGCCGAGCGCCGGTGGCGTCCACTTCTGCGGAGGAGAAACGCGCTTCATGGTGGTGGGGTGGCCGATGGGACTCGAACCCACAACAACCGGAATCACAATCCGGGACTCTACCTTTGAGCTACGGCCACCATTGCTGCAATCTCGCGCGCGGTCCTGGCCTGCCCGGCGGGACTCGAACCCACAACCCCCAGCTTAGAAGGCTGGTGCTCTATCCGGTTGAGCTACGGGCAGATCCCATGCCGCTCCAGAGCAGAACTTGGTCGGGGTGGAGAGATTCGAACTCCCGACACCCTGCTCCCAAAGCAGGTGCGCTACCAGGCTGCGCTACACCCCGAAAATCGGGCGCCAATGATACTCCCTTTTCAAGTTGCGGCAGGGGGGCATTTCTGCTACAAAGCCACCTTCATTTTTTTGGCCAAGGTGGAAATGCCGGTGGAACTGACACGCAAAGGCTTCGCTCCCTACGTTCCCAAGAAGGGCGAGGACTACATGAATGCGAAGCAGCGCACGCATTTCCGCAAGATCCTCGAGAGCCTGAAGGCGGAGCTTTCCGAGGAGATCGACCGTACGGTGCACACGATGCAGGACGAGGCGACAGTGTTCGCCGACCCCAACGACCGCGCCAGCCAGGAGTCCGACATGGCGCTCGAGCTGCGCAACCGCGACCGCGAGAGAAAGCTGATCAAGAAGATCGACGAGACCATCGCGCGCATCACCGCCAACGAGTACGGCTACTGCGAGAGCTGCGGGGTCGAAATCGGCCTGAAACGGCTGGAAGCGCGGCCCACGGCCACGCTGTGCATCGACTGCAAGACGCTGGACGAAATGCGCGAGAGACAGGTCGCCAAGTAGGCGGCCCGTCCCCCCTTTACCGCGTTACCCCTGCTTCGCCGCCTTTTCTTCCGCGGCGACGGCCTTCATCGACAGGCGCACGCGGCCCTTGTCGTCGGCTTCCAGCACTTTGACTTTCACCGACTGGCCTTCCTTGAGGTGATCTGACACCGCGTTGACGCGCTCCTGGCTGATCTGCGAGATGTGCAGCAGGCCGTCGCGGCCCGGCAGCAGCTGCACGATGGCGCCGAAATCGAGCAGGCGCAGCACCGTGCCGTCGTAGACCTTGCCGACCTCGACGTCGGCGGTCAGGTCCTTGATGCGCTTGAGCGCCGCCTCGCCGCCCTCGGGCGAGACGCAGGCGATCGAGATCATGCCGTCGTCCTCGATCTCGATGGTGGTGCCGGTCTCCTCCTGGATGCCGCGGATGACCACGCCGCCCTTGCCGATGACGTCGCGGAGCTTGTCCGGGTTAATCTTGATCTTGAGGATGCGGGGCGCGAAGCTGGAGAGCTCGGTCCTCGAGCCGCTGATCGCCTCCTTCATCTGCGCGAGGATGTGCAGCCGCGCCTCTCGCGCCTGCGCCAGCGCCACCTGCATGATGCCCTTGTTGATCGACTCGATCTTGAGGTCCATCTGCAGGGCGGTGAGGCCCTTCTCGGTGCCGGCGACCTTGAAGTCCATGTCGCCGAGGTGGTCCTCGTCGCCGAGGATGTCGGTGAGCACCGCGAAGCGGTTGCCTTCCTTGATCAGTCCCATGGCAATGCCGGCGACGTGGTCCTTGATCGGCACGCCGGCGTCCATCAGCGCGAGGCTGCCACCACAGACCGAGGCCATCGAGGAGGAGCCGTTCGACTCGGTGATCTCCGAGACGATGCGCAGCGAATAGCCGAAATCCGTCGCCGCGGGCAGCATGCCCACCAGCGAGCGCTTGGCGAGGCGGCCATGGCCGATTTCGCGGCGCTTCGTGAACCCGTAGCGCCCGGTTTCGCCCGTGGCGTACGGAGGCATGTTGTAGTGGAACATGAAGCGCTCGCGGTACTCGCCCGCCAGCGCGTCGATGATCTGCTCGTCGCGCCCGGTGCCCAGCGTCACGGTCACCAGCGCCTGCGTCTCGCCGCGCGTGAACAGCGCCGAGCCATGGGTGCGCGGCAGCACCCCGGTGCGGATGGTGATCGGCCGCACGGTGCGCGTGTCACGGCCGTCGATGCGCGGCTGGCCTTCGAGGATCTGGTTGCGCACGATCTTCGATTCGAGCGCGAAGCAGAG
Organism: Burkholderiales bacterium; assembly: GCA_041904885.1. Taxonomy (GTDB): domain Bacteria; phylum Pseudomonadota; class Gammaproteobacteria; order Burkholderiales; family SG8-39; genus RBG-16-66-20. The sequence goes on from JAYRND010000075.1 coordinate 2,367, forward strand.
GTCCTTGACCGCATTCGCGTCCGGCCCGCCCTCGCTGCCCACGCCGAGCGCCTCGAACACCCGCTTCCAGATCGCGTCGATCGCCGCCGAGCGCGCGCTCTTCTGGCGCATCGTGAACGCCTCGCGCAGCTGCGCCTCGGCCATCTCGGCGATCTTCGCTTCCATCGCCTGGTCCTTCTCCGGCGCCTTCCAGTCCCAGGCCGGCTTGCCCGCGACTTCGGCGAGCTCCTCGATGGCGTTGATCGCGGCCTGCATCTGCTCGTGGCCGAAGACCACCGCGCCCAGCATCACGTCCTCGGGAAGCTCGAGCGCTTCCGACTCCACCATCAGCACGCCCTGCGCGGTGCCCGCGACCACCAGGTTGAGCTGCGACTCCTTGATCTGCGAGGCGGTCGGGTTGAGCACGTACTGGCCGTCGAGGTAGCCAACGCGCGCGGCGCCGATCGGGCCGCTGAAGGGCACGCCCGACAGCGTCAGCGCGGCCGACACCGCGATCATCGCCGGGATGTCGGCGTCGACCTCGGGGTTGAGCGAGAGCACCTGCGCCACCACCTGCACTTCGTTATAGAAGCCATCCGGGAAGAGCGGGCGGATCGGGCGGTCGATCAGGCGCGAGGTCAGCGTTTCCTTCTCCGTCGGGCGGCCCTCGCGCTTGAAGAAGCCGCCGGGGATCTTGCCGGCGGCGTAGGTCTTCTCGGCGTAGTCGACCGTGAGCGGGAAGAAGCTCTGGCCGGCCTTCGGCGACTTCGAGGCCGTCACCGCGGCGAGCACCACGGTGTCATCGACGGTGCAAACGACGGCGCCGTGCGCCTGGCGGGCGATTTCCCCGGTCTCCAGCGTGACCTGCTGCGTGCCGAGGGTGAAT
>JAYRND010000076.1:0-7052 GCA_041904885.1 Burkholderiales bacterium
ACGAGCAGGTCACCGGTCCTCGCCTGCGCGCCGGTGCCGCTCAAGGGGCAGTCGAGCAGCGTCGCCCCGGCGCGTGCGAGAGCCTTGCGCGCGCGCTCCTTGACCGGGATGGGCAGCGTGCTGGTCTCGAGGACGATCCTGCGTCCCGATATGGATTTTGAAACCGATTCAAGGGCTTTCGCCGACGGCAGCGAGGAAACGATGATCGCGGCGGAAGCGGTGACCTCTTCCGGGCGCTTTGCAACGTCCCCGCCTGCCCGCGCGTGTCGCCGACGGCATCGCTCGAGCGGGTCGTAGCCGACAACGCGAAAACCCGCGCGCATCAGGTTCGCGGCCATCGCCGAGCCCATGATGCCCAGGCCCAGCATTCCGACAGTGCGTTTCTTCATGTTCCTACGCTACCATTCCTGCCGAGGAGGATGGGATGCCCTATCGTGAGACATTGCCCCGCCGCGGCGTGAGCCGGCGCGAGATGATGAAGCGGGTCGCGCGCTTCTCGCGGCTGAAAGGCTTCGACGGCGGCCTGCCCGACAGCCGCAATCCCGATTGCCGGCGCACGCTCTACAACGTGATCGGCTTCCAGCCGCCGCGGGTGGAGCGGGCGGGCAAGCAGTCGCCGGTCGGGCGCATGGCCGCGCGCATGGCGGCGATCAAGATCTCGGAAGGCTTCAACCTCGGCTACTGCCGCGCGCTGCCGGGCAAGGGGCCGATGCTCCACAACCACGACACCAACGAGACCTTCATCTGCATGACGGGCCTCTGGCGCGCGAGCTGGGAAAACGAGAAGGGCAGGGTCGAGCACGTGGACCTGAAGCCCCTGGACGTGATTTCCTTTCCGCCCGGCGCCTCGCGCCGCTTCATGAACCTGAAGAAGGGGCCCGGCGGCAAGCGCGGGGTGCTCATGTTCGTGATCGGCGGCAACGGGCCCAGCGCCGAGTTCACGAGCGAGTCGATGGACGAGCTGGAGCAGCGCGGCATCTGGCCGCGCAGGCGGAAGGGCCGGCGTTGAAGGCGCCTGCCTTCGCCTACGCGAAGCCCGCCTCGCTCGCCGAGGCGCTCGAGCTGCTCGCGCGCCCGGGGGCGAAGGCGCTCGCGGGCGGCCAGAGCCTGATTCCCACCCTCAACATGCGGCTCTCCTCTCCCGAGCTGCTGGTGGACCTGGGCGGACTGAAGGAACTCCGGGGAATTTCCCTGCAGAAGGATGTGCTGCGCGTGGGCGCGCTCACCACGCACGCGCAACTCGAGGAATCCGCCGAAATCCGGAAACACGTCCCTCTGCTCGCGCAGGCGGTGCCGCACGTGGCGCACGCGGCGATCCGCAACCGCGGCACGATTGGCGGCAGCCTGGCGCTCGCCGATCCCGCCGCCGAGTATCCCGCGGTCGCGGTCGCGCTGCAGGCGGTCCTGACCGTGAAGGGAAGGTCCTCTGAACGGAAGGTCGAGGCATCCCGGTTCTTCAAGGGCCTGTTCGAGACCGACCTCAAGCCCGGCGAGCTGCTGACCGCGGTCGAGTTCCCGGTCGCGAAAGCCTCGGACAAATCGGTATTCCTCGAGCTGGCGCGCCGCCACGGCGACTACGCCATCGTCGGACTGGCGGCGAGCAACGAGCGTTTCGTGTTCTTCGGCGTGGACGCGGTGCCGTTCCTGCTGCAGGGCGGCTCGAAGGAGAGGCTGAGGAAGGAACTCAAGCCCGCGGCCGACCTCTACAACTCCTCGGCAACGAAGCTCCACCTCGCGGGCGTGCTGCTCGATCGCGCATGGAACACGCTCAGGACATAAGCCTCACGGTCAACGGCGTGCAGGTCCGCCGCCGTGTGGAACCGCGCACGCACCTCGTGGATTTCCTGCGCGAGGAACTGGGACTGACCGGGTCGCACGCCGGATGCGAGCACGGCGTGTGCGGCGCATGCACGGTACGCGTGGACGGCGAGATCGTGCGGGGGTGCCTGATGCTGGCGGTGCAGGCGGACGGCTGCCGCGTGGACACGGTCGAGGGCTTGAGCGACTCGGGCGAACTGGCGAGGCTGCAGAAGGCCTTTCACGAGAGGAATGCGCTGCAGTGCGGGTTCTGCACCCCCGGGATGCTGCTGGCCGCCCAGGATTTGATCTTGCGTTCTGAAAAACCAACCCGTGAAGAGATAAGACAACACATTTCAGGAAACTACTGCCGCTGCACCGGCTACCAGGCGATCGTTGATGCGATTGAAGAGGTTGTGAATGGGTAGAGCAGAGCTGCCGCTGCACGCGCCGGGCACGAAGACCGACCGCGGCTACATCGGGCAGTCGGTGCCGCGCCCGAACGCGGCGCGCCTGTTGCAGGGGCGCGGCGCCTATACGGACGATCTGCGGTTTCCGAGGTTGTCGCATGTGGTGTTCTTCCGGAGCCCGCACGCCCACGCCAGGATAAAAAGGCTGTCCTGGGAAAAGGCCATGAAATGCCCCGGTGTCGTCGGCATCTTCGACGGCCGGGCCGTGGCGGAGTACTGCACGCCCTGGGTCGCGGTCCTGGGACATCTCAAGGGCATCAAGTCGCCGCCGCAATACGCGGTCGCCATCGACCGTGCCTGCTGGCAAGGGGAAGCGGTCGCCGCGGTCGTCGCCGAGACGCGCGCGCAGGCCGAGGACGCAGCGGCGCTCATCGAGGCGGAGTGGGAGGAGCTTCCCGCAGTCGTTGACATGGAAAGCTCCCTGGCGGGAAAGGAAGTCATTCATCAAGACCTGGGCGACAATATCTGCTTCTCGCGCTCGCACGACACAGGGGGCGTGGACGAGGCGTTCGCGCAGGCCGACGCCGTGGTGGAGGAGACCTACCACTTCGGCCGGCACACCGGCGTGTGCCTGGAGGGGCGCGCCATCCTCGCCGACTACAACGCGGGCGAGCATTCGCTGACGGTCTACCACTCGACCCAGGCGCCGCACATGATGCAGGACATCTTCTCGCGCCACCTCGGCATCCCGGAGGCGAGCGTGCGGGTGATCGCGAAGGACGTCGGCGGCTCCTACGGCATCAAGGTGCACGTCTACCCCGACGAGATGGCGACCGCCGCGCTCTCGGTGATGCTGCGCCGGCCCGTGAAGTTCGTGGCCGACCGCCTGGAGTCCTTCGCGACGGACATCCATGCGAGGGAACACAGGGTGAAGGTGAGAATGGCCGTGAAAAACGACGGCGAGATCCTTGCGTTCGATCTCGACGACCTTACCGCGATCGGCCCGTACTCGGTGTATCCGCGCACGAGCGGCATCGAGGGCAACCAGGTGGTGAACCTCACCGGCGGGCCGTACAGGCACCAGAAGTACCGCGCGAAGATGAACGTGGTGTTCACCAACAAGAACGTCACCTGCCAGTACCGCGCGGTCGGCCACCCGATCGCCGTGGCGCTCACCGAGGGCATCGTCGACAAGGCCGCGGCGAAGATCGGCATGGACCCGGCCGAGTTCCGCCGCCGCAACCTGATTCCCGACGACGCCTATCCGTACACGTTCCCTTCCGGCGTCAAGTTCGAGAAGCTCTCGCATCACCAGTGCCTGGATCTGCTTTTGAAGAAGATGGACTATCCGGAGTTGCGAAAAGAACAAGCCCAACTTCGAAAAAAGAACATTTACCGCGGCATCGGCCTGGCCGCGATGATCGAGGTGACCAATCCATCGCCTGCCTTCTATGGTGTCGGCGGCGCGCGCATTTCGGCGCAGGACGGGGCGACGCTGCGCCTGGAGCCCACCGGCATGGTGACGGTGCTGTGCAGCGTCACCGAGCAGGGGCAGGGCACCGAGGCAGTCTTTGCGCAGATTGCCGCCAGTGCGGTAGGGGTTTCCTTGGAGAAGGTAAAAGTCATTACAGGCGATACCGGGGTGACACCCTACGGCGGCGGCACCTGGGCGTCGCGCGGCGCGGGCATCGGCGGCGAGGCTGTGCTGCAGGCGGGCCGCGCGCTCGTGTCGAACATGCTCGACATCGCCTCGAAGATCCTGAACGTAGAAAAGGAAAAGCTGGAAGTGCGCGACAACGCAATCATCAACAAGCTGAACCAGCAAAGTCTCCTTCCCCTCGCGGAGCTTGGCCGCATCGCCTACTTCCGGCCCGACACGCTGCCGATGAATTTCCAGTCCGAGCTCACCGTGACGCGCCACTACACGCCGCGCGAGTACGGCTTCACCTTCACGAACGGCATCCAGGCTTCGCTCGTGGAGGTGGACGCGGACACGGGCTTCGTGAAGCTGCTCAAGCACTGGTGCGTGGAGGACGCGGGCACGGTGATCAATCCCATGCTGGTGGACGAGCAGATCCGCGGCGGCGTGGTGCAGGGGATCGGCGCCGCGCTCTTCGAGGAATGCCTCTACGGGCCCGACGGGCAGCTGCTCAACGGCAACATGGCCGACTACCTGGTGCCGATGGCGGGCGAGATGCCCGACATCGTCTGCGCGCACATCGAGACACCGACCAAGCAGTCGCAGCTGGGCGCCAAGGGCGTGGGCGAGGCCGGCACCGCGGGCGCGCCCGGCGCGATCATGAACGCCATCAACGACGCGCTTGCGCCGCTGGGCGCGCAGGTAACCAGAATGCCTTTCACGCCGGAGCGAATCCTGCAATCCCTCGGCAAATGCCCCTAAGCCACATCGAACATTTTCTGGTGCAGACCGAAAGCATCGAGCGGACGCGCGACTGGTACGTGCGCGTGCTGGGAATGCGCGTAGGGCCGAACCCGGACTTCAAGTTCCCGGTCTGCTGGCTCTACCTCGGCGACCGCGACATCGTGCATATCACCGAGGGCGGCGCCAGGGCGACGGAGAACCGCAAGCAGTACGTGGGCCAGGAATCCACCGCCACGCACGGCACCGGCGTTCTCGACCACATCGCGTTTCGCGCCACCGGGCTGAAGGAAATGCTCGAGCACCTGCGGCGCGAGAAGGTCGACTTCAAGCAGCGCATGGTGAGCGACCAGGGCCTCTACCAGCTCTTCCTGTTCGACCCGAACGGCATCAAGATCGAGCTCAACTTCGCGAACGCAGAAGCGACCGGCCTGAGGCCCGAGCTGCTCGCCAGCGACCTCGCCTAGGCGGCCGGCCATGGCGCGCAAGCCGATCCCGGGATTGCCGAGCCAGTTCAGGCCCCATCCGTGGCACGGTTTGGAGATCGGCCCGAACCCTCCGGAGCTCCTCAACGCGTTCATCGAGATCACTCCCTTCGATCTCATCAAGTACGAGGTCGACAAGCAGTCGGGATATCTGCGCATCGACCGCCCGCAGCGCGGCTCCTCGCAGCCGCCGGCGCTGTACGGCTTCATCCCCCGCACCTACTGCGCCAGCCGGGTTCGCAAGCTCTCGCCAAAAGCGAAAAAGGGCGACGGCGATCCGCTGGACATCTGCGTGCTGAGCGAGCGCGCCATCGCGCGCAGCGAGATTCTCGTGCGCGCGCGCGTCGTGGGCGGCCTGCAGATGGTCGACCACGGCGAGGCGGACGACAAGATCCTGGCCGTGCTCGACAGCGACTACGTCTACGGCTCGGCCCGCGACGTGGGCGACCTGCCCAAGGTTCTGGTCGAGCGGTTGCGCCACTATTTCGAGACCTACAAGCTGGTGCCGGAGACCCCCGCCAGGGCGTCCATCGAGCGCGTCTACGGCCGCGCGCACGCCCTGAAGGTCGTCGCCGCGGCGATCGAGGACTACGCGGAATCCTTTGGCGGCGCGGTCTGACGCCGCCGGCGTGCTATCGGTGCCTGGCCTTCAGGTACCAGTCGAGGATCTGCTCGCCGTTCCAGTGCAGCACGCCCTTGTGCTTGTTGATTTGCCGGTAAACCTCTTCCAGGTACTTGATCCGGAACGGCTGGCCGCTGATGTAGGGGTGGATGGCGATGGCCATGATCTTCGCGCGCGTCTTGCCTTCCTCGTAGTAGCGCTCGAAGGAGTCCAGGCACTTCTTCGTCCAGTAGGCCGCCTCGTGGTGCTGCACCATCATCATCGGGATGTCGTTGGTCTCCACCGAGTAGGGCAGCGTGACGAGCGGTCCGCTCGCGGTCCGGATCTCGGTCGGCTCGTCGTCGTAGACCCAGTCGCCGATGTACTTGACGCCGGCGGCGGCCAGGTGGTCGGGCGTCTCGAGGGTCTGCGTCAGGCCCGGCCCCAGCCAGCCCAGCGGCGGCTTGCCGGTGAACTTGCGGATGGTCTCGATCGAGCGCCGGATCATGCCGGGCTGGTCCTCCTCCTTGTGAATCGGCCCCTGCTCGTAGCTGTGGCCCATGAATTCCCAGCCCGCGTCCTTGCAGGCCTGCGCCACGCGCGGGTAGTCGACGCAAACGCGCGCGTTCAGCGCGAGCGTCGGCCGGATCTTCAGCCGGCGGAACAGCGCCTCAAAGCGCCAGAAGCCGACGCGCATGCCGTACTCGTGCCAGGTCCAGTTGGGCACGTCGGGCAGGAGCGCGACGCCGGTGGGCGCGGGCAGCACCTGGCGCGCCATGGCGCGCGCGATGTCCCACACCTCCAGGTTGACGATGGTCCAGACCACCACGCGGGCGCGTCCCGGCAGGCGCAGCGGCGGGCGGTCGACGATGGCGGAATAGGGGGCTCTTTCGCGTGGAATCATGGCCATTTCTCACTATAATGCCCCGGACCTATCTTGGAGGAGGGTTCTCATGAAACACGTCTGGAAGCTCTTGGGCGCGCTTGCGCTCTCTCTCTGCGCGCTCGGAGTCGCCGCGCAGCAGCCGATCAAGATCGGCATGAGTATGCCGCAGACCGGCGCGCTCGGCGCTGGTGGCAAGTCGGCGCTGCTCGCGCTGCAGATGTGGGTGGAGGACGTCAACGCGAAGGGCGGCCTCCTCGGGCGCAAGATCCAGTTCATCTCCTACGACGACCAGACCAACCCGGCGCTGGTGCCCGGCATCTACACCAAGCTCCTCGACGTGGACAAGGTGGACCTGCTGATCGCGCCCTACGGCACCAACGTCACCGCGCCCATCATGCCGCTCGTCAAGCAGCGCGACCTGCTGCTGATGGGCAACTTTTCGTTCGATGCGAACGAGAAGATCCGCCACGACAAGTGGTTCAACAACGCGCCC
>JAYRND010000077.1:0-2415 GCA_041904885.1 Burkholderiales bacterium
ATCCACGGCGTACTCGGCGCCCGCCTGCCACCAGGTCCAGGGCGTCGGCGGCCCGCCGGCGAAATCGCGCGAGGCGCGCTCGGACACCTCGCGCATGCGCCCGGCGAGGCGATCCTGCGCGATCTTCATGCGCTTCTGCAGTACTGCGCCGCCCTTGGCGGCGAGCTGGGCGGACTTCAACGGCAACTCGGTGCGGTCTTTCATGGGAATACCTCGAGGAGGCACATCAAATTTGTACTAAATAAGAATAGTAGTGCGACGCAGCAATCTTTTGACTAACGTCAAAATGCCATTAGACCTTGTAAAGTACAAGAAGACTGGGGTTCTTCCACTCATTTCCCTTCGTAATCAAGGGGCTTTCGAAAGAAATCACGATGGCGAAATCCGGGAAAAAAACTGCCGCGAGCGAACAGCCGCGCAAGCTGAAGCGCAAGGCCTACGACAAGGCGCTCGCCAAGCTCCACGTCGAGCTGGTGAAGCTGCAGGAGTGGGTCAAGCACAAGGGGCTCAAGGTCTGCATCGTCTTCGAGGGCCGCGACGGCGCCGGCAAGGGCGGCACCATCAAGGCGATCACCGAGCGCGTCAGCCCGCGCGTGTTCCGCGTCATCGCGCTGCCCTCGCCGACCGAGCGCGAGAAGTCGCAGATGTACGTGCAGCGCTACCTGCCGCATTTCCCGGCGGCGGGCGAAGTGGTGATCTGGGACCGCAGCTGGTACAACCGCGCCGGCGTCGAGCGCGTGATGGGCTTCGCTTCCGAGGAGCAGGTGAAGAAATTCCTGCAGGTCGTGCCCGGTTTCGAGAAGCTGATGATCGAGTCCGGCATCATCCTGCTCAAGTACTGGCTCGAAGTGAGCATGGAAGAGCAGACCCGGCGCCTGGAGTCGCGCATCGACGACGGCCGCAAGATCTGGAAGCTCTCGCCGATGGACCTGCTGTCCTACAGCCGCTGGTACGACTACTCTCGCGCGCGCGATGAAATGTTCGAAGCGACCGATACCTCCTGGGCGCCCTGGTACGTGGTGCATTCGAACGACAAGAAGAAGGCGCGCCTCAACCTGATCACGCACCTGCTCAGCAAGATCCCCTATAAGAAAGTGAAGCGCGACAAGGTCAAGCTGCCCAAGCGCGGCAAGCGGCACGGCTACCGCGAGCCCGACTACCCGTACAAGGTCGTGCCCGAGAAGTACTGAAGGCCGGCGCCTAGCGGGCGCCGGCCAGGCTTTCGAGCGTCGCGCGCGGGACCTTGAGCTTCTCGCCCGCGGCGAGGATTTCGTTCCAGGTGTTGTCGTCCACGGCGATGCCGTCGCGCTCGCGCTTGGCGCGCGTCTCTCGCTCGGGCTCGCCCGCGATGCGCACCTTGTCGAAGCCGGGCGCCACGGGAGACTTGCGCAGCGACTCGAGGAACGCCGTGGTCTCGGCGCCGAACACGCCCTCGGTGCCCATGCGCTTCGGGTCGATGAGGATCGTCAGCATGCCGTTCCAGACGCGCTTTTTCGAGCGGTCGTCGGAGTGCCAGGTGCCGCCGCCGGTGAGCGCGCCGCCAAGGAGCTCGCACACCACCGCCAGGCCGTAGCCCTTGTGCAGGCCGAAAGTGCGCAGCGCGCCAAAGGGTTCGATCACGCCGTAGCGCGGGTCAGTGGTCGGGAAACCCTGGTCGTCGATGAGCCACTCCTGCGACACCTGCTCGCGCTTGTTGTGCGCAACGCGGATCTTGCCCTGCGCGACCGCGCTGGTGGCCATGTCGAGGATGAAGGGCGGCTCGCCCGGCACCGGGATGCCGATAGTGACCGGATTGGTGCCGAAGCGCGCGTCCGCGCCCCCGTAGGGCGCTACGATCGATCGCGAAATCACGTTGGTGAACTGCAACGAGACGAGGCCCGCCGCCACCGCCTGCTCGGCCCACTGGCCGATGCGGCACAGGTGGTGCGAGCGCGCGAGCCCCATCACGCACATACCGTGCTGCTTCGCCCGCGCGATGCCGATCTCCATCGCTTCCAGGCCGATCACCTGCCCGTAGCCCTGCTGGCCGTCGAGCGTGATCATCGCCCCGCCGTCGAACACCATTTTCGGGTGCTGGTTGACCTTGAGGCCGCCCTCCAGCAGCGAGTCGATATAGCGCGGGATCATGCCCACGCCGTGCGAGTCGTGGCCGGTCAGGTTGGCCGTGACGAGGTTCTCCGCGACGATCTTCGCCTCGCGCGCGTCGCTGCCGCCGGCGAGGACTACCGTTTCAATGCATTTGGAAAGAACTTCCTTCTTGAAAACTTTCATAAGACAGGAAATTCAACTCAATCGGGCTTGATGCCGCCGCGCTCGACCGCCTTGGTCCAGCGATCGACCTCCGCCTTCATGAACGCGCCGAATTCCTCGGGCGTGCCCGCAACCACGTCGAATCCGATCTGGCTCATGCGCTCG
>JAYRND010000078.1:0-2892 GCA_041904885.1 Burkholderiales bacterium
CGACCTGGATTTCGCTTCCGGCGCGGGCGCAGCGGCAACCGGGGCAGGCTCGCTGCGCCGCGGCGGCAGCGCGACAGTGGAATCCTCGTCCACCGGCGCCTTCGCCTTCGCTTTTGCCGAAGCTTCTTCCTGCTGCTTCAGGCGCGCGAGCGCCTGCGCCATCCGGATCTTCTCTTCCGTTTCCCGGCGCGCCCTGTCTTCGGCATCGCGCTTGGCTTTCGCGGCCGCCTCGCGGCGGGCATTCTCGAGCGCCGCCTGCTTCGCCTTCTCCTCGGCCTCGTGTCGGGCCTTCTCGGCTGCTTCGCGGCGCGCCCGCGCTTCGGCCTCCTGCCTGGCCTTTTCTTCCTCCGCCTTGCGCTTCGCGGCGGCCTCGGCCTCCAGCCGCACCGTGTCGTCCGCCTGCGATGCGCCCTTCAGCTTGGCGATCTTGTGGCGCGCCAGGCCCGCGTAGGTGCCCTCCGGGAACTGCTCCAGGTAGAACTCGAACTCCGCCGCATCGGTGCTGTTCTGGATCGCGCGCCAGAACTCGATCTCGGCGTCGCTCGCCTTCGCGCCCGGCCGCATCGCGGCGGCCGGCGCCGCCGGCGGGATGGACGCCGCCGCCGGGGGCTGCGCCGGCGCGAGCACTGCGCGCAGAGCGGCGGCGAACTCGCGCGCGGTAGCGTAGCGCTGGTCCGGAGATTTCGCGAGCGCCTTGTTGACGATGCCGTCGAACACGGGCGAAACGCTCTTCACCACCGACGAGGGCTGCGGCGGATCGTCCTGCATGATCTTCTTCGCCACCGTCCAGGCGCCCTGGCCGGTGAACGGCTGCTCGCCCGTGAGCAGCTGGTAGAGGATCGTCCCGGCCGAAAAGATGTCCGTGCGCCGGTCGATCTTCGCGCCCTGGATCTGCTCGGGCGACATGAACGCGGGCGTGCCTACCATGGTGCCCGCCGCCGAGCGCTCGCTGTCCTGGATGCGCGCCACGCCGAAGTCGGCGAGCTTGACGCGCCGCTGCGCATCCAGCATCACGTTCGCGGGCTTCACGTCGCGGTGGATGACGCCCGCCTCGTGCGCGAAGTCGAGCGCGTCGAGCAGCTCGCCCATGATGCGCACCACTTCCTCGGGCTCGAACTTCTCGCGCGCCTCGAACAGGCTGCGCAGTTCGCGCCCCTGGATGAACTCCATCACCAGGTAGGCGACGTCGCCTTCCTCGGCGAAGTCGTGCACCTGCACGATGTTCGGATGGTTGAGCCGGCCGGCGGCGCGCGCCTCGCGCGCGAACTGCGCCGAATAGTGCTGCGCGGTCTCCGCGTCGATGGCGGCGTTGCGCAGGATCGTCTTCACCGCGACGCGCCGGTTGAGCGAGGGGTCGAGCCCCTCGTAGACGACGCCCATGGCGCCGCGTCCCAGCACGCGCTTGAGCTGGTAGCGCCCGAGCTTGTTGAGCTCTGCCATCGGCAAATTATAGGACCGGACCGCTAGGGCCGGGCGCAAGCCACCTGCAGGAACGCCTCGTCGATGCCCCCGGCGTGGACGTCCTCCCACCGCCCCGTCCGGGCGCTGCTCGACACCACCTCCCCCTCGCCCATGTGGCCCGAGAAGTCGGCCGCCGAAACGAGGCGCACGCGCCGGCCCGCGCAGTCGTACTCGCGCAGCACCGCGGTGGAAAACAGCCCCCTTCCCTCCGGCGTGGTGTCCCGCCTGCGGAAGTCGTACAGGCCGTGCATGTGGACGAGGTCCCCGGTCCGCCGGATGCTCTCCCGGTCGGCGAATGCGGAGTAGATTTCGTTGGCGCGGCCGACCGGGGTCCATTCGGCTGCTGCCGGCGCGCAGGCCAGCGCGAGAACGAGGCCGAGCGCGCGCCTATACAAGCGAGCCGCGCCGCGCGAGGCTCTCGCGCTCGAAGCCGGCCGCCCTGCGGTAGGCCTCAGAGATCGCCGCCAGCTCCGCCACCGGAATCACGTCCTCGATCCGGTCGAACGGCTTGTCGCCCGAGCGCTTCCAGACCTCGCGCAGGATCGCATCCGGCGGATTGGTGCGGTTCAGCAGGACCAGGTCGTTCACGGCCTTCAACCGGACCTGTTCATACTCCTTGAACGCCCTTTCAGGATCTGCACTCCTGGCCAGGCATCCGGTCAGCGTCCGCGCATCGAGGATCGCCTGGCCCGCGCCGTTGGAGCCGCGCGGGTACATCGGGTGCGCCGCGTCCCCCAGCAGCGTGACGCGGCCGCGCGTCCACCAGGGCAGCGGATCGCGGTCCACCATCGGGTACTCGAGGATGCTGTCGGCGTTGCGCAGCATCGCCGCGCAATCCAGCCAGTCGAACTGCCAGCCGGCGAAAGTCGGATAGAAGTCCTCCAGCCGTCCCGGCAGGCTCCAGTCCTGCATCACGTTGCGCGGCGACTGGAACTCGGCGACCCAGTTGACGAGCTGCCTCCCGTCGGAGTCGATGGCGTTGCGGATCGGGTAGACGACCAGTTTGCCGACCTCCAGCCAGCCGATGTACGCCATGCTTGCGCCGCCGAGGTAGGGTTTCATGCGCGTCACGCCGCGCCACATGTTGATGCCCTGGTAGCCGGGCGGCCCCTCGCCCGGGTGCAGCTGCCTGCGCACGATCGAGTGGATGCCGTCGCAGCCGACCGCGCAGCTGCCGTCGACCGCAGTGCCATTGGAGAATTTCGCGGTAACGCTTTCACGCCCTTCCACGAGGGAAAGGCATTTCATGTTCAAAACCACGGCGTCACTGCCCAGCCGGGCACGCACAGCACTCAGCAGAACCTCGTGCAAATCGGCGCGATGGATCGAGAGCTGCGGCCACTCGTAGCCCGCATGCCGGCCGCGCGGCTCGCGGTAGATGAGCTGGCCGAAGCGGTTGTAGAAGCAACCCTCGGCGGTGGCGACGGCGAC
>JAYRND010000079.1:0-14894 GCA_041904885.1 Burkholderiales bacterium
GTTGCGCAGGTCGGAGACCGCCAGTTCCCCGGAAGCCCCGTGCCACTCGCTTTCGCCGCCCTCGTAGCGCTCGGAGCGCTTGAAGTACGGCAGCACCTCGCGAAAGCCCCACCCCGCCGCGCCCGCCCGTACCCAGTCCTCGTAGTCCTCGTGCTGCCCGCGGATGTAGATGAGCCCGTTGATGGAGGACGAGCCGCCGATCACGCGCCCGCGCGGCCAGACCACGTTGCGCCCGCCCGATCCCTGGAAGGGCTCGGTGTCGAACAGGCGCGAGTAGCGCGCATCGTAGATGGTGCGGAAGTAGCCTACGGGCAGGTGGATCCAGAAGCTGCGGTCCCAGCCGCCCGCCTCCAGCAGCAGCACGCTGCGGCCCGCGGCGGCGAGCCGGCCGGCGAGCAGGCAGCCCGCCGAGCCGGCCCCGACGATCACGTAGTCGTGCTCGCCGCTCACGCCTTGATGGTGTCGAGATAGAGCTTCGTGTCGAAATACTGGCTCGCCGGCACCGGGTTCGCGATGTTGCCGAACTTCACGAAGAAATCCGTCACCTGCTGCAGCCACTTGGTCACGGTGCCGTCGGCGTAGAGCTTGCGCCACTCGGCGGACGTGTAATAGCGCGAGGCCTTGAACTGGTCGCGAAACTCGGCCAGCGGCACCTGCGCATACTGCGTCTTCTGCAGCGACTCGACCGCGGCGTCGGAGTTCGGGCCGATCAGCGCGTCGTTCGCCTCCTGCCAGCCGCGGATGATGCGCTGGCAGGTGTCGCGGTTCTTCTCGTACCAGTCGTTGCGCGCCGCCCAGCCGCCGGTGATCGCGGCCTGCGGAAAATAGGCGGAAGCATCCACGATCTTGCGCGCCCCGGGCACCTTCTGCTTCACGGTGACGTCGAACGGGACCCACAGCGCCACGGCGGGGACCGCCCCGGAGATGAACGAGGTCACTGCTTCCGCCATGCGCTGGTTGACGATCTCCACGTCCTTGGCCGGATCGAGCTTGTTCGCGCGCAGTGCATTGTCGAGGAACACGTGCGCCGTGGTGCCGGTCGTCGTCGAGATCTTCCTGCCCTTCAGGTCGGCAAAGCCCTTGATGCCCTGGTCCTCGCGCACCCACAGCTGCGCGGTCGCGAACTCGACGTTGTTGATCAGGAACACCTTGCCCTGGCCGCGCGCGGGGAAGTTGGAGACCACGGCGCCGGTCGAGAGCACGTCGAGGCTCCCGCCCACCATCGCCTGGAAAAGCTCTAGGCCGGTCGTGAATTGCACCAGCTCCAGCTCCACGCCGTGCTTCGCGAAGCTCCCCATCTGCACGGCGGTCCAGATCTGGCCGTCGACCGCGGGTGTGTGCAGGTACCCGGCCTTGACCTTCGCGCGGCCCTGGCCGATCGCCGGGAAGCCGATCGCCGATGCGGCAGCGCCGGCCGCCATGCCTTGCAGCAGTTTCCTTCTGTTGCGGTTCATGCGTTTCTCCTCCAGTGGGTCAATCGGAAATGCGAACGGTCTGCCGCTGCTGGGCGGCGTACTCTTGCATCACGAGGTCGCGGATGTGCGAGCGCAGCTCGCCGAACTCGCGCTTCTCGTGCAACGCTTCCTCGCGCGGGTAGGCGAACGGCACCTCAATGACTTCTCGGATGCGCGCCGGACGCGCGGTCACGACAATAATCTTCGAGGACAGGTAGATCGCCTCCTCGACCGAGTGGGTGATGAGCATCACGGTCTTGCGCTCCGCGGCGAGGACCTCCAGCAGCAGGTCCTGCATCGCGGTGCGCGTCTGCGCGTCCAGTGCTCCGAAGGGCTCGTCCATCAGCAGGAACTGCGGCTTGACCGCGTAGGCGCGGGCGATCGCCAGGCGCTGGCGCATGCCGCCCGACAGCGTCTTCGGCCAGGCGCCGGCGAAGTCGGCGAGGCCCATGAGCTTCATGTAGCGCTCTACGATGGCGTCCCGCTCTGCCGGCGCGACGCGGCTGGCCGCAAGCTCCAGGCCAAATGCGATGTTCTGCCGTACCGTGAGCCAGGGGAACACGCCGTACTCCTGGAAGATCACGCCGCGCTCCGGACCCGGGCCGGCTACGGGCTTGCCATCCAGAAGCACGCTGCCCGAGGAAGGCTGCACAAAGCCGGCGACGATGTTCATCATCGTCGTCTTGCCGCACCCCGATGGGCCGATGATGGAGACGAACTCGCGGTCGCCGATCTCGAAGCTCACGTTGTCCACCACGGTCAGGTCGCCGAAGCGCACCGACACGCCGCTGAACGAGATACGCGCGCTCATGCGAAGCGATCCTGCCAGGCCACCAGCCGGCGCGCGACACGCCGCAGGACAAGATCCATCGCCAGCGCGATGAAGCCGATGCAGATGATGCCCACGTAGATGATGTCGAGCTGGAAGAAGGACGAGGCGTTCTGGATCAGCGCGCCCAGGCCCTGCTGGGCGGCGATTAGCTCGGAGGCCACCAGTGTCGCCCAAGCCACGCCGAGCGCCACGCGCAGCGCGGTCAGCATGTGCGGCACCGTCAGCGGCACGATGACGCGCCGGAAGATCTCCAGGTCCGAGGCGCCCAGCGTCTTCGCGACGCGCAAGTAGATGGGGCTGATCTGGGCGATGCCCTCGTACATGACGATCACGCCGGCGAAGAACGAGGCGTAGAACAGGATCACCACCTTTGCAAGCTCGCCGATGCCGAAATACACGATCACGAGCGGAATCAGCGCGATCGGCGGCAGTGCGCGGAAAAAGTTGATGAGCGGGTCGATGAAGGTGCGGATCTCGCGGTACCAGCCGAGCACGAAACCCACGGGGACCGCCAGCGCTGTGCCCAGCGTCACGCCGAGGAACACGCGCTGCGTCGACATCCAGATGTCGCGCGGCAGGCGCTCCTGCGTGAGCAGCGCCCAGAACTTCGCCGCCACCACGTGCGGCAACGGCACCAGCGCAGGGCTCACCAGCCCCGAGGTGCCGATGCCGTACCAGAGGAGGACAAGGAGCGCCCAGGGCGAGACCAGGAGCAGGAAATGACGCATCGGCTGGAAAGGTACTATAGTTAGAACGTTAAGCCTAGCCATGAAGCCCCTGTTTCGGGACACCCCGCTCCCCCGCTACGCACAGCTCGCCGACGTGCTGCGCAGCCGGATCGCGCGCGGACTGTGGAAGCCCGGCGACCGCCTGCCGCCGCTGCCCGCACTGCAGCGCGAGTTCAGCCTGGCGCGGGTCACGGTGCGGCAGGCGGTGGAGCTGCTCTCGCGCGACGGCTTGGTTTCCGCGGAGCGGGGGCGCGGCACCTTCGTCACCTCGCGCCCCAAGCGAGCGCGGCCCCTGCGGCTGCAGACCAGCCTGTCGCGCCTCGCGGACGTCTACCGGAACGACAAGCCCAAGCTGACGCTGATCGAAGAGGCGGCGGCCATGCCGGCGCTCACCCCCGAGGACGGCAAGCCAGCGCCGCGCTACCGGTTCATGCGCCGCGTCCATTCCCGCGAAGGCGAGGCCTACTGCGTGATCTCCATTTACCTCGACGAGCGCGTGTTCCGCCTGGCGCCAGCCCGCTTCCGCCGGGAGACCGTGGTGCCGGTGCTGCTGGAGCTGCCGAAGGTGAGGATCGCGCGCGCGCGACAGACGCTCACCGTCGGCGGCGCGGACGTGGAGACGTCGGGCCACCTTGGCGTTCCGGTGAACGCGCCGGTCGCCGAGGTTCGCCGCGTATGCACCACGCCCGATGGCACAGTGATCTACCTGGGCGAAGTAACCTATCGCGGCGACTTTGTGCGCTACGAGATGGACCTCAAACCATGAAGCTGTCCCGACTGGAAGCGCGTGTCTACCGCGCCGCCATCGACACGCCAGTGGTGACTTCGTTCGGCACGATGCGTAACCGCCCGATGGCGCTGGTGCGCGCGGTAGACGAAAACGGCATCGAAGGCTGGGGCGAAATCTGGTGCAACTTTCCCACGGTGGGTGCCGAGCACCGGGCGCGCCTCGTGGCCAGCGTGCTCGCGCCCCTCGCCACCGGCCGCGCCTTCGACTCGCCGAAGGAGGCATTCGACTTTCTTACTGAGCGCACCGCGGTGCTGGCACTCCAGTCTGCCGAGCCGGGGCCCTTCGCGCAGGCGATCGCCGGAATTGACATCGCGCTCTGGGACTTGCAGGCGCGACGAGCAAAGCAGCCACTGTGGCGGCTCCTCGGCGGGCAATCTCCTTCCGTCCCGGTGTATGCCAGCGGCCTCAATCCGGAAAAGCCGGAGACACTCGCCGCGGCTCGGCTCGCGGATGGCTACCGCGCATTCAAGGTGAAAGTCGGCTTTGGCGCCGAGCGCGACATCGCCAATCTGCACACGTTGCGGTCCTTGATCGGGCATCTGCCGCTGATGGTCGACGCCAATCAGGGCTGGGACCTCCCGGCAGCGGTCAGCATGGCGAGGCGCATGGAGACCTTCGCCCTCGCCTGGCTGGAAGAGCCGTTGCGCGCCGACAGACCCTGGCCGGAATGGCGGCAGCTCGCGCGTTCGACGGCGATTCCACTCGCCGGTGGGGAAAACATCGCCGAGCGGGCGTGCTTCGATGCCGCCCTCGCCTCGAATTCACTTGCGGTCGTGCAGCCGGACATGTGCAAGTGGGGCGGATTCAGCGGGTGCCTGCCCGTCGCGCGCGCCATCCTGGCCGCTGGCCGGCGCTACTGCCCCCACTACCTGGGCGGCGGCATCGGACTGCTCGCTTCCGCGCACCTGCTCGCCGCAGCGGGCGGTGGCGGGATGCTCGAGATTGACGCCAACCCCAATCCGCTGCGCAGCCTGACTTGCGGGCCGCTGACGGTGGTGCGCGACGGCATGGCGACGCTGGGCGAGGCACCCGGGCTCGGGCTCGAATTCGATCCCGGGGCGCTTTCGGGCTATGAGATCGGATTCTAGCTGGGGCGCCCCAGCGCAGCGATTCCGAGCTCTCGCGTGAGCGGCAGGAACAGCGCGACGTCGTCGACGATCGGGAAATCCACGCCCGCGAGGAACAGGTTGCGCGCCACTTCGGGTGTGGCGACCTCGTAGTAGTTCACTCGCACGCTGTTCTGCTTCAGCAGGCGCACCTGCCCGGGGTCGATTTCGCCCCTGCCGCGCAGCTGCGCGAAGGCCGCCTTGCCGGCGATGCTGAAGTCGATGTAGTCGACGGTGTTTGCCTGCCGGCCCATGTAGCAAAGCATGATCTCCGGCACCGCCGAGCGCGCCGCCTCGGCCGCAGCCACGGGAGAAGCGAGGAATGCCTGGTGCAGCCGGCCCGCTTTGGCGACGGCCCGCGCAGCGGCCGCGGCCAGGTCCGCGTCGTCCGCCCGGAGATGGCAGTTCAGCCAGACGTTCGGCGGCATGATCGAAAGCGTTTCCTCGAAGGTGGGGATGCGCGTCCCGGCAAAGCGCAGGTCCTTGCGCGCGCCGGCGTCCAGCCGCCGCAGCTCGGCAAGCGTCCTGTCGGAAAACCGGCCCTCGCCATCGGTCGTGCGGTCCACTTTCGCGTCGTGCATCAGCGCGACGACGCCGTCGCGCGTGAGGCGCAGGTCGAACTCGATCATGTGCGCGCCCAGGCGCAGGGCCTCCCGGAAGGCGGGCAGCGTGTTCTCCGGATGCGTCGCCATGCCGCCGCGGTGCGCGCACAGGCCGCGCGCCGGCATCTCCGGCGCTGCCGCCCTCAGGCGGGCGGGCATGGTAAGCCCGGCGGCCAGCGCGGCTCCGGATGCAAGAAATTCTCGTCTGGAACCGGAACGAGCTGATCTTCCATCGCTCATGTCACGGCCCCATAATAGTCCGGTTTCCGTCGAAAATTTTGCCTCCAGGAGCCGCAATGAACGCACCCGAGAAGCCGAGAGCCAAGGCCCGGTTCGTGTGGGAAGACCCCCTCCTCCTCAACGACCAGCTGACCGAGGACGAGCGCATGGTGCGCGACGCCGCGCGCGCCTACTGCCAGGACAAGCTCGCGCCGCGCGTGCTGGAGGCGTTCCGCCACGAGAAGACCGATCCGACGATCTTTCCCGAGATGGGCGCGCTGGGGCTGCTCGGGCCGACGATCCCCGAGCAATACGGCGGTCCCGGCCTCAATTACGTCAGCTACGGGCTGATCGCGCGCGAGGTCGAGAGGGTGGACTCGGGCTACCGGTCAATGATGAGTGTCCAGTCTTCCCTGGTCATGGTTCCGATATTCGAGTTTGGAAACGAAGCAACGCGGAGAAAGTACCTGCCCAAGCTCGCGAGCGGCGAGTGGATCGGCTGCTTCGGCCTCACCGAGCCCAACCACGGCTCCGACCCCGCCTCGATGGTCACGCGCGCGAAGAAGGTGGCCGGCGGCTACAGCCTGACCGGCAGCAAGATGTGGATCTCCAATTCGCCCATCGCGGACGTGTTCGTCGTCTGGGCAAAGGATGACGAAGGCGCCATCAGGGGTTTTGTATTGGAAAAGCAATTCAAAGGACTGAGTGCGCCCGCGATCCATGGGAAAGTAGGCCTGCGCGCCTCGATCACGGGCGAAGTGGTGATGGACAACGTGTTCTGCCCGGAGGAGAACGCCTTCCCCGAGGTGCGCGGGCTGAAGGGCCCCTTCACCTGCCTCAACTCGGCGCGCTACGGCATCGCCTGGGGGGCGCTCGGCGCCGCCGAGGACTGCTGGCACCGCGCACGCCAGTACGTGCTCGACCGCAAGCAGTTCGGCCGGCCGCTGGCGGCCAACCAGCTGATCCAGAAGAAGCTCGCCGACATGCAGACCGAGATCGCGCTCGGCCTGCAGGGCTGCCTGCGGCTGGGACGCATGAAGGACGAGGGCACCGCGGCGGTCGAGGTCACTTCCATCCTCAAGCGCAACTCCTGCGGCAAGGCGCTGGACGTGGCACGCCTGGCGCGCGACATGATGGGCGGCAACGGCATCTCGGACGAGTTTGGCGTTGCCCGCCACCTCGTCAACCTCGAGGTGGTCAACACCTACGAAGGCACGCACGACATCCACGCGCTCATCCTCGGGCGTGCGATGACGGGGATCCAGGCGTTCAGCTAGCGGATGCTGATCCCGCTGCAGACCATCGGCGTCTGCGCGGCCGCCACGGTTTTCATCGTCATGCTGTCGCTCGGGCTGGCGATCCCGCCCGAGCGGCTGAGCTACCTCTGGCGGCGGCCCCTGCCGCTCGCGCGCGGCGCGCTTTCGGTGATGGTGCTGGTGCCGCTGCTCGCACTCGCGCTGGTGCAGCTGGTGGACCTGCCGATGCCGGCCAAGGTAGGCATCATGGTGATGGCGATCTCTCCCGGGGCGCCGATCGCGCTGCGCCGCTCGCTGGAAGCGGGAGCGCACGGCGCCTTCGCGCCCTGCCTGCAGATCGTGGTGGTGACCCTGGCGATCGCCACCATCCCGCTCAGCATCGAGGCGCTCGACATCCTCTTCTTCGGCAACGCGCGCGCCGAACCGCTCGCGATCGCGCGCCAGGTATTCCTCGCCCAGCTGCTGCCGCTCGGCCTCGGGATCGGCCTGCGCGCCGCGCTGCCGGAGTTCGCCCTGCGCGCCGAGCGCGGCCTCGCGCGGCTCGGCAACGCCCTGTTCGCGCTGCTTGCGGCGGCGATCGTGGTCAGCGCCTGGAGCACCGCGATCGGGGTCGGCGCCGCCGCCATCGCCTGCGCGCTGGGGCTGGCCGCTGGCTCGGTCGGCATCGGCGTGCTGCTCGGCAGCCCGGACCCGGAGACGCGACCGGCGGTGGCAGTCATCAGCGCCATGCGCAATCCGGGCCTTGCGCTGCTGCTTGCGAGCACGAACAACGCCGCGCCCGGGGTCATTGCCATGATCCTTGCCTACCTGCTGTGCAGCGCGCTCGTTGTCGTCGCCTACGTCCTCTGGCGGCGTAAAGTAGGCGCGACATGAGGCCTCTCCTCCTTGCCCTGGCCTGCCTGCTCGCGCCCGCCCTCGCCGCCGCGCAGCAGGACCAGCCCGCCAACGGCCTGCTGCTCGTCGCCAAGCCCTCGCTCACGGACGCCAATTTCTCTCGCACCGTGGTTCTGGTGACGCAGACCGAGGACGGCGGCACCTTCGGCGTAATCGTCAACCGCCCCACCGGGTTGAAGCTCTCCGAGTTCCTGCCGGAGGGAATCCCGGCCGGGAATTACCGGGAACCGATCTTCTTCGGCGGCCCGGTGATGCTGCAGGCGCTGGTTTCGCTGTTCCGCTCGGAAACCACGCCCGCGGCGCACGCCTACCACGTACTGAAGGGCGTCTACCTGACTACCCACGCCGACAACATCGGGGCCCTGCTGCGGAACCCGGGAGCGCGCTACCGCATCTACGCCGGCTACTCGGGCTGGATCCCGCGCCAGCTGGAAAGCGAGATGATGCGGGACAGCTGGTATTTCCTGCCCGCCGACGAGGCGACGGTGTTCCGCGAGAAGACCGAGGGTATGTGGGAGGAGCTCATCGAGCGCGCGATGAGGCTCGGGCCGCGCGTGAGCAGGTGACGCGCTACAATAACTCGGACATGGCACGCGCCGTCCGCATCCTGCTGTGCTTCGCCCTGCTTGCCGGGCTGTCCTCGATCGCCCGCGCGCAGGAAGAGGACGCGATCCTCCTGGTCGCGCACCCCGCGTTCCGCGACGTCGACTACCGGCAGGCCGTGCTGCTCGCCGCGCCGGCGCCGAACGGCGGCCACGTCGGCGTGATCCTGAACCGCCCGACCAAGCGCTCGCTGTCGAGCCTGTTCCCCGAGCACGAGCCCTCGAAGAAGGTCGTCGACCCGGTCTACTACGGCGGCCCCTTCTCGCGCGGCGCGCTGGTCGCGCTGGTGAAGACCAGCGTCGCTCCCGGCGCCGGCTCGGTCATGCTGATGAAAAACCTGTACATGGCGTTCCGCGTCAACACCATCGACCAGATCATCGAGTCCACGCCGAACGAGGCGCGCTACTTCGTCGGCTACGTGGGCTGGCGGCCGGGCGAGTTGCGCAACGAGATCGACCGGGGCATCTGGTCGGTGCTGGGCGCGGACGCGGACGTGGTGTTCCGCAAGGACATGGACAACCTCTGGGAAGAGCTGCTGCAGCAGACCCGCCGCATTCGGGCGGGATCTGAAAACCCCTACGCGGCGGCCTTCGCGGGAGACTTCTCGAAGTTCATCCTGCCGCCGCGGTAGTCGACGCGGATGGTGTCCCGGGGCGCGAAGCGCCCCGCCAGGATCGCCGTGGCAAGCGGATTAGCGATCTCCGGCGGGATCGCCCCCGTGAGCGGCCGCGCGCCGTAGACCGGGTCGAAGCCGGCCTTGGCGAGCTCGGCCACGGCGGACTCGGTCACTTCCAGGCCGTAGTCCATCTTCTGGATCCTGCCCTGCAGGTTCCGCAACTGGATGCGCGCAATGGACTTGATATGCTCGTCGCCGAGGCCGTGGAACACCACCACCTCGTCGATGCGGTTGACGAACTCGGGCCGGAAATGCGTCTTCACCTCGCCCATCACGGCGAGCTTGACCACCTCGTAGTCGCTGTCCGCCATCTGCTGGATCATGTGCGAGCCCAGGTTCGAGGTCATCACGATCACGGTGTTCTTGAAATCCACCGTGCGGCCCTGGCCGTCGGTCATGCGGCCCTCGTCCAGCACCTGCAGCAGCGCGTTGAACACGTCCGGGTGCGCCTTCTCCACCTCGTCGAACAGGATCACCGCGTAGGGCTTGCGGCGCACCTGCTCGGTGAGCTGCCCGCCCTCGTCGTAGCCGACGTAACCCGGCGGCGCGCCGATGAGGCGCGATACCGAGTGCTTCTCCATGTACTCGGACATGTCGATGCGGATCAGGTGGTCCTCGGAATCGAACAGGAAGGCGGCCAGCGCCTTGCACAGCTCGGTCTTGCCAACTCCTGTTGGTCCTAAAAATAAAAAACTTCCATAAGGCCGATTCGGATCGGACAGCCCTGAGCGCGAGCGGCGGATCGCGTCCGATACCAGGCGCACCGCCTCGTCCTGGCCGACCACGCGCGCGTGCAGCCGTTCTTCCATCTTCAGCAGCTTCTCGCGCTCGCCCTGCATCATCTTCGACACCGGGATGCCGGTCGCGCGCGATACCACCTCCGCGATCTCCTCGGCGCCGACTTGCGTGCGCAACAGCTTCGCCTTGCCGGATTTCGTCTCGCCTTTCTCCGCCTTCTTCAGCTGGGCCTCCAGGCCGGGGATTTTCCCGTACTGGATCTCCGACATCTTCTGCCAGTCGCCCTTGCGCTTTGCCTCCTCCATCTGCAGCTTGAGCTTTTCCAGCGACTCCTTGACGTGCTGGCTGCCCTGCACCTGGGCTTTCTCCGACTTCCAGACCTCCTCGAGGTCGGAATACTGTTTTTCGAGGCTCTTTATTTCTTCTTCAATTAAAGAAAACCTTTTCAGAGAAGCGTCATCCTTCTCTTTCCGCACGGCTTCGCGCTCGATGCGCAGCTGGATCAGGCGCCGGTCGAGCCGGTCCATCGCCTCGGGCTTGGAGTCGATCTCCATCTTGATACGCGCGGCCGCCTCGTCGATGAGGTCGATCGCCTTGTCGGGCAGGAAGCGGTCGGTGATGTAGCGGTTGGAGAGCTCGGCCGCGGCGACGATGGCCGGGTCGGTGATCTCCACGCCGTGGTGCACTTCGTAGCGCTCCTGCAGCCCGCGCAGGATGGCGATGGTGGCCTCCACCGACGGCTCGCCCACCAGCACTTTCTGGAAGCGGCGCTCGAGGGCCGCGTCCTTCTCCACGTATTTGCGGTATTCGTCCAGCGTGGTCGCGCCGATGCAGTGCAACTCGCCGCGCGCGAGCGCGGGCTTGAGCATGTTGCCGGCGTCGATCGCGCCTTCGGCCTTGCCGGCGCCCACCATGGTGTGCAGTTCGTCGATGAAGACGATGGTTTGCCCGGAGTCCTGGGACAGCTCCTTCAGCACCGCCTTCAGGCGCTCCTCGAATTCGCCGCGGTACTTGGCGCCGGCGAGCAGCGAGGCCATGTCCAGCACCAGCACGCGCTTGCCCTTCAGGCTCTCGGGCACCTCGCCGTTGACGATGCGCTGCGCGAGCCCCTCGACGATGGCGGTCTTGCCGACGCCGGGCTCGCCGATCAGCACGGGGTTGTTCTTGGTGCGGCGCTGCAGGATCTGGATGCAGCGGCGGATCTCGTCGTCGCGGCCGATCACCGGGTCGAGCTTGCCCGCCTGCGCGCGCTCGGTGAGGTCGAGCGTGTATTTCTTCAGCGCCTGCCTCTGGCTTTCATCGGCCTGGCCGGAGACCGATTGGCCGCCGCGCACCTGCTCCACGGCTTTCTCCAGGGAAGCTTTCGTAACTCCCGCGGCTTTCAGGAGCCTTCCCGTATCCCCCTTGTCCCCAACCGCCGCAAGCAAGAACAATTCCGAGGCAATGTACTGGTCGCCACGCTTCTGCGCTTCCTTGTCGGCGACATTGAGCAGGTTGGCCAGATCGCGCGACAGGTGCACTTCGCCTGGCGTGCCTTCGACCTTGGGAAGCTTGTCGAGGCCATCGGCGAGGCTTTTTTTCAACGCATTGGCATTGCCGCCGGCCTTGCTGACGAGGCCCGCCACCCCGCCGTCTTCCTGGTTGAGGAGCGCGAGCAGCAGGTGGGCGGGCTCGATCTGCTGGTGGTCGCGGCCGAGCGCGAGGCTCTGGGCCTCGGCCAGCCCCGTTTGCAACTGCGTGGTGAACTTGTCGTAGCGCATTGCACCGATATGGGGGATTTTCCCCCGATTTCAAGCGCTAGGCGAAGGCCCGGACGGTGGCGATTCCCAGGAGCGTGGCGACGATGGAGCCGAACAGGTGGGCCGCGGAATGGAGGATTGCCGGGCCGATGCGGCCGGCCATCAGCAGCTCCACCGACTCAGCCGAAAAGGTCGAGAACGTGGTCAGCGCACCCAGGAATCCGGTCACGCAGGCAAGCCGCCATTCCGGCGAGAGCGACGCGTTCCCCGCGAAGAATGCGACTGCCACCCCCACCAGGTAGCCGCCGGCAAGGTTGGCGACCAGGGTGCCTGCGGGCAATCCCGGGATGCCGGGATTGAGCCAGGTGGCGAGGCCCCAGCGCGACCAGGCGCCGAGCACCGCGCCCACAGCCACCGCGAGAAAGGCCGAGGCGTTCATTATTTCCAGCGCTCGGCGGCTTTGTCGTCGGAGACTTTCGCTTCCACCCAGCGCGGGCCCTCTGCACCCTGCTCCTTCTTCCAGAAGGGCGCCTGCGTCTTCAGGTAATCCATGATGAACTCACAGGCCGCGAAGGCGTCGCCGCGGTGCGCGCTCGCCACCGCCACCAGGACGATCCGGTCGTTGGGCCTCAACGCCCCATAGCGGTGGATCACGGTGCAGTCCATCACCTGCCAGCGCCCTTTCGCCTCCTCGACTATCTTGGCGATCGCGCGCTCGGTCATGCCGGGGTAGTGCTCGAGGGTCATCTCGACTTCGCGCACGAGGCCGACAAAACTGGCAACGGCGCCGATTTTGGGGTTGCTTGAGACTGCTTTTACTTCGGCCCCGAGATCGAAGTCCTCTTTCTGAACTGAAATTCTCATCCGCCGGTCACCGGAGGAAAGAACGCAACCTCGTCGCCCGCCTTGACCGCAGCGGCAGGCTGCACCATGTCCTGGTTGACCGCGGCGCGAAGGAGCGCCGTCTCCGCAAACGCGCTTTCGTAGCCGCCGCCCCTGCTCCGGAGATGGCTGCGCAGCGCGGCCACGGTCGCGACCCCCGCGGGCAGCTCGATCTCCTCGGCCTCCTTGCCGACCTTCTCGCGCACGCTCGCGAAGTAGAGGACACGCAGCTTCATCAGCGAATCAGCTCCGCATACGGCAGGAAGCGGACACGGTCGCCCTTGCGGATCGCCGCGCCGGCCGGGTTGTCGAGCAGGCCGTCGGCCCAGGCCGTCGAGGTCATCACCGCCGAATCCTGCGTCGGGTAGAGGTCGAGCCCGCCCTGCGCGTTCCATTTTACGCGCAGGAATTCGCGCCTCGCGTCCGGCTCCGGCCAGTCGAAGTCGGCTCTGGCGTCGATGGAATTCGGTTGTGTTTTTTCTATCCCCTGCGTTTTGAGGATGAACGGTCGAACGAAGATCAGGAATGTAACGAAGCTGGATACGGGATTGCCTGGCAAGCCGATGAACGCGGCGCTGCCTACCTTGCCGAACGCCAGGGGCCGTCCCGGCTTCATCGCGATCCTCCACATCAGCAGCGACCCTTCCGCTTCCACCGCGGGCTTGACGTGGTCTTCGTCGCCGACCGACACCCCGCCCGAGGTGACAATGACGTCGTTCTCGGCGGCCGCCTTGCGCAGCACCTCGCGCGTCTTCGCGAGATTGTCCGGAACGATGCCGTAATCGCGCACTTCGCAGCCGAATGCCGCGGCCAGGCCGTTCAGCGTGAAACGGTTGGAGTTGTAGATGCGCCCGGGCGCGAGCGGCTCGCCCGGCATGACGAGCTCATCGCCGGTGAAGAACAGGCCCAGGCGCAGCCTGCGCACCACCGGCAGTTCCTTGATGCCGACCGAGGCGGCAAGCCCCGTGTCCTGCGGCTCGAGCCGCTTGCCCGCGGGCAGGACCACGCCGCCCTTGCGGATGTCGCTGCCTGCGCGGCGTATCCACTCCCCTGGTTTCGGGGCCTTTTTTATTTTTACGGTTTGATTTTCAAAATCACAGAACTCCTGCATCACGACCGCATCCGCACCTGAAGGCACGGGTGCGCCGGTGAAGATGCGCGCCGCCGTGCCCGGCTCCAGGGGCTTGCCGACGGAACCGGCGGGAATTCTTTGCGCGACTTTCAATTTTTTTTCCGAAGAATTCAGATCGGAAAGGCGCACTGCGTACCCATCCATCGCGCTGTTGTCCATCGGCGGCACGTCCATGGTGGACGTCTGCGCCTGCGCGAGCACCCGGCCCGCCGCTGCCATCGTGGGCACCTGATCGACTTCGGCCAGCGGCCGCGCACCCGCGAGCAGTTGAGCGAGCGCCTCGTCCACCGAGAGCAGGCCCTTGTTCATGCCAGCCCCTGGTGCCGGAGGATGAAATCGGCGATCGCCGTCGCGTCGTTCAGGTCGAGGAGCGGCAGGCGCGTCTCCACTTTCGCGTCGCTCGCCACCGCGACGATGTGCGGGTCGTTCGGATGGAGCAGCGCCTCGCCGGTGACGGCGCGCCAGACCTCCAGCTTCGGGATCGGCGCGTGCTTGAACCCCTCCACGATCAGCAGGTCGCAGGGCGACAGGTGCCGCACCTGCTCCTCGAACGAGGGCTCGTGCGCGCCGCGCAGCTCGTGCATCAGCACCCAGCGCCGCGAGGAGGTCACCAGCACCTCGGTGGCGCCCGCCTGCCGGTGGCGGTAGGAATCCTTGCCCGGGTGGTCGACGTCGAACGTGTGGTGCGCGTGCTTGATGAGCGAGACGCGCAGTCCCCGGCCGTTGATCAGCGGGATAAGCTTTTCGATCAGGGTCGTCTTGCCACTCCCCGACCAGCCGGCAAAACCAAACGTTTTCAATTAGGCAGTCGCGCCGCCGCAGGAACTCCCTGCCCCCGCGGTGCATCCCAGACAATGAGCATCGAATTGTATCGGGCGCTTGAGCGCACTGTCGAATTCGAAATCGTGGACGCTCATCCGGCGGCCCTTCGCGTCCTCGGCTTCCATCTCCAGCATCTGGTTGAAGTCACAGTCGTAGATGCGGCCGTCGTAGCCGACGCTGATCAGGCTGCGGCACATCACTCCCTCTGCCGCCGCCAGGTTGAAGGCCGCCAGCAGCTTGTCCATGTACGCCTCGTACTGCCCCGACTTCTCCAGGTGCACGCGGAAGCGGTTGATCGGCATGTTGGTGATCGTGTAGAGGTTGTTGAAGACCAGGCCGTGGCGCTCCTTCAGCTCGCGCCGGTAATCGGCCTCCAGGCCCGCCTGGGCGGCCGGGAGGTAGGGGCCGACCGGGTTGTAGA
>JAYRND010000080.1:0-8693 GCA_041904885.1 Burkholderiales bacterium
ATAAGTTGTAGGCTGCTAGATGCTTGAGCCTTCGGCATCGAGCGCCCACACCTATCGGCTGCGAATTGTTAAAGAGCGGACTGCGAAGAACTTGGTTGCGGGGAGAGGATTTGAACCTCTGACCTTCGGGTTATGAGCCCGACGAGCTGCCAGACTGCTCCACCCCGCGTCCGTTGAGCCAAAGATTATAGAAGGTTTTTCCCGTCAGTGTCAAACATTTGACAGGAATTTCCGCAGGCAGCCGCCCTCAGTCCGCCGTAGCGCCGCTCGCCTTGATGACTTTCGCCCATTTCGCCTGCTCGGCGCGGATCCAGGCGGCGAACTCCGCGGGCGAATTGCCGACCACGTCGAAGCCCTGCCGCCCGAGGGTCTCCCGCGTGTCGGCGGCGCGAATGCCGTTGACGGCCTCTGTGCTCAGGCGCGCGACGACGCCCGGCGGGGTGCCTGCGGGCGCGAGCAGGCCGATCCAGGCCAGCGATTCCAGCTGCGGATAGCCGAGCTCGGCGACGCTGGGGACGTCCGGGGCCAGCGCGCTGCGCTTCAGCCCCGTTACCGCCAGCGCCCGCAGCTTTCCTGCCTTCACCTGCGGCAGCACTGCGGGAATGATCGCGAACATCACCTGGATGTTGCCAGCCAGCATGTCGGTGACCGCCGGCGGAAAGCCGCGGTACGGGATGTGCACCGCGAACACCCTGGCATCGCTCTTGAGGAGCTCCATTGTCAGGTGGGCGGCGCTCCCGCCCCCCACCGACCCATAGGACAGCCGGCCGGGATTCCTGCGCAGGTACTCGAGGAACGACTTGAAATTGGCCGCCTCCACCGATGGCGTCACGACCAGCATCTGCGGGGTCGCCGCGAGCAGCGAGATCGGCAGCAGGTCCCGGTCCGAATCGTAGGTGAGGTCCTTGTAGAGGAACTTGTTGATCGCCGCCGGCCCGTTGATGCCGATGAGCAGCGTATGGCCGTCGGGCGCGGCCTTGGCGACTGCCTCGGCACCGATATTGCCGCCCGCGCCGGTGCGGTTGTCGACAACGAAGGGCTGTCCCAGGCTCTCCTGCAGCTTGCCAGCCACAGCCCTGCCGACGATGTCGGGAGTGGAGCCCGGCGGGTACGGAACGATCACGCGCACCGGCTTCGACGGGTACGTCTGCGCCAGCGCAATGCCGTGGACGAGCAGACAGATCAGCAGGAATGCCCTGGACATCAGATCCTCTCCGTTTCTCCGCTTCGGGGTTGCCAGACCATCAAGCGCCGCTCCACGGCCGTCACCGCCCAGTCGAGAATCAGCGCGAATGCAGTGAGCACAAGGATACCGGCGAAAACCGTGTTGATGTCGAACGTGCCCTCGGCCTGCAGGATCAGGTAGCCCACCCCGCTCGAGGAGCCGAGATACTCCCCGACCACCGCGCCCACGAAGGCCAGGCCGACAGAGTTGTGCAGGCTGGCGAACACCCAGCTCATGGCGCTCGGCACGTAGACGCTGCGCAACAGCTGGCGCTCGGTCGCGCCCAGCATGCGAGCGTTCGCCAGGACGGTCGGGCTGACCTCGCGCACGCCCTGGTAGACGTTGAAGAACACGATGAAGAACACCAGGGTCACGCCAAGCGCGACCTTGGACGCCACGCCCAGGCCGAACCAGACGCCGAAGATCGGCGCCAGGATCACCCGCGGCATGGAGTTCACCGCCTTGATGTAGGGGTCGAGCAGCGCGGCGGCAGTTGGGCTGAGCGCCAGCCACAGCCCCACGGCGAGACCGGAGGCTGTGCCGATCACAAAGGCAAGCGCGGTTTCCATCAGCGTGACGCCGAGATGCTGATAGATCGTGCCTGAAACGAACCACGCCCAGATCCGCGAAGCCACCTCGAGCGGCTGGCCGAAGAAGAAGGCCGCCTTGTGAGGATTGTCGAAGTAGAAAGGCGGGATCAGGCTCGGGTGCGTGGCGACGTGCCAGAACGCGAACAGCGCCGCGAGCAGGAGCACCTGCCATAGCCGCAACCGGCTACTGATTCTTCTGCTGCTCATAGCCCTTGAGCACCTCTTCCTTCATGACGTGCCAGATGCGGGTGTGCAGGTCGATGAAGCGCGGCGTGAGGCGGATCTCCGCCACGTCGCGCGGACGCGGCAGGTCGATCTCGAACTCCCCGATCGGGTGCGACTGCGGGCCGGCCGAGAGCACCACCACCCGGTCCGACAACGAGATCGCCTCCTCCAGGTCGTGCGTGATGAACACCACCGACTTGCGGTCGGCGGACCAGAGCTCGAGCAATTCGTTCTCCATCAGCTGCCGGGTCTGGATGTCGAGCGCCGAAAACGGCTCGTCCATCAGGATAATCTGCGGATCCAGGATCAGCGTCTGCGCAAGCGCCACGCGCTTTCGCATGCCGCCGGAAAGCTGGTGCGGATAGCGGTGGCCATGGCCGCGCAGCCCGACGCGCGCCAGCCAGCCCTCGGCGCGCTCCGATGCTTCCCCTTTCGGCACGCCGCGGAACTCGAGCCCTACCGTCACGTTGTCGAGTGCCGTGCGCCAGGGCAGCAAGGCCTCCGTTTGAAACAGGTAGCCGGCCTTGCGGTTGAGCCCCTGCAGGGGCTCCCCGAACACGCTGACGCCGCCGGCCGACGGCGCCAGCAGCCCGGCCCCCACGTTGAGCAGCGTGGATTTTCCACATCCGGTCGGGCCGACCACCGAGACGAACTCTCCGGGGCCGACTCTCAGGGTCGCGCCCTGGATGGCGGTGTACCGGGCAGCCCCCTCCGATACGAACGTGACGGAGATGTCTTCCAGCGCGAGCGCCGGCGCAGCCTGCATGCGGTCGCCTGTTACTTCTTGCCGTACTTCGCGAGCGCTTTCTTCACGTACTCGTTCGTATACGTGTCGGCAAGCTTGATTTCCTCGGGCTTGATCTTCGGATTGGCGGCCGCCAGCACCTTGAGCGTCGTCTTCGCTCCGGCCTCGCTGAACAAACCGTCCTTGGAGTAGGCCGTCTTCACGTTGTTGTAGGCGAACAGGTACATCGCCTTGTTGCCGAGCGTGTACTCCTCTGGCACGGTCGCAAGTATCTGCTGCGGCGAGGCCTCCTGCATCCAGATCAGCGCCCGCACCGTGGCATTGACCAGTGCTTGCACAGTATTCGGATTCTTGCGGGCAAATTCGATTGGCGCATACAGGCTCGCCGCCGGCATCGGACCGCCGAAGAGGGCTTCCGTGCCCGCAGGCGTGCGCGTTTCCGCAATCACTTTCACCTTGCCGTCCTTTTCGAGGATCGTTACCGCGGGGTCGGTCTGGGAAATGACATCCACCCTCCCCTGGTCCACGGCGGCGATGACATTCGCTCCCGCGCCAATACCGATGATCGCCACGTCGCTGGGTTTGAGCCCGCCCTTGGACAGCAGGAAATCCACGACCATGTTCGTGCTCGACCCAGGTGCGCTTACCCCCACCTTCAGCCCCTTCAGGTCCTTTGGCGACTTGTACTTCGCCGCGAGCTTGCTGCTGATGGCCACGCTGATCTGCGGCGATGCACCCGCCAGCACGAAGGCCTGGAACGGGATCTTCCGCGACTGCATGTTGATCGTGTGCTCGTAGGAGCCCGAGACCACGTCCGCGCTGCCGCCGACCACTGCTTCCAGCGAGCGCGTGCCGCCGGCGAAGTCGCTGATGCGCACGTTGAGTCCCTCGTCCTTGAAATACCCCAGCCGCTCAGTGATGGTGAGCGGCAGGTAGTACAGGGCCACCTTGCCGCCGACGGCGATGTGGACATCGCGCTTTTCGATCTGTGCCTGCGCCAGCGAAAACGCGCACGCGAGAACCAACCCGATGACATTTTTCATGCGACTCCTCCTTCAGCCGGACTATAACCCGCGCCGATCCATCAGTGCCTGCGAGATGGTTCCGACGTCTACGTATTCGAGTTCGCCGCCGAGCGGCACACCGCGCGCGATGCGCGAGGAGCGTATGCCGCGCGCGCGCAGCATCTCGGCGATGTAATGCGCGGTCGCCTCGCCCTCGTTGGTGAAATTGGTGGCGAGGATGACCTCCTGCACGTTGCCGTCGCCCGCGCGCGCGAGCAGCCGGTCGAGGCCGATGTCGCGCGGGCCGACGCCATCCAGCGGCGACAGGCGCCCCATCAGCACGAAGTACAGGCCCGAGTAGCTGAGCGTCTGCTCGACCATCGACAGGTCAGCCGGCGTCTCGACCACGCACAGCAGCGAGCTGTCGCGGCGTGGCGAGCGGCACAGCGCGCAGACTTCTTCCTCGGTGAAGTTGTTGCAGCGAGCGCAGTGCCGCACCGCGCGCAGCGCCTCGGCGAGCGCGACGCCCAGCGTCTCGGCGCCGGCGCGGTCGCGCTGCAGCAGGTAGTAGGCCATCCGCTGCGCGGAGCGCGGCCCCACGCCGGGCAGCACCCGCAGCGCCTCGATCAGGCGCTCCAGGCCCGCCGCGCTCGGCACCGCATCTCGCTTCATCGTCAGAACGGAAGCTTGAGCCCCGGAGGCATGATGCCGCTCATTTTCTGGCTGACAGTCTCCTCGACCTTGCGCGCCGCGTCGTTCAGGGCCGCGACGAGAAGGTCTTCCAGCATCTCCCGGTCGGCCATCAACGACGGATCGATGCTCACGCGGCGCGTTTCGTGCTTGCAGCTCATGACCACCTTCACCATGCCCGAGCCCGACTGGCCTTCGACCTCCATCGTGCCGAGCTGCTCCTGCATGCGGCGCATGTTCTCCTGCATCATCTGCGCCTGCTTCATCATCTGGCCGATATTGCCTTTCATCGCTGTTTTTCCCGGATAGTCGAATCGACGACCCTGCCGTCGAAGAGGTTGACGAGCTCCTGCACGAAATTGTCGCCCTGCACGGCGCGCACCGCCTCGGCGCGGCGCGCGCCCTTCTCGGCGCTCTCCAGCGCGGCCGCCGTCGCGCCGCGCGTTTCGCCGATGGCGACCTGCACCTTCACCGGCGAGCCGAAATGCGCCGCCAGCACCGCCTGCAACTTGTCCCGGAAGCTGTCGCCGGCCAGGTGGCCCATCGCCTTCTGCACGACCAGCTCGAAGGCTCCATTGGCGTGGCTGCGCAGCTCCGAGTTGCGCCCCAGCTCCTTGGCGCCGCCCGATAGCGGTAGCTTCTGCACCAGTGCCGCCCAGTTGCCATCGAACGCTTTTGGGGTTTCCGTTGCTGAAATGCTTTTTCCAGGAGAAGAGGAAGAGACATCACCCGGTCGAAAAACCAGCATCCGGAGCAGCGTCATGAGGAATCCGGCATGCTCGTCGGGAGCGAGCGGCAGGTCCTCGCGGCCCTGCAGCGCGATCTGGTAGCAGAGCTGCACCGTTTCCGGATCGATCCCGCCGGCGAGCGCCAGGATCCGGTCGCGCTCGGGCAGATCCTTCTCCAGCGCCTCGGGCACGGTCTGCGCGAGCGTGACCCGAAGGAGCAGGCTTGCCAGGTCCTGCAACGCTGCGTCGAAAGACAGCGCGCGCGCCTGCATCTCCTCGGCGACCGCCGCCAGCGCGGCCCCATCGCCCGCGGCCAGCGCTTCGAGCAGCCGCAGCAGGTACGTCTCGTCGACCGCGCCGAGCATGTCGCGCACACCACTGGCTGCGAGCGTGCCACCGCCGTGCGCGATCGCCTGGTCGAGCAGGGAGAGCGCGTCGCGCATGCTGCCGGCGGCGGCACGCGCGATCAGCGGCAGCGCCTCCGGCTCGAACGCCACCTTCTCGTCCTTCAGCACCTTTTCCAGGTGCGCGGCGATCGCCGGGCGCGGCATCTGCTTGAGGTTGAACTGCAGGCAGCGCGAGAGCACCGTCACGGGAATCTTCTGCGGGTCGGTCGTCGCCAGGATGAACTTGATGTGCGCCGGCGGTTCCTCCAGCGTCTTCAGCATCGAGTTGAACGCCGGCTTGGAGAGCATGTGGACTTCGTCGATGACGAAGACCTTGAAGCGACCGCGCGCCGGCACGTAGGCCGCGTTGTCCTGCAGCGCGCGCATCTCGTCAATGCCGGTGTTGGTGGCGGCGTCGATTTCGATCAGGTCCGGAAAGCGCCCGCCGTCGATCTCGGTGCAGGCGCCGCACTTGCCGCAGGGCGCCGGCGTGATGCCAGTCTCGCAGTTCAGGCACTTGGCGAGGATGCGCGCCAGCGTGGTCTTGCCGACGCCCCGCGTACCCGTGAACAGGTAGGCGTGATGCAGCCGTTGCCGCTCGAGGGCGTGGCGCAGCGCCTTCACCACGTGCTCCTGCCCGACCAGGCTCGCGAAGTCGCGCGGCCGCCACTTGCGGGCGAGGACCTGGTAGCTCATGCGGCGATTTTAACTGCGGCGGCGGAGGGTTAGGCGAGCCTGACCCCGGCACTTGCAGAATCCAGCTGTGGCTGCTTCCTTCCGGACCTGACCAGGTTCACCAGCCTGCAATGCGGGGGGGCCCGCCGCGAGCATTATGCACGACGCCGGAGCCTTTTCCGCGCGCGTGAAGAATGCCGATTGCCGGGAAGTTGGGCTAGTATGGCCGCTCCGGCGCATTCGTGGAGACCAACCCAGGTGCAACACCGGCCAAGACCACTTCGACGGGTTTCCGGCAAGGCAAGGGCCGGCGCGTTCCTCGCGCTGCTGCTTGCGATTTCCATTCCCGCGATCGCGCAGGCGCCCACGCAGCAGGAAAGGAACACTGCCAAAGCCAACCAGCTGCGCCAGCAGTCGCGCGACAACGCCGAGCGCCGGCTCGACTATCCCTACGCGCCCGTGACGCACGGCCCGGTCGCGGACGACTATTTTGCGCTCGGCCAGCAGATCCAGCGCCTCGGCATCCTGATCCAAGCGTGGCAGAACGCCGCATCCACGGGCGGAGGAATCGCGCGGCCGCTGCCGGGACTGCCGGCCGAGGGATTGCCGAATCGCGAAGCGGTCGCCGCCGTCTACGGGCCGGAAGGGCCGACAGAGAAGTCGGTCCGGCTGCTGCTCGAATACCGGCTCATGCTCGCAGGCAACCCGCGCCTCACGGTGGGCAAAGTGACCGACCAGGGCGATTCCATCCTTGGCCAGGTCGTCACCCGCGAGGGCTCGGTGGTGGACGAATACCGCGTGGACAAGAAGACCGGCGGCTGGTCGCCGGTGCGCGAGCAGGCGAAAAAATAACCGCGCTCGCGCGGAAGAAGAAACGCAACGTACGGCAAGGGGGGAGAGAAATGCGATTGACCCAGGGGATTGGCTGTGCCTTCGCGCTGTTTGCACTATGGCTGACGCATGCGCCGGCCTGGTCGCAAAGCGGCAACGCGGCCGACCAGCCGCAAGCGCTGCTGACGCGCCCGGTGCCCGCGGTACCCGGCCCAAAGCGGGTCGTATCGGTCGGCAAGTTCGACAGCATCGGCGCGTTCAATGCCAAGTACGGCGAATGGGACATTGGCGGCGGGCTTTCGGCCATGCTCACCACGGCGCTGGCGGAATCGGGCCGGTTCATCGTGGTCGAGCGCGCGCAGCTTCGCCAGCTCACCACGGAGCAGGAGCTCAAGGCCTCCGGCGTGACCAACCCGGAGACGGGTCCGGAGCTCGGCAAGCTCGCCGGCGTGCAATACCTGATTTTCGGCGCGGTCACTGAATTCGGCGCCGACGACCGCGGCGGCGGCTTCAGCTTCGGCGGCGCGCGCGGCGGCAGCAACCCGCTTTCGGGCGCGCTGTCCACGCAGTCCGCGTCCGGCGCGGTCGCGATGGACGTGCGGATCGTCGATGCCTCGACCGGGCAGGTCACCGAGGTCTACAAGGTCAAGGAGCCGCTCGAGAGCCGCGGCTTCGACGTGTCGCTGGGCGCAAAGGGAATGTCGCTCGGCTCCAACCAGTTCCTGCGCACACCGCTGGGCGAGGCCGTGCGACGCGCGATCACGCAAGTCGTAGATCGGCTCGTCGCCGAGGCGAGCCGCCGCCCCTGGCTGGGGCTGGTGGTCGAGGTCAACGACAAGGAGGCCGTGATCAACGCCGGCACCAATTCGGGCCTCAGGCCCGGGGATCGCTTCGTCATCGAGCGCATCGGCCGCAAAATGACCGACCCGGCGACCGGCGAAGTCCTCAGCGTGCGGCGGCAGGAAGTCGCCTTCTTCGAGGTCACTTCGGTCGAAGAGAAGATCGCCATCGGCACCTTCGAGCCGCTGGCAAACGAGCCGCCACGTCGCGGCGACACCGTCACCTCGCTCAAGAAATAGGCGCGATGCTGCGCACGCGCTTTGCCGCCGGGCTGGCGCTTCTGCTGGCGCCAGCGGCGGTGTTCGCACAGGGAGAGTCGACCGTTGCGCCGCCTTCCGGGCCGGCCATCGTTGCGCCGTCCGACGACGGCACGATCTATGGCCCGGCGCAAAAACCCGGCGCCTACAAGCCGCCAGTAGCGAAGCCGCCGACGGTGCCGAAGCCGGCGAGCTCGGCGCCGGCGCCGGTGGAAAATTACAAGCTGCCGACGATCTCGATCCCCGTCAATCCGAGCCTCCCCTCGTCTACACCCGGCGGCTATGTCGCGCCGAGCAAGCCGGCGCCGACGATTCCCTTGCCGGGGCAGGGACCGGTCATCGTCGAGCCCAAGCCCCCCGCAATCCCGCTGCCCGGCCAAGGGCCGGTCATCGTCAAACCCGCGCCCTCGCCCGCGATCCCGCTCCAGCCACAAGGGCCGGTGATCGTGACGCCCGCGCCTCCTTCCACGCCCGCGACGGCGACTCCGAAGCCGGAG